>JANRLE010000411.1:0-10602 GCA_033762895.1 Bryobacteraceae bacterium | reverse complement strand
TGTTGCCTGAAAACGACACGGCGCAACTGAAGGAGTTCGGCTCCGCCATCACACGCCTCTACGGCAAGAGTCTCGCGGACGCAGCCGGCGGCACAACGGTGGTGACGTTTCCCGCCGCCGTCAGCTTCGACCGTACGGTGGCGATGGAATGGCTCTACGAAGGCCAGCACATCCATCGCTACGCAATTGAGGCGCGCGATGCGGACAACGGCGTTTGGCGCGAGTTGTACCGCGGCACAACGATCGGCCATAAAAAGATCGACGTTTTCCCGCGCACGGCGGCCCGGCAGGTGCGCCTGCGCGTTGCGGCTGCCACGGGCAGCCCGCGCATTCAATCGTTTCAGGTCTTTCACTCCTGATCGTGATGCAAGCCCTCGCACTCGCCGACGATCTCACCGGCGCACTGGAAGCGGGCGCGCTGCTGGCGCAGGCCGGACTTCCTGCGATCGTGACGTTGAACCCCCACCGCGCGGCCTCCGGCGAACTGCTGGTCATCGACACGGAAACCCGCCACGCCACTGCGCAACAGGCTCGCGAGTTGCACCGGAGCATTGCGCTCCAGCACCCGGGCCGCATCTACAAAAAGACCGATTCCACGCTGCGGGGCAACATCGCGGCCGAATTCAGCGGGCTGCTGGATGCCCACCCCGGCGGCCGCATTCACTACATCCCCGCTTATCCGCGCGTGGGGCGCACTGTGCGCGGCGGCGTACTCTACGTTGACGGAGTGCCGCTGGCGGAAACCGATTTCGCCCGTGATCCGCGCAATCCGGTTACCGCTTCCTCCGTGGCGGACCTTATGGCGCCACTGCCGGCGGTGACGGTGTGGGACGCAGGGACGGACGACGATCTGGCCCGGATCGCGCACAACATTGGAGACGCCCCACTGATCGCCAGTCCCGCGGGATTCATCCCCTATTGGGCTCTCACGCTGCCGGACCGCCGCCATCGGCCCGCACCTCCGCCGGCCATTCGCTCCTGCCTGGTGGTCTGCGGCAGCCTGCATCCACGATCACGCGAGCAGGTGTCGCTGGCACGGATTCCCGGTTGGGACGTGCTGGCCACCGGGGAATGGCGGCCGGGCGAGGAAGAAATCGCGGCATCCGAGTTGGCTGGCCGCGTCACGGCGCGTCTGCCCGTCGACGCCCTCATGGTTTTCGGCGGCGACACCGCCCGCGCCATCCTTCAACGGCTCGGCTGCCAGGAGATCCAACCCATCATGGAGCTTCTTCCCGGCGTCCCGGTGTCACGAATCGATGCGGGCGGGCGCCCACTCACCCTCATTACAAAGGCCGGCGGGTTCGGCCCCCCTGACCTCATCGCGCGCGTTCATGCGACCTTAGGAAAGAACACATGATTTTTGGAATCACCATGGGCGACGCCAGCGGCGTAGGCCCCGAAATTGTACTCAAGGCCTACGCCAATGGCGAGTTGCGGCATCCCGTGGTTGTCTTCGGCGACCTGGCGATCCTGGAGAAGGCTGCTTCGATGATGGGGCTGAACGTGGACCTGCGCGACGGCCTGAAGGTCCGTGACATGCGCCAGCTTCGCGTGGAGGACCTGCGGCCGGGTGAGATCAGCGCCGCCTCGGGCGCCGCCGCCCGCGAATACGTGATCGCGGCTACCAGGGCCGCGCTGGCCGGCGAAATTGCCGCCATGGTGACACTGCCCATGAACAAGGAAGCCACGCAACTCACCGACCCGGATTTTGTCGGACACACGGAGCTGATCGGATCGGTTTGCGGCGCCGAAGACGTCACCATCATGCTCGCTTCCGATCAACTCATCGTCACCCACGTCAGCACGCACTGCTCTTTGCGTGAGGCGATCGAGCGCGCAAAGCGCCCACGCATCCAGAAGATCATTCAACTGACGTGTGACGCGGTGGCGCGCCTCAGGAAAAGCCCGCGCATCGCCGTCGCCGGTCTGAATCCGCACGCCGGTGAGAACGGGCTGTTCGGCCGCGAGGAGATCGACGAGATCAGGCCGGCCATAGAGTGGGCACAGGCCCGGGGATTACCCGTCGATGGCCCGTTCCCTCCCGACACGCTGTTCTACATGGCCGTGCAGAAAAAGAAGTTCGACGCCATTGTGTGCATGTACCATGACCAGGGCCACGTACCGCTCAAGCTGCTGGACTTTGAAGGCGGCGTAAACGTGGCGCTGGGGCTGCCGATCATTCGCACTTCTGTCGATCACGGCACGGCGTTCGATATCGCCTACAAAGGCGTGGCATCGACGCGCAGCCTGGTGGCGGCGCTGGAATTCGCGGCGAAGATGGCGGCGGGGCCGGCCTGAGGTTCTATGGCACGATACGGCCGATGTTGGCCGCCAGCCACTGGTCGAACGTCTGCAGTTCCGGATTCAATTTCCGCGACACCTCCAGGCTTCGTGCGCCAAGAAACACCTCGCTGAAGTCGCGGTTGAACTGAAACATGTTTCCCAGATCATCGGCGCCGGGGAAGCCGAAGCTGCGATACACCTCCGGTGCAACCTCGTTGTAGCGAACCGGTTGGCCGATCGCGCGCGTAAAGGCTTCGGCCATTTCCGCGATCGTCAGGTGCTCACCGGCGATGCCCACCCGCTTGCCGATCCACTCTTCGCCTTGACAAAAGATGCCGTAGGCGCACTTGCCGATGTCCTCCACCGCGATGGACGGAAACTTCTTGTCGCCCAGTGGAAAGGTGATTCCCAGAACGCCATCCGGGCCTGGCTTGGGGCCCATGCCGAAGTGTATGAAGTTCTCCCAGTAAAAGGAAGTCAGCAGGAACGTCGTGGGCCCTGTGAAGAACGCGTCGGCTTCCCCCTTGGCGTCAAAGTGCGGCACTTTGTACTTGCCCTGAAGCGTCGGCATCCGGCTGTCTTCCAGCGGAACGAACCTGCGGGAATCCTCCAGCGTGGACCAGATTGTGTGGTTGAGCCCGGCTTGCCGCGCTGCCCCGGCCAGGTTCGCCGACTGCGCAAGTTCCTTCTCCGGCGAGAAGTGTTCCCAGAAGTTGGTGAGGCAAAACGCGCCGTGGGCGCCCTCGAAAGCGGCCAGAACACTGGCGGCGTCATCCAGGTCGGCCGCCACCACTTCGGCGCCCAGCGAGGCCAGGGCGAGGGCCTTGTCCGAGCCGGGATTGCGGGTGATGGCGCGCGCGGTGAACCCGCCGCCGGGATCGTTGCAGATGGCGCGGACGAGTCCGCCGCCCTGCGCTCCGGTGGCGCCGGTCACGGCTATTATTTTCTTTGCTGACATGGCCGTTCAGTATACACTGAAATGCGCGAAAGGAGCGCATTCACTCATGGACCTGTTATGGTTCCTGCTCATCGGCCTGGCCGCCGGCGCCATTGCCGGGCGAATCATGAAGGGCGGCGGATACGGTCTGGTGGGCGACATCGTCGTCGGCGTGATCGGATCGATGGTGGGGCGCTTCGCCCTGGGGATGATGGGGCTGCACGGAAGCGGCCTGATCGGCAGGCTGGTGGTGGCCACCATCGGCGCCGTGATTCTCATCTGGCTGCTGCGGTTTGTGAAACGCGTATGATCCTGCCTTTGGTTTGTCTGGCGGCGCTGGCGCAGCGCAGCCTGCCGCCCACTGATTTCGCTTGGGCGGAGAAGCCTGCCCGGCCTCCGGCCTACAGCGCTCCTCACAAGGCGCACACCAGACTGGCCGAGGTGCGCAGCGCCCACCACCGGGAGCAGAACTGGCGCCATCCCGTGGTGGACGATGCCTATCTTCTCGCGGCGTATGTTTCGTCGGCGCCCGGAACGAAAGTGGCGCCGCGGTTTCATCCCGAAACCCGCGCATGGTGGATCGTGCTGGATGGGCAGATCCGGTTCACCATCGAAGGCGTCGATCCATTCATCGCTTCCAGAGGATCGATGGTGCAGGTTCCACTGCAGACCGTGTACGCGATGGAAGTGGTGGGGA
Organism: Bryobacteraceae bacterium; assembly: GCA_033762895.1. Taxonomy (GTDB): domain Bacteria; phylum Acidobacteriota; class Terriglobia; order Bryobacterales; family Bryobacteraceae; genus CADEFT01. Next base: position 6,685 of record JANRLE010000411.1, on the reverse strand, counting down.
ATGGGCCGGCGCTGCGGCTGGAGGTGCATATCGCCGGCGCCAGGACCATGTATCCGCGCGAGACCCCTCCCCCGCCCGGCTACGTGCCAGTGAAGCTGGGACGGCGCAAGGGGTTGTGGGGCGAAGGCAACCGGCCGCATGTGACCTTCGCCGATATGGAGCGCACAGCAAAACCCGATGAGCGCGGCCTCTCCGTGCAGAGTGTGGTGCGCGATGACCGGGCTGCCGTGAACTTCATCCATGGCAGCGAGAAGAACCTTGCCCCGCTGAATCCCCGCGACAAGGGACACTATCATCCGGAATGCCCGGAGTTCTGGCTGATCATGGCCGGAAAGATGCGTTACGCGATCGAAGGCGTGGGCGTGATCATCGCCGAAGAGGGCGACCTGGTGTACGTACCTCCGTTTCGCTACCACGCGCCGAGGTTCCATGGCGATGGCCCGGCAGTGCGCCTCTCCATGAACGGCTATCCCTACATCTCTCACCTCTACGAGGATTCCAGCCGGTAGTGGTACGCTGTGATTATGCGCAAGCTCCTTTTCTCGACATTTCTGCTGGGTTCTCTTCTGCTGCAAGCCGGAGAGTTCGTTGGCTGGGTGAGTGACAGTTCCTGCGGCGCGGCGAATGCCAGCGCGGACAAGGGCGCGCGGGAATGCGCGTCAGCCTGCCTGAAGGGCGGCAGCAAGGCTGTGCTGGTCACCGACAAAGATCAGAAGGTGTACAAGCTGTCGGATTCGGCCAAAGCCGCCAAGTTCCTCGACAAGAAGGTGAAAGTGGCCGGACAGGTGAAGGGCGACACCATCGAAGTGGCATCCATCGCCTACGCCGAATAGCCCTTCGAGCGCGCCTAAGCCAATAGTTTCTGGATCAACCGGCCCTTGATGTCCGTCAGGCGGAAGTCCCTGCCCTGGGAGCGGAACGTCAGCTTCAGATGATCGATTCCCAACATGTGCAGCACCGACGCGTGCACGTCATGGACGTCGATATGCTCGGTCGGCGTAAAGCCAAGTTCATCGCTGCCACCAACGGTCTGTCCTGGCTTGATTCCCCCGCCCGCCATGAAGATCGAATACGAATCGATGTGGTGATTGCGCCCGATCTGGCCCTTTTCGCGCACTTCGCCCATCGGCGTGCGCCCGAACTCGCCGCCCCAGATCACCAGCGTCCGGTCCAGCAGGCCCCGCTGCTTCAGATCCCTGATCAGGGCCGCCGTCGGACGGTCCACTTCATGAGTCACCTCGTCCAGCGGTTTTGTGATGTCCTGGTGATGGTCCCAATCAGCGTGATACAACTGCACGAATCGCACGCCGCGTTCCACCAGCCGCCGCGCCAGCAGGCAGTTATTGGCGTAAGTCGCCTTGCCAGGCTCAGCCCCGTACATCTCCAGCGTCGCCTTCGATTCTTTCCCGAAGTCGATCAGTTCGGGCCCCGAGGTCTGCATCCGGAACGCCATCTCATACTGGCTGATGCGCGTGGCGATCTCCTGATCGGCGGTTGACTCCAGCCGCAAGCGGTTCAGGTCCGCGATGGCGTCCAGCGTCTGCCGCTGCTCATCTTTGGTCACGCCAGCGGGGCTGGAAAGATCGAGAATCGGATCGCCGCCCGAACGGAACGGAATCCCCTGATAGGCGGTGGGAAGGAACCCGCTACCCCACAACGCGGCGCCGCCGCGCGGGCCGCGCGGACCCGATTGCAGCACGACAAAGCCCGGCAGATCCTTTGACTCGCTGCCGATCCCATAGGTCACCCAGGAGCCCATGCACGGCCGGCCCGTGCGCACCGATCCGGTATTGGAAAACAGCTTCGCGGGCCCGTGGTTGAAGTTCTCGGTGGAAAGCCCGTTGATCAGCGTAATGTCATCGGCGATGGAGGCGATGTGCGGAAAGAGTTCCGAGACCCAGGTGCCCGCCTGTCCGTGCCGCTGGAACTTTCGCCGCGTGGCCAACAGCTTTGGCGTTTCTTTGGAAAACGTGTCCATGAAGGCGAAGCGCTTGCCCTTCAGGACCGACTCCGGCGTCGGCTTTCCATCCCACTTGCTCAGCTCCGGCTTGTAATCGAACAGTTCCAGGTGGCTGGGAGCGCCGCACATGAACAGATAGATCACGCGATCGATCTTCGGGGGATGATGAAACTTGCCGGCCGCGAATGCCGATTCGCCCAGCAGCGAAAGCAGTCCTGCCTTGCCGATGCCAATCCCGCAGTCGCGAAAGAGCTGGCGCCGGGTCCGTTGAAGCAGCCGTTGTTCAGGATTCGTCATGGCATTCACTCCCTGGTCATAAATTCGTCGAGGTTGAGAAGCACGCGGCTCACCGCGGTCCACGCCGCCCGGTCATCGCGCTTGGAATCGCGCTGCGCCGCCAGCAGCCGCAACAGCCGTCCCTGTTCGGTTTCAGAAGGAGTGCGGTTCAGCGCATGGGCGAACGCTTCCTTCAGGCGCGTTTCGTCGTTTGCGCCGCTCTTCATCGCGCGATCCGCCAAAGCCTGCGCAAACTCGAAGTACGCCTCGTCATTCAACAGCGTCAAAGCCTGCAGCGGCGAGTTCGATTGAATCCGTCGGGTACATGCCACCGTCGCGTCCGGTGCGTCGAACAACACCAGCCCCGGATGCGGAGCCGAACGCTGGAAGTAGGTATAGAGCCCGCGCCGGTAACGGTCCGGCCCGGTGGCGGTTTTCCATTCCCTGGTGACCTGCGTCACCGAATTGGCGCCGGCCGGGATCGGTGGATATACGCTTGGCCCGCCCAGCTTTCCCGAAAACAACCCGCTGGCCACCAGCGCCGAATCGCGGATCACCTCGGCATCCAGGCGGATGCGCGACTGGTAGGCAAGCAGCCGGTTGTCCGGATCCACAGCCTTTGCATCAGCCCGTGCCGCCGACGCCTGCCGGTAGACACCCGACATCACGATCGTCTTGTGCAGCGCCTTCTGGCTCCAGCCCCGGTCCATGAACTCCACCGCCAGCCAATCCAGCAGTTCCGGATGCGTCGGCTTTTCGCCCATCGTGCCAAAGTCGTTCTCGGTGTCCACCAGTCCCTTGCCGAAATACTTCTGCCAGAACCGGTTGACGGTCACGCGCGCGGTGAGCGGGTTGTCGCGGTCAACCAGCCACCTCGCCAGATCCAATCTCGTGGGGCGGCCCGAAACGCCCTTCAGTTGCGGGAACACAGACGGCACGGCCGCATCCACACTGGCGCCCTTGCGCGTGAAATCGCCGCCCAGGTGTATGTAGCTCTGCCGCGGCGTGGGCAACTCGCGCATGATCAATGTCTGCGTCACCTCCGGTTTGTGCTTGCGAAGCTCCGCCAGATTCTTGCGCCGCTCCATCCAGCCCGGGTCCGTTTTCCTTTTTTCCTCGCTGAGTTTGGCCTCGTAGGCCTTCAACTCCGCCTGCAGGGCGTCCACCTGCGCTTGATAGGCCTCCGATCGCGCGCTCTCTTCCGCTGTCGCCAGATCAAGGAACGGCTTGTTGAAGTACTTGCGGTCGTCTTCCTTGTCCACCTCATCCACGTTGTTCAAAAACGCGAACAACTGGTAGAACTCACGCTGTGAGATCGGATCGTACTTGTGATCGTGGCAACGCGCGCAGCCCAGCGTCAGTCCCAGGAACGCCGCGCCGGTGGTCTGTACCCGATCGGCCACAGCCTCCACGCGATACTGCTCAAAATCGATGCCGCCCTCATAATTGCTGGGCGTGTTGCGATGGAAGCCGGTGGCGATCAATTGATCATTGGTCGGGTTGGGGAGCAGGTCACCCGCGTACTGTTCAATCACAAACTGGCTGAACGGCACGTCTTTGTTGATCGCCTCGATCACCCAATCGCGGTACTTCCAGATGGGCCGCGGCGCGTCGATCGTATATCCGTCGGTATCGGCATAGCGGGCGATGTCCAGCCACACCCGCGCCCATCGCTCGCCATAGTGCGGCGATGCCAGCAGGCGGTCCACCGCGCGTTCATAAGCATCGGGCCGCGCATCGGCCAAATACTCGCGCAGTTCTTTCGGCGTGGGCGGCAGCCCGATCAGGTCCAGGCTTACGCGCCGCAGCAGAGTGGCCTTGTCCGCCTCAGGCGAAGGCTTCAGCCCCGCCTTTTCGAGCCGCGCCAGAACGAAGTTGTCAATCGGATTGCGAACCGCCGCCACATTCTGCACCTCGGGCGCCGGGTGCCGTTTGGGAGCCTGAAACGCCCAATGGTCAGCCCCTTTGCGCCGGGCCTTCATCAGCGCCGCCGGCATCGGCACGCCGTCTTTCACCCACTGTTCCAGGATGGCGATCTGTTCGTCCTTTAACTTGCGGCCCGGCGGCATCTTCACGTCGCCCTCGTGCCGCAGCGCCTGCAGCAGCAGACTGGCCGCGGGATCGCTCTTCTTCACCACCGCGCCCCGATTGCCGCCGCGCAGCAGGGACTCCTGAGTTTCCAGCGAAAGTCCGCTGGTGATGTTCTTTTCCGAATGGCAGGCGATGCAGTTGGCACGCAGGATGGGCAGGACTTTCGATTCGTAGTCAACAGCCTGCTGCGCCAGCAGACAGCCGCCAGACACGACGAGCGCCAGGATTCGCAACATGTTGCTTGGATTATATCATCGGGTATAGTAGGAGATTCGCCGAGAGGTGACCATGGTCTCCGAACTGCTACAAGCACTGGGCCGGGCGCGTGTTTACGACCTCGCGCAACCCTATTTCGTCGGGATGCCGCACCATCCCATCCACCCGCCGTTTCTCTACAGTCTCCTCAAGAAGCACGGCGACTTCGTTTCGCCCGCCTGCGGCAGTTCCGCGGCCGAGTCCATCGCCCTCGGCGCTCACGTGGGAACGCACGTCGATGCCCTGTGCCACTTCTCAAAAGACGGCAAACTGCATGACGGCTCGATTGCGGCGGAAGTCCAATCCTACGGCCGCGGCGTGGAGCGGCTGGGCGTGGACACCATCCGCCCGTTGATCGCACGCGGCGTTCTGCTGGACATCGCCGCGCTGATGGAGTTGCCGGTCTTGCCGGTAGACTTTCTCGTCACCCCGCAACACATGGAGGACGCCTGCGGCAGGCAGAAGGTGGACGTCCGCGCCGGCGACATCGTGCTGCTGCGCACCGGCTGGGCCACCTATTGGGACGATGCGGCGGCCTACATCGCGCAGGTGCGCGGGCCGGGCCCCGAACTGGAAGGCGCGCGATGGCTCAGTTCGAAGGGCGTGATCGCCGCCGGGTCCGACACCGTGGCTTTTGAGCGCGTGCCCTCGGCCAACATGCCCGTGCATCTCCACCTGCTGGTGGAACAAGGCATCCACATCATCGAAGCTCTCAACATGGAGGAGCTCTCACGCGATGGCGTCCACGAATTTGTGTTCGTGGCAGCGCCACTGAAGCTGAAGGGCGGCACGGGATCGCCCATCCGCCCCCTGGCGCTTGTCTGATTTTTCTGGAGGATAACTTTGCTCGCTGAACTGAAGGGAAAAACAGCGCTGGTCACCGGCGCTTCACGCGGCATCGGCGCCGCCACAGCCGTGGGTCTGGCAAAAGCCGGCTGCGCACGCGTAGTGGTCCACTACAACTCCTACCCCGAAGGCGCCGAGGCCGTGGGAGCCGAAGTGGTGAAGGCGGGGGCAGAAGCGATGACGCTGCAGGGGGACCTTGGCAGCCAGGCGGGCATCCGCGCCTTCCGCGAATCGCTTCGCGCAAAGGCGCCGGAAATCGACATCCTCGTCAACAACGCCGGTTCGCTGGTCAGGCGCGCCTCGCTTGCCGAAGCCACTGACGAGTTGTTCGACACCGTGATGGATCTGAACTTCCGCAGCGCGTGGTTCATCGCGCAGGAAGCCGCGCCCTCCATGATCGCCAGGGGCTGGGGCGTGATCGTGAATCTCAGCTCCATTGCCGCGCGTAACGGCGGCGGACCCGGCGCGGCGCTCTATTCGGCGTCGAAGGCCGCTGTCGCGTGCATCACCAAGAGCATGGCCAAGGAGCTTGCCCCCAAGGGGATTCGCGTCAACGCCGTCAGCCCCGGCACAGTGGACAACCACTTCCATCAGGTGTTCTCCACACGCGAGATGCTGGACAACGTCATCCGCCAGACTCCGGCCGGGCGCCTTGCTTCAGACGAAGAGATTGCCGACGTGATCCTCTTTTTGTGTTCTGACGCCGGACGTTACGTCCACGGCCAGACCATTGAGATCAACGGCGGAATGTACATGGTCTGATGAACCGCCGAACGTTTCTTGGCACAGCGGCGGCGGCCTTCCTGCCGCCCAAACCGCCGGCGAACATCGTGCTGATACTGGCCGATGACCTGGGCTGGGCCGAGCCCGGCTGCTACGGCAACCGGTTCAATGAGACGCCGAATCTTGACCGGCTGGCGGCCGAAGGCGTGCGCTTCACTGATGCTTACGCCGCCGCACCCGTTTGCTCGCCAACACGGGTGAGCCTGATGACCGGCCGGCATCCGGCCGAGGTTGGCATCACGGACTTCCTGCGCGCCGACGATACGAAATTTCTCTCGCCGGATCTGCCCACAATCGGCAAGAAACTGAGCCGGGCCGGCTATCGCACCGGGCTCATCGGCAAGTGGCACCTCATGGGCGACTACGCGCGCCGCAAAGGCGATCCCAAGCTGCACGGCTTTGATGAAGTGATCTGCTCGGAGACGAAGTACATCGCCGGCGGCGATTATTTTCATCCCTACTTCTTCATGCCCG
>JANRLE010000410.1:0-12093 GCA_033762895.1 Bryobacteraceae bacterium | reverse complement strand
AGAATGTCTTTCGCCACATGATTCCTGCCTCCCAATCGACACACCTACAGTCATCCGGGTTCCACCCAAAAAGGCGGAACATTCCGGCCAACTGCATTCACCCTGCCAACGGGAAACAGGTATAGATTGAATGCTTCAGCTTGGCTTACTCATCCTCCGTACTCCAGGCTGAAGAGATATCATACGCCCACCCCCCCCGGGGCCGTCAATCCCTTTTTTGGTTACAGATCAAACTTGCAGTCGTCAATTTCTTGCAGTACACGATCCAAGAATTTATTTCTTCCATCGTTGCAATCAGTTACCGGCCTCCACTCCCAGGTGCGCCCTTGACGCCCTTCTAAACTATCAATCGAGGTAGCAAACCATGCCCGCAAACAACCAACACGAACTTTCACCCCAACAACGCATCGCCATCCACGCCCTTGCCACGGGCTCTGACGTCACCACCGCCGCCGCCCAGGCCGGCATCCACCGCACCACCCTCCACACCTGGACCCGCACCCTCCCCGCCTTCCGCGCCGCGCTCCGCCAGGCCCATGCCAACCACGCCGAAGCACTCCAGGACCAGCTCCGTAACATGAGTAACTCCGCCACCGCCGTCCTCAAAGGCATTCTCGAAAACGAAAAGGCCTCCGAATCCGTCCGCCTCCGCGCCGCCCTCGCCGTCATCCGCGCCGTCGAGGCCACTCATCCCGATCGCGGCCTCCCCGCTACCGCCGACTACGAACGGTTCATGAACGTCGGCCTCCAGGCCGGCCTCGAAGCCGCCGCCCTGCAGCAGGCGGAACCCGAACCCACCCCGCGCAACGCTCCCTGCCCCTGTGGCAGCGGAGCGAAATTCAAACGCTGCTGCGGCGCGTCCGCCCCGCCCGTGCTACACAATTCATCACAATTCATCACCACAGGGCCAAATTGACCATCAGCCCCGCCCTGCCGGCGGCTACCACGGCGGCGTCCCGTTGTATCCTGAAGGTTTGGTCCAGAGGTTTTCATTTTGAGCCGCATATCCCTCGCTTTCAGCAGTTTCTTCGGCATCCTGTTCGGGGGCGAACTCCCCGCCGCCGTGGCTTCGGCCTATGGCTACGTCAGGAAAGACGCCGCCAAACCGGCGCCGCCGCCCCCCGCCCAACCCGTGGCCAAACCCACTGACGGCGCGCTTCAACTGCTGGGCATCCTGCAGCGCGACGCCCGCCTGGTGGACTTCCTGATGGAAGACATCTCGGGCTATGAAGACGATCAGGTTGGCGCGGCCGTCCGCACGATGCACGAACAGTGCCGTACCGCCCTGGCACGCTATGTCAAACTCGGCCCGGTGATTGACGGCGTGGAGGGCACCTCTGCCAAGGCCTCGGCCGCCGGCAACGCCGCCGCGGTCAAGTTCATTGGCAATGTACCCGCCGGTCCCCCGCCCAAGGAAGGCATGCTGCGGCATCGCGGCTGGAAGGCCGAAAAAGTCGATCTGCCGGCCGTCGCCGGCAAGCAGGATCTAAGCATCATCGCTCCGGCGGAAATCGAAATCGAATAATGCCAGGCAACCTTGTAATTGGTATCGACCTGGGCACCACCAACTGCGCCGTGGCCTGGGCGGACGCTTCTCACGCCGGTGATCCGGCGGCGCCCTCGCCCGTGGAACCATTCGCCATTGCGCAACTGGTAAATCCGGGCGAAGTGCGTGAGGAGCCGCTGCTGCCCTCCTCCCTGTATCTGCCCGATTCCAAAGATTTTCCCGAAGGGACGACGGCCCTGCCGTGGGATGCGGCGCCTTCGGCGGTCACCGGAACGCTTGCGCTGAAGCGCGGGGTGGAGCGGCCGGGGCGCCTGGTGACGTCGGCCAAGTCCTGGCTTTCCCACGGCGCGGTGGACCGCTCATCGGCCATCCTGCCGCTCAATGCGATGGAAGGTACGCCGAAAGTCTCGCCCGTCGAAGCTTCACGCCGCTACCTGGAACACATCCGCCGGGCCTGGGATTCCAGGTTCCCTGACCAGCCTTTCCGGGAGCAGCAGATACTGGTCACCGTGCCGGCATCGTTTGACGCTGTGGCGCGCGAGTTGACGCAGCGCGCCGCCGAAGAGGCCGGCTACGCGAACATCACGCTGCTTGAAGAGCCGCAGGCGGCCTTCTACGCCTGGCTGCAGGCGCATGAAGACTGGCGGCAGCGGGTGAAGCCCGGCGACCTCATCCTGGTGATGGATATCGGCGGCGGAACTACCGATTTCACGTTAATCGCGGTAAGTGAGCGCGACGGCGAACTTACCCTGGAACGCGTGGCGGTGGGCGACCATATTCTGCTTGGGGGCGACAACATTGACCTGGCCCTGGCACGCCACGTCGAACAGCAGCTTGCCGCCAGGACGAAGCTGGACGCCATGCAGTTTCACGCGCTTTGGCAGCAGTGCCGCATCGCCAAGGAGAAACTGCTGGAGGAAGGCAACAAGGATAAGGATCACGCGGTAACGCTGCTGGGCCGGGGCACGGGGCTCATCGGCGGCACCATTCGCGCCAAACTTGCGCGCGAAGACGTGGAACGGATCCTGCTGGAGGGATTTCTTCCCAAAACCACCAGCCACGAAATGCCGCAGCGGGCGCGGCGCGCGGGCCTGCAGGAAGTGGGCCTGCCCTACGCCGCCGATGCCGCCATCACCCGCCAGCTTGCGCGATTCCTCCGCCAGCAGGCGGCCGAAGCCGAACATGGCGCGGTGAAGCGCACACCCAGCGGATTGGCCGCGCCCACGCATGTCCTGTTCAATGGCGGCGTATTGCGGGCCGGCCTCATCCGCCAACGTCTGATGGACGTGTTGAACGGATGGCTGGGCGAGGAAGGCGCGGCCGCGGCCGATGTGCTGCCGGGCGAGGATCTGATGCAGGCGGTGGCGCGCGGGGCGGCCTATTATGGTCTTGCCCGGCGGGGCCGCGGGGTGCGCATCCGCGGCGGCGTGCCGAGAACTTACTATGTCGGAATCGAAACCGCCATGCCCGCGATTCCCGGCATGCGCCCGCCCATGAAAGCTCTTACCGTCGTCCCGTTCGGCATGGAAGAGGGCACGGCCCACGAGTTTCCGGACCGCGAGTTTGGCCTCTACATCGGAGAACCGGCCGAGTTCCGTTTCCTCTGCTCGTCGGTTCGCAAGAACGACGAAGCGGGCGTCCTGCTGGAGGAGTGGAAGCCGGAGGATCTCGAAGAACTGGCCCCCGTGGAAGTGACACTTTCCGGCGGCGAAGGCCAGATCGTGCGTGTCTCGCTGGAATCGAAGGTCACCGAAACGGGCGTGCTGGAGCTTTGGTGCGTCGCCAGGGACGGCCGCCGCTGGAAGCTGGAGTTTAACGTGAGGGAGCGCGTAGCCTAGGTGAACATCGGAATCGACTTAGGAACCACCAACTCGGCGCTGGCATACATCGATCCCGCCGAAGCTGGCGAAGCCGATTATCCGCCCATCCATGTTCTGGATGTGCCCCAGTTAGTGGCCGAAGGCCGGACCGAGCCGCGGCGCACACTGCCGTCGTTCCTGTATGTGGGTGACGCCACGGTGGTGGGCGCCTATGCCAGGGATCAGGGCGCGGTGGTGCCAACGCGGTCAGTCCATTCGGCGAAGAGCTGGCTTTCCAACGCCGGCGCCGACCGTACCGCGAAGCTTCTGCCATGGGACGCGCAGGAGGCGGGCCGCATCTTTTCGCCGGTCGAGGTGTCCAGCCACGTGCTGGCCCATCTGGCCGGGGCATGGAACGCGAAGTTCCCGGACCAGCCCATCGCGCAGCAGGACGTGGTGCTCACCGTCCCGGCGTCGTTCGATGAAGAGGCGCGGGAGTTGACGGTGGAAGCGGCGCGCAACGCCGGCATCGAAAAGCTCACGCTGCTCGAAGAGCCCGCGGCGGCCTTCTACTCCTGGATCGCGGGCCATCTTTCGCAGTCGCAGAAAAACCTGTTCGACGGCCAGACGGTGCTGGTGTGCGACGTCGGCGGCGGAACCAGTGACTTCACGGTGATTCGCGTGAACCGTGAAGGCGACATGGTTCACTTCACCCGCACCGCGGTGGGGAAACATCTGCTGCTGGGCGGCGACAATCTGGACCTTACTCTCGCCTGGCTGGTGGAATCGAAGATCGGTAAGTCGCTCTCCATCCGCCAGAGGAGCGCGCTGCGGCGGCAGTGCGCCGCGGCCAAGGAGCAGTTACTGGCCGATCCGGACCGCAAGAGCGTGGAGATCACGGTGCTTGGCGGCGGCTCGTCGATCATCGGGGGAACGCTGCGCGCGGAGATCCTGCGCGAAGAGGCACTGGAACTGGCGCTGGAAGGCTTCCTCCCGTTCTGCGAATTGGGCGACCAACCGGTGGAGGACAAGAAGAGCCTGTTCCGTGAAGTGGGGCTGCCGTATGTCTCTGACCCGGCCGTCACCCGCCACCTGGCGGCGTTTCTCAACAGTGCCGGCGTGGAGAAGATCGACGCGGTGTTGTTCAACGGCGGCTTCTTCATTCCCGAAATCTGCCGCCAGCGGGTAACCGATGTCATCGGGAAATGGTATGGCGCCAAGCCCATGGTGCTGGAAAATCAGGACCTGGACCTGGCGGTCTCCGTCGGCGCGGCCTATTATTCTCACGCCCGCGGATCGGGATCGGGCGTGCTGGTGCGCGGTGGCCTGCCCCGGGCATTTTATATTGGCATCGAGGCGCCCGGATCGGACAAAACGCGTACGGTCTGCCTTGTGCCGCGCGGCACCGAGGAAGGCAGCACGCTGGACCTGGATCTGGAAGGACTACAGTTAGTAGCGAACCGCCCCGTTTCGTTCCGCCTCTACAGCTCACTTACACGCACTGAGGATCAGCTAGGCAGTGTGGTGGAGTTTCCGGCCGCGGAAATCGAGGCCGGAGCGCTCCACAGCCATGCGCCGCTCAACGCCGTAATCCGCTTCGGCAAGAAGATCGAAGAGCGCCTCATCCCCGTGAAGCTTGGCGCGCGCCTCACCGAAGTCGGCACGCTCGAGATCTGGGCGGAATCGAAGATCAGTGAGCAGCGCTGGCGCCTGCAGTTCGAATTGCGCAAGCAGGCAAAGACGGCGGTGCAGAAGCCCGCCGCCGTGGTGGCTGAGGATGGCCTCGCGCGGGCGGAGCAACTCATCGAAGACACGTTCGTCCGCGGTGTGGCGCCGCCGGAGGATTTGCCCGCAAGGCTGGAACAGACCCTGGCCCTGGGCCGCAATTCCTGGCCGCTGAGCGCGATCCGCAAGTTGGGCGACCGCCTGCTGGAACACGCCGACGGCCGCAAACGCAGCCCCGCCCACGAGGCCCGCTGGCTCAACCTTACCGGATTCTGCCTGCGCCCCGGGTTCGGCTTTCCCGGCGATGACCTGCGCATCGAACAGGCCCGCCGCGTCTACGCTTCCGGCATGGCGTTCGGCAATCACGTGCAGTGCGAGATCGAATGGTGGATCTTCTGGGGCCGCGTGGCCGGCGGCCTGAACCGCAACCAGCAGACCGACATTTATGCCCGGCTGGCCCAGTTCCTGCTGCCCCGCGGCCAGAAGAAGCCGCCGCGCATGAACACCAGCCTCAACCGTGAGATGTGGCGCACCGCCTCCAGCCTGGAGTTGCTGCCCATCGGCACTAAAACCGAATTGGGCGAAGCGCTGGTGAAGCGGGTACGCGCCGGCGATTACAAGGATAGTGAGCTGTGGTGTATCTCGCGGCTGGGCGCGCGTAAGTTGTTCTATGGCCCGATGAACCAGGCGCTGCCCGCCACCACCGTGTCGCGCTGGGTGGAGGCGCTCGGTAAAGCGCACAAAGGCGCCGAGGCGATCGCTACCATCGCCGCCCGCACCGGCGATGCCTCCCGCGATCTGCCGGAATCAACTATGGCCCTCGCCCGCAAGGCTATCGGCGATGACGACGCTCTGCTGGCGGTGCTCGAAGGCGAATCGGACCGCGATCGCGCGTCGCTGTTCGGCGAGGAACTGCCGTCCGGCCTGGTCTTTTCCGCCGGAACGCCCTCGGCGTCATGATAAAATCTGGCCATGCCGACCAGCCGACCCGACCTTGCCGGTCGCCGCTTCTTCCTGCGCGCTGCGGGAGTGCGGCTTGCCCTGCCCATCCTTGATTCCCTGGGGATCAATCTCCTCGGATCGGGCCTCGCCGTCACCGCGCTCAGCGCCCAGGCAAAGACCGTTCGCCCGATGCGTATGGCCGCCATCGGCAACGCCTTCGGCTTTTATCCCGATCAGTTCTTCCCCAAGCAGACCGGCGCCGGTTTCGACACGCCCCACCTGCTGGAACCCCTGGCCCCCTACCGCAAGGACATCAGCGTCTTCTCCGGCCTTGACCATGGCGTAAAAGGCGGTCACTTCGCCGTCCATTCCTTTCTGAGCGGTGTCCGCCAGGTGGACGCCAAGGGCATGCCGGACGGCAACATCAGCGTGGATCAACGCGCCGCTGAAACGGTGGGCGGCGCTACCCGCTTCCCTTCCCTTACGCTCGGTTCCGAAGAGGGGCTGCACGGCGGCTGCATGATGTGTTGGACGCGCAGCGGCACCCGCGTCAATCCGATTCAAGGCCCGCGGGAGCTCTTCCGAAGGCTCTTTGTCAGCGAAAGCAAAGCCGATCACGCCCGCGCCAAAGACCGGCTGGAACTGCAGGGCTCCATCCTCGATGCGGTGAACGGCGACGCCCGATCGCTGAAGAATCACCTTGGCCACAGCGACCAGCAGAAGCTTGACGAGTATTTCACTTCCGTCCGCGAGGTGGAGAAAGTGCTGGAACTCCGCCGCAAATGGGCGGATGTGCCGAAACCGGCCGCGCCGCTGGATGAACCGGAAAACCGCGGCCTCGTCAACGACATCCCCGTGCTCTACGATCTCATCGCGCTCGCGCTGCAGACCGACTCCACGCGTATCGCGACGCTGGAGATCGCCGGCGGCTTCGAAGCCTCCGTTCTCGGCGTTCGCAAGGAATACCACGCACTTTCCCACCACGGCCAGGTGCCGGAGAGCATTGACCTGCTGGTCAAGCTGGAACGTTACCAGACTGAGCAGTTCGCCCGTTTCCTGGGCAAGCTGAAGTCAATTGAAGATGGCGACGGCACGCTATTGGATCACACCATGGTGCTGTTCGGCAGCGGCATGGGCAACGGCAACGCGCACACGAATCTGAACCTGCCCGTCGTATTGGCGGGCGGCGGCTTCAAACACGGGGCCTATCACGCATTCCCCACCACCGGTCTGAACAAACAGCCGTTGTCGAACCTGTTTCTCACCATGCTGCAGCGATTCGGCATTGAGCAGCAGAAGTTCGCGCTCTCTACCGGGACCCTGCGCGGAATCTGAGCGTGATGATCGCCCCGCTGCTGCTGTCCGCGCTCGCCGCCGCTGACCCGGCCGCGACCTTCCTTACCACTTACTGCGTCTCCTGCCATGGGGATAAGGCGCAGATGGCCAATCGCCGTTTTGACCGCGGCCCGTTGAGCCCCGCCGATGCCGCGGCCGTCACACGGCGTGTCGAGTCCGCCACCATGCCCCCCAGGCAGGCCCGCCAGCCCAGCGCCGCCGAGCGGCAGGCGTTCCTTGTGCACATGGCCGAACAGGGGCCGCGGAAAATCACCCTCCGCCGCCTCAATCGCCGCGAGTACCTCAACACCATTGGCGATCTGCTGCAACTCGACATGGATCAGTTCGATCCCACCAGCCGGTTCCCGCGCGACCAGCAGTACGCGCACATGGACAACATCGGAGAAACGCTGGTTACTTCGGGTTATCTGTTGGAACAATACCTCGACGCCGCCGATGCCGTGTTGAGCAAGGCGCTGCCAGCCAAGCCCGCGCCCGCGCCACGCACATGGGTGTTCAAGGATCAGTTCCGCCAGCAGAAAGAACTGGACGGCGCGCGCCGGGCCAATAAGCTGACGCAGTACATGTCGCTGTTTGAGCACCCGCGCACGCCGCACTACGAAGGCGCCTACGCCCCGCTGCTGGATTTTGCCGAAGGTGTCCCCTACGACGGTTTTTACGAAGTGAAGGTGCAGGTGGAGGCTCTCCACCGCAAGCATCCTTATCAGCCGAACCTGCCGGAAATCGGCATGGACCCCGACGCCCCCTTCCGCTTCGGTGTCGTTGCCGGAAACTCGCGGGCCGGTTATCTTCATCATGAGCAGCCCATTCAGCCGCTGCTGGCCGAAACCATCCTCGAGGACGGCGGTCCGCAGTGGCTGACGTTTAAAGTTCGGCTCGATGAGGGCTATCAGCCGCGATTTACCTTCCCGAATGGCATGAACGACGTGCGTCGTATCTTTTCGCTATTCCCGCACCGGTTCCCGCAGTTCCTGCCCGAAGACCAGCGGAACCTGCCGAAGGGTATCGTGCCGGGACGCATCGCGATGATGAAATACGGGCCGATTCCGCAGATCCGCATTCATCACGTGGAGGTACGCGGCCCCCTGGATGCCCCCGCCATACCCGCCAGCCGGCGTGCCCTGTATGGCGACCGCCCGTTTGCGCCCGAGCGCACCCGTGAGATCATCGCCAACTTTGCCACCCGCGCCTATCGCCGTCCCGCCACCCGCGAGGAGGAGGACCGGCTTGAGGCCATCGCCGCCAAACGGCGCGCTGCCGGCATCGCACCCGAAACGGCGTTGCAGGATGCGTTGAAGGCGGTTCTTTGCTCGCCGGCGTTCCTTTATCTGGATGCCAGCGGGGAGAAGGGGCGCCTCGGCGCCTACGCGCTGGCTTCGCGGCTGTCCTACTTTCTATGGTCCACCATGCCCGATACGGGGCTGCTGCAACAGGCCGCCAGCGGGGCGCTGCTGAAGGATGAAGTCCTTCTGGCCGAGACGCGGCGGATGCTGGCCAGCCCACGGTCAAAGGCATTCGTCGAGGGCTTTCTGGATAGCTGGCTCAACCTGCGCAGTCTCGGCGATATGCCGCCCGAGCGCGACCAGTTCGGCGCCTACTACTGGGATGATCTGCAGAACTCGATGAAGACCGAGACGCGGATGTTGATGCGCCATCTGTTGGATGAGAACAGGAGCCTGCACGACTTCATCGACGCCCGCTACAGCTTCCTCAACAAGCCGCTGGCGCGCCTTTATGGCGTGGCGGACGCCATCCCGAGCGCGGATGGTCACCTGTTCCGGAAAGTGGTGCTCAACGATCCGCGCCGGGGGGGATTGCTGGGCCATGGCAGCATCCTCACGGTTTCCGCCAACGGCATTGAGACCTCGCCGGTGACCCGCGGCGTCTGGGTGTTGGAGAACATTCTGGGCACGCCGCCTTCGCCGCCTCCCGACGATGTTCCGGCCCTCGACCCCGATGTCCGCAGCGCTAAGACCGTCCGCGACCTGCTTTCCAAACATCGCGAGAACGCCGCCTGCATGTCCTGCCATCGCTCCATCGATCCGCCGGGATTCGCCCTGGAGAACTTCGATCCCATCGGGCGCTGGCGGACAAAGTATCCCAATGGGTTGCCGATTGATGCTTCCGGGGAACTCCCTTCGGGCGAAAAATTCAGCGATATTGCCGGGCTGCGTCAGGTGATCGCCGCGCGCAAACCCGAGTTCACCCGGTTCCTCACCGATCGCCTGCTCACCTACGCCTGCGGGCGGAAGTTCGATGCGGCCGATCGTCCGCGAATCGACGCCATTGCCGGGGCTGTAGCGAAGAAGGGCAACGGATTGCGCGATCTGGTGGAGTTGATCGTGCTAAGTGACGCGTTTCGGCACAATTAGAGGCACTAGCGGACGACTACGTTCACCAGCTTGTCCGGCACCGCGATCACCTTCACCACCTGTTTCCCGTCCACCTGCGCGCGCACTTTGTCGTCGGCCAGAGCGAGCTTTTCCAGTTCATCCCTGCCCGTGCCGAAGGGCACGATCATGCGGCTGCGCACCTTGCCGTTCACCTGCAGCACCACTTCGGCGCCTTCTTCCTTGGCCAGTTCGGGATCGAAGGCGGGCCAGGGTTGGCGGAATACGGGTCCGGTGCGGCCGAGTTCGGCCCACAGATCTTCGGCCACGTACGGTGCGAAGGGTCCGAGCATCAGGGCGAACTTTTCCGCGCATTCGGCGATGACTCCGCCGGTGAGATCCTTTTCGAGCGAAGTAAGTTCGTTCAGTAACTCCATCAGCGCGGCGATCGACGTGTTGAAGTGCCAGCGCGAGTCGAAATCGTGCGTCACTTTTTCCACGGTCTGGTGCAGCTTGCGCAGCGCTTTGCGGTCGGCATCGGTTTCCGCCGGCGCGCCGGGGGTGGCACGTTCGATGTTGCGCGTGACGAAGCGGTAGACGCGGCTGAGGAAGCGGAACTGGCCCTCGACGCTTGACTCCTGCCAGTCCATGTCGCGCTCCGGCGGGGCGGCGAACAGGACGAACAGGCGGCAGGTGTCGGAGCCGTACTTCTCGGTCATGTCGTCGGGATCCACAACGTTGCCCTTGGACTTCGACATCGCCGAGCCGTCCTTCAACACCATGCCCTGGGTGAACAGGTTACGCGTGGGCTCATCGTTGGGGATGATGCCGATGTCGCGCATCACCTTGGTCCAGAAACGCGAGTAAATCAGGTGCAGGATGGCGTGGGTAACTCCGCCGATGTATTGATCGATGGGGAACCACTGGGCCGCGCGTTTGGAATCGAACGGCGCCGTGCTGTTGTGCGCGTCGAGATAGCGGTAGAAATACCAGGACGAGTCGACAAAGGTGTCCATGGTGTCGCTTTCGCGCCGGGCAGCCGCGCCGCATTGCGGGCACTCGACGTTCATGAACTCCGGTACGTTTTCGAGCGGCGAGCGGCCTTTGCCGGTGATGGCAATATCGAGCGGCAGCACCACCGGCAGGTCCTTCTCCGGCACCGGCACCAGCCCGCACTTCGGGCAGTGGATCATGGGGATCGGCGTGCCCCAGTAACGCTGGCGGCTGACGCCCCAATCCTTGATCCGGAAGGTGATGGCCGCTTCGCCGAAGCCGTTGGACTTGGCGTGTTCGGCCATGCGGCGGCGGCCTTCTTCGCTGGTGAGCCCGGTCCAGGGGCCGGAGTTTTCCATCACGCCATAATCGGTGAAAGCTTCCTTCACGGGTTCGGCCAGCGCGCCATCGGCGGGCCGAATGACCGCGCGGATCGGAATGCCGTACTGCGTGCAGAATTCGAAATCGCGTTCGTCGTGCGCGGGCACGGCCATGATGGCGCCGGTGCCGTAACCCATTAACACGAAGTTACCCACCCAGATGGGGACGCGCTCACCGCTGAATGGATTGATGGCGTAAGCGCCGGTGGACAGGCCTTTCTTCTCCAGGTCGGCGGGGCCCTTGGTGGCGCGTTCGTCGATGAGTAACTTCACCTCGGCGGCGGCTTCGGCCGATACCAGGTCCTTTACCAGCGGATGTTCGGGCGCCAGGATGACGCAGGTTGCGCCGTAGATGGTGTCCACACGCGTGGTGAAGACGCGGATGCGATCGCCGCGGCCTTCCAGCGTGAAGTCGATCTCGGCGCCTTCGCTGCGGCCGATCCAGTTGCGCTGCATCGTGAGCACGCGTTCGGGCCAGCCGGCTTCGATCTGCTTCATGTCGTCCAGAAGCTGGCCGGCGTAGGCGGTGATTTTGAGGAACCACTGGTCAAGTTCGCGCTGCTCCACGGGCGTGGTCTCATGGCGCCAGCAGCAGCCTTCCACCACCTGTTCGTTGGCCAGCACGGTGGCGCACTCCGGGCACCAGTTGAGCAGGGCTTTCTTGCGGTAGGCCAGGCCGCGTTCGTACATCTTGAGGAAGAACCACTGGTTCCAGCGGTAATATTCCGGCTCGCAGGTGGAGACTTCGTTGTTCCAATCGTAGGAGATGCCAAGGCGGATGAGTTGCCGCTTCATGTTGGCGATGTTCTCCACGGTCCAGTGGCGGGGGTGGGTGTTGCGCTTGAGGGCGGCGTTTTCGGCGGGCAGGCCGAAGGCGTCCCAGCCGATGGGGTGGAAGACGTTGTAGCCGCGCATCCACATGTAGCGGGCCAGGGCGTCGCCGATGGAGTAGTTGCGGACGTGGCCCATGTGGAGTTTGCCGCTGGGGTAGGGGAACATCTCGACGACGTAGTATTTGGGCTTCGGCGAGTCCCAGTCGCAGGCGTAGATGGATTGGTCTT
>JANRLE010000409.1:0-5348 GCA_033762895.1 Bryobacteraceae bacterium | reverse complement strand
GGCCACCTGCTCCTCAAAGGGCACGCCCTTCCTGCGGTGGCGCAGATCGAGGAGGATGAAGTCCTGAATCCCGTATTTCAGGCCGCTGTTGCCGCCGGGCGCGATCTTCCAATCGAAGCTCAGCTCAAAGTCGCCGTACTCTTCAGCCGTCACCAGATCCTCGCGGACTTTGGGATCCTTGCGGGTGCGCAATGCGCCTTGCGCGATCTCCCAGGAATCGCCCGCAGGTGTGCGTCTGGCCGGATCGAGCCATCCCTTGTAGGTGCGCCCGTCGAAAAGCAGCTTCCAGCCGGCCTTGGCCTCCGCCTCCGTCAGCGCGTTGTCGGCCCCCGCCGCGGCGAACGCGGCCACGAAAAAGATCGCCCAGTGTCTCATCAATTCCCGATGATACCCCGCGCACACCTATACTAGGAAAGCGTGTCCGTCGCTCGTCCGCCGTCCGGCACAAAAAAGCTGACCGCCCGGTCCTTCTTCGGCCCAAAGGGAACGCTTTCCCGGTGGCATCCAAATTTCGAATTCCGCCGCGGCCAGCTCGAAATGGCGGAGGCCGTGGAATCGGCGCTCGAAGACCGCCGCCACCTCATTGTGGAGGCGGGCACGGGTACGGGCAAAACGCTGGCCTACCTTGTGCCGGCGATTCTTTCCGAACGCCGGGTGGTGGTTTCCACGGGCACCAAGAATCTGCAGGAGCAGCTCTATTACAAGGATGTTCCTTTCCTGCAACAGCACTTCGATCAGCCTCTGAGCGTCTGCTACATGAAGGGGCGGGCGAACTATTTGTGCCGGCAGAAGCTGTATGACGCCGAGAATGAGCCGATTCTGGACGGGCTGGAGGATACTGCGGACTTCGCCATCATCAAGGATTGGGAGAAGACGACCGAAACCGGCGATCGAGCCGAGATCAAGAAGCTGCCTGAGAACAGCACCGCGTGGGCCAAGCTGGATGCCCGCCGCGAGCTTTGCACCGGCCAGAAATGCGCTCAGTTTCAGCGCTGCTTTATCACCCAGATGCATCAGCGCGCGCACGAAAGCGATATCATCATCGTCAATCACCACCTGCTTTGCGCGGATCTTTCGGTGAAGGACGAGGAGTTCGGCGGCATCCTGCCCGATTACACCGCCGTGATTCTGGACGAAGCACATGAAGTGGAGGACATCGCCGGGGATTACTTCGGGCTTTCGGTAAGTAACTACCAGTTCACCGAACTTACCCGCGACGTCAGCGCCATCTCCCGCCGCAAGAATTTTTCCACCACGGAGTTGGACCGCGTCATCATCCAGCTTCAGGACGCGGCCACGTTCTTCTTCAGCCTTTTCGGAACGGGTGAAGGGCGCACGGGATTCCGCGAGCACCAGACCTTCCTGAAAGAACACTCCGACAAGTATAGCGACGTGCTGTACGGGCTGGAACTCATCTGGACCCACCTGGAACTGGTGAAAAGCGCGCCCGAAGACGTGCTGCCGCTATTGCGCCGGGCGCGCGAACTGCACCAGGCGCTGCGGTTCTGGATGGAGGCGCCGGATCCCGAATTCGTGTATTGGATGGACCGGCGGGGCCGCGGCGTGTTTCTGCAGGCGACGCCCATCGATGTCTCGCCGCTGCTGGCTGAGAAGCTGTTCGATCGCATCGATACGGTAATCATGACCTCCGCCACGCTCTCAGTGGCCGGCAGCTTTGAGTTTGTGAAGAAGCGGCTGGGGGCGCCATCGGCGCGGACGGTTTCCGTGGCCAGCCAGTTCGATTATGGAAGGCAGGCGCTGTTGTATGTGCCGCAGGATCTGCCCGACCCGCGCAGCCCGGCCTTCACCGGCGCGGCTTCCGATGAAGTGTTGCGACTCTTGCGCGCCTCCAGGGGGAGGGCGTTTGTGCTGTTCACCAGCTATCAGCAGATGCGGCTGATGTTTGACCGGATCTCGACGGTGCTGGAATATCCCTGCCTGCTGCAGGGCACCGGTCCGCGGCACGCGCTGTTGGAGGAGTTCCGTACGACGCCCAATGCCGTGCTGTTCGCCACCTCGGCTTTCTGGCAGGGCGTGGACGTGCCGGGGGATCAATTGAGCTGCGTGATCATCGACAAGCTGCCCTTTGCGGTGCCATCGGATCCGGTGGTGGATGCGCGGGTGCGGCTGATCCGGGAGGCAGGCGGCAATCCGTTCTACGAGTACCAGATTCCGCAGGCGGCCATCGCGTTGAAGCAGGGCTTCGGAAGGCTGATCCGCACCAGGACGGACCGCGGCGTGCTGGTGCTGCTGGACAACCGGGTGACTAAGCAGCGCTATGGCCAGGTATTTTTCGATTCGCTGCCGGATTACAGCTTCACGATTGAATGGGCGGATGTAGAGCGTTTTTGCGCCACAATCTAATTGTCAGAACGGGGCAAGGCGACAAAGTAGGCCGAACCCTGGCGGCTGATCTCCACCAGCACGCTCCTGGCGGGCGCCTGGTGGATGGCGGACTTCATCCCGGCGACGCTGGTGACGGGCTTACGGTTGACCGCGGCAATGACATCGCCGACACGCAAGCCTGCTTCGGCGAATTGGCCAGCGGGATCGAGCGCCAGCATCAGCACCCCGGCGCGGCCTCCCGGCAAGGCGGTTTGGGCAACTACGGCGCCTCCCGCCAGTTGCTCCTCAGCCGCGCCTGCGGTCACGTTTTCGGGACGTTCAACCAGAGTGACCGGGTATGTCTTCTCACCCTCAGGGCTCAGCACCCGCAGATTGACGGTGACGCCGGGCCTGGCTTCGGCAATCTGGAGGCGAAGACGTTCGAAGCTGCGAATCGCATGGCCGTCGATGGCCACCACCACGGCGCCCTTGGGCAGGCCGGCGCGCGCGGCAGGGCTATCGGGCGCGACGTCGGCAATTAACGCGCCGCCGGCGTCTGCCAAGCCCAACGCCTCGGCCAGGGCCTCGGTCATGGGCTGCAGGCCCACCCCCAGGTAACCTCGTGATACCTTTCCGTGGACGATCAGGTCGGATGCCACCGACCGGACAACGCTAGCGGGAATCGCCAGGCCAACACCACTGCTGCCGCCCGAAGGCGACACGATTGCGGTGTTGATGCCGATCATTTCGCCTTCGCCATTCACCAGCGGGCCACCCGAGTTTCCGGGATTGATGGCGGCGTCGGTCTGGATATAGTCTTCAAAGCCGGATGCGGCGCGGCCTCTGGCGCTGACGATGCCGGAGGTGACGGTGACGCCGATGCCGAAAGGATTGCCGATGGCCAGCACCAGGTCGCCGACGCGCACACGGGAGCTGTCGGCGAACGTAAGGGAGGGAAGACGATTGGCCTCAATCTTGAGCACGGCAAGATCGGTTTGCGGATCGGAGGCCACCAGGCGGGCGGGAAATTCGCGTTCGTCACTCAACTGAACGGTGATGGCCCGCGCGCTATCGATGACGTGGTGATTCGTGAGGATGTAACCATCGGCGGCGATCAGCACGCCGGATGCTTCGCCCGTGCTCCTGCGGGCGGTGGCCAAAGCATCGCGCTTCACCACCACGCGCACCACGGCCGGGAGAGTGCGGTCCACCACGTCGGCGAACCCTTCGGCAGGGCGCCCTCCTTCCAGGCGGGAAGCAGCCAGGGAGGCGGGGCACAAAGAGGCGGCCCACAAGCAGAGAGCCAGGCTAAAATGCAGCGGAAATCTTTCGGCCATACTCTACCGACGCGCGCGGTCCCGGACGCCGGTACGGCTCTTAACACACCTTTACAGTAAGTTAACCTTTCAAGAGCCGTCGTAACTCTTCGAGAAGATCGATATAGGTAAGGATGCCCACCACCTGCGCGTTGCCATCGGCGATGGAGCCCAATACCACCGGCGCCCCGCCGAACTTCTGGTGCAGGAACAGCGCCGCGGCGTCATCCAGCGAATCTTCCGGATGCAGCACGTTGACCTCGCGGGTCATGATGCCGTCCACCAGCGTGTCCAGGGCGCTGTTGAAGCTATCGGCCGACTCCAGCCGGTCTTCGAGGTAAACCACGTGCAGGCGTATATCGCGGTCGGTGAGGATGCCGGTGAGGTATCCGTTTTCGATCACCGGCAGTTGCCTTACGTGGTGTTCGTTCATGCGGCGCAGCGCCGTGCGCAGCGTGTCCTCCGGACCGATGGCGACCACATGAGTCTGCATGACATCCCGAACGCGGCGTTCCATAAGCCTTCCATTGTAACGGGCGCCGGAGGTGGCGGCGCGGGCTACAATTGAGACATGGCAGATCGCATCGTTATCGCGGGGCGCGAGTTCCGCTCCCGACTCTTCGTCGGAACGGGCAAATACCGCAGCTTTCAGGAGATGGCGCGGTGTCATGAGGCATCGGGGGCCGAGGTGGTGACGGTGGCGGTGCGAAGGGTGAATCTGACCGACCGTTCTAAGGAGTCGATGCTCGACTACCTGGACCGTTCAAAGTACTTCCTGCTGCCGAACACCGCGGGCTGCTATACCGCCGATGAAGCGATTCGCGCGGCGCGGCTGGCGCGCGAGGTTGGCCTTTCCGATTGGGTGAAGCTGGAAGTGATCGGCGATGAGCGTACGCTGTTTCCGGATAATCAGGGACTGCTGGAGGCGACGCGGGTGCTGGTGAAGGAAGGCTTCACGGTGCTGCCATACACCAACGATGACCTGATCAATGCCCGGCGGCTGGTGGATGCCGGCGCGGCGGCGGTGATGCCGTTGGCGGCGCCGATCGGGTCCGGGTTGGGCATACAGAACGCGAACAATCTCCGCATCATTCGCGAGATGATCAGCGAGGTGCCGCTGATCGTCGACGCCGGCGTGGGCACTGCTTCCGATGTGGCGGTGGCCATGGAACTGGGTTACGAAGGCGTGTTGCTCAACACGGCGATCGCCGCGGCCGATGACGCGGTGAAGATGGCCGAGGCGATGAAGCTGGCCTGCGAGGCGGGGCGGCTGGCTTATCTGGCGGGGCGCATGCCCAGGAAGATGTACGCAACGGCGAGCAGTCCGGTGGAAGGAGTGGTACGGTGAGATGATGCAAGTCGAGGAGTTCGAGGAGAAGCTTGTTATGGTGCTGGACATACAGGCGAAGTATGAACAGATTCTGTTGCAGCAGGCCGAGAGCATGAATCGCCTCATGGGCACCGTGGATAAGCTGGCCGGTCACACGGAGCGGATGTTGGATCTGATTGAGTTGATGAGCGGCAGGATCGACCGGTCCGATGAGCGGGCGGAGCGGTTTGAGAAGATACTGGACCGGCTGGTGCAGAACTCGGACCGGCAGGCGGCTGAGATCCGGGCGGTGATGGATACGCAGAAGATGTCCGATGAGCGGATCCGGAATCTGGTGAGCGCGATGGGGCGGTTTATTGTCCAGCACTCGACGGCGC
>JANRLE010000408.1:0-10882 GCA_033762895.1 Bryobacteraceae bacterium | reverse complement strand
CGCCAACTGCCATCGCTGCTTCCCGTCGAAATCATAAGCCACCAGGCCGAAATCGGCGAAGAACACAAAGACACTGCTGCCATCGGTGACCGCGGTGGGCGCCGCCCGGTGATTGAGATTGTGCTGGGCCTCGCGCTTGGCGGCGCGGACCGATTGCCGCCACTGCAACTTCCCGGTCGTCCGGCTGAGGCACATCGTAATCAGATCGTCGCCTTCGGCCCCGGTGAGAAATATGCGATCCCCCACAAGCACCGGAGAAGACTTCCCTTCCGGCAGTCCGGTCTTCCAAAGGACGTTTTTCCCGGGTCCAAACTCGGTTGGCAGTTCACCGCAGGATGGGCACAGTCCAGACCCGCCCGGACCGCGAAATTGAGGCCAGTCCGCGCCGGACAGACCGAGTGCGAGCAGCAGCGGAAGAAGGGTGCGCATGGATCTGTTTTCCATCATAGGCCTTTTGCCGCAGGCCGGTTTTCGCAGCCGCTATCCCGCGCCAAGCATCGCCAGGTCATCCTCCCTGAGCTTTGCCACCAGCCGCTTGCAGCCGACCGGTGTGTATTCATACGGAAGGACGCGGCGAGGGCGGAGATCGAACGGCACATTCTCAATCGACTGCAAGAGCAGCAGCACGGGCTTGCCCAACGTATGTGCGATGCCCACCTCGTAAAAGACGTTGGGATTCTGGCCCGTGAGGTCCGCGATTACCAAGTCGGCCGCGGCAATCGCCGCCCGGACGTCATCCATGATCACATTCGAACCAAAAATATCGTCCCCACGCGTGCAGTCCAGTTTGCATTCCTCATCCAAGACTGGCAAGATAAACTCACGATAAAGGTCCTCCAGGTCCTGTATGCGAAACGGCATGATGATGAAACACTTCGGATCCGGCGTCTTCACGGGCGAGGCGGGTCCCGTTTCCCTCATGACACGCGCCACCCGTTCTGTCAGTTCTTTCAGTTGCTGCTGCAACAGGTCGAGATCAATGTCGCGGCGCGGGGCGCCCGAAAGGTCACTCATGCCGCGGATTGGGCTGACAAGCGCTCAACGGCTTCGATAATGGAGTGAAGTCCGCGGTCCGGATCTGACGTCAGATCCGCCAAATTGTAATAACGGAGAACCCCGCGCACTTCGCAAGGCTCTACCAAGACGGGAATCACCAGCACATCGCTGGCTACTGCCAGTGCCGTTTCCTGCTGACACCACGTGGATTGGAAATAGCTCGGCGACAGCAACGCCACAACGGCATCGGCCTTCTCAGTCGTCCGGTTGAGTTCCGTGATCCAGGACTCACCGATTGACACCGAGTTCGCATCGGTCCAGATGCGGAACCCGTGCGGTGTCAGCCGCTGCCTAAGCCAATCCACCCAACGTCTGTCGCTTCGGGCGTAGCTCACGAAAACATTGGACTCGCTCATCAATGTCTGCCTGACTTCACCCCATCGCACCGCTACCGCTGAATTCGCGCCGACCCGCCCCTGGCGAACGCCCGCACCTGATCCACCGTCGCCATTGTCGTATCCCCCGGGAACGTCGTCAGCAGCGCCCCATGCGCCCAACCCAGCTTCACCGCCTCTTCCGGCGCCTCCCCGCTCAACATTCCATAAATCAGCCCCGCCGCAAACCCGTCGCCGCCGCCCACCCGGTCCAGCACATCCAACTCGCAAGTCGGCGCGGCGTAAGTCTGGCCATCGATCCAGGCCACCGCGCTCCAGCTATGCCGGTTCGTCGTGTGTACCTCGCGCAGCGTCGTGGCCACCACCTTCACCTGCGGATGTTTCTCGCGCACCTGCCCGATCATCCCGAAGAACGCGCTCGGATCCAGCTTCGACTTCGCCGCCACCTCCGGCCCCGGAATCCCCAGCCCCTTCTGCAGGTCCTCTTCATTTCCCACTAGCACATCCACATTCGACACAATGCGGTTCATCACCTCCACCGCATGATCCAGTCCGCCGGCTACTTTCCACAGCTTCTCGCGGAAATTCAGGTCGAAGGAGACTACGGCGCCCGCGGCCTTGGCCGCCTGCATGCCCTCAATCACCACCTGGGACGTCGTCGGCGAGAGCGCCGAAAAAATCCCGCCGCTGTGGAACCAGCGCACACCGCCCGCAAAGATCGCCTTCCAGTCGAAGTCGCCCGGCTTCAGCCGCGCCGCCGCCTCGTTGCAGCGATTGTAGAAAACCACTGGCGCGCGCACACCCGCCCCCTGGTCGCTGTAGACGCCCGCCATGTTCGGCCCGGTCACGCCATCGTGCTCATAGCGCTTATAGAACGGCCGCACGCCCATCGCTTTCACACGTTCGGCAATCAGGTCGCCGATGGGATAGCTCACCATGGCGCTGGCGATGCCGGTGTTCATGCCAAAGCAATCGGCCAGGTTCGCCGCGACGTTAAACTCGCCGCCGCTGACGTGGATGGCGCAACTGGTGGCCTTGCGGAAGGGAATGATGCCGGGGTCCAGGCGGTGGACCAGCGCTCCAAGCGACAAAAGGTCCAGCGCCCCTTCGGGACGGATGTTTAAACCGTAATTCATGTCTTCGTGGATTATACAATGAAGGTGGTTGATCGATCAGGTTCTCGACAACGTCGCCCGCTACCGCATGTTCGCCCCCGGCGATCGCGTGGGCGTCGCCGTCAGCGGCGGGCCGGATTCGGTTTGTCTGCTCCACCTGCTGATGGAGTTGCGCTCCCACTGGGATCTGCGGCTCACCGTGCTGCACCTCGATCATCAGCTTCGCGGGGAAGCCTCGCGCGCCGACGCGGAGTTCGTCGCTAAGCTGGCCGCCTCCTTCGGCCTGCCGTTTGTGCTTGAGCGCGCCAACCCGGCCGGCGCCAACGACAACCTCGAACAGGCCGCCCGCAACGCCAGGCGCTCCTTCTTCCATCGAATGATCGGGAGCGGGCATCTCACCAAAGTGGCCACCGGCCACACGCTTTCCGATCAGGCCGAAACTGTCTTGTTACGTCTGCTGCGCGGATCAGGATCCGCCGGCCTCGCCGGCATTCTGCCGGTAACCAGGGAGGGTTTGGTACGTCCTTTAATCGGGGTGGACCGCGGGCAGGTGGAAAGCTGGCTCGGCGCCCGCGGCATCGGCTGGCAAAATGACGAAACGAACCTGAGCCGGCACTTCCTCAGGAACCGTATCCGATTGGATCTATTACCACTTCTGCGCGATTCGTACAACCCAAGGCTGGACCGCAATCTGGCCCAACTGGCCGACGTCCTGCGAGAAGAAGACGAATTACTCCGAAATCTTGCCGGCGGCCTGGCCGAATCCGCATCGCGGGGGGGCCCCTCGCTGATCCTCACCACCGCCGCGCTTACCAGTCCGCATCGCGCCCTCGCCCGGCGCCTGGTGCGGCAGGCGATCTCTGAAGTGCGCGGCGATCTGCGCCAGATCGAATTTGAGCACGTGGAGGCCATCCTGAAGATGGCCGAAAGTCAGGAGGGTCACGCGCGCCTGATCGTGCCGGGAGTGGATGTAATGCGATCGTTTGGCTGGATCCGCTTCGCCCCGCCCGGACTTGATTCGGTCACGAGCCGCGTCCAAATCGCGAGCCTCAAGATCCCCGGCGACACCGTTTTGCCGGAGGACAGGGTCAGGGTTCGCACCCGGATTACAAACGGATGTGGATATAATGTAGGCGAGGAGCAACCGGCACATTGGGATCGACTGGACTGGGAGACTCTGGACCCGCACCTGCAGCTTCGCTACTGGCTGCCCGGGGACCATTATCAGCCCATCGGGGCGAGCGGCCCGGAAAAACTGAAGCAGATGTTCCAGTCTCGGCGGATTCCCTTATGGGATCGCCGTTTTTGGCCGATCATAGAGAGCAGTCAAGGTATCGTATGGAGCCGCCAATTTGGTCCCAGTGCCCGCAATCAGGCAACCCCCGCCACAAAAATAGTATTGGAAGTCGCCGAACTCGACAATTCGCCCAATATGAGGAATCAAATTCCGGCCGGGTTACGTCTGTAAGCTTAGGACCGCCTCCGACCGGCGGGGGACACACGGAGAATCATGAATTCCAACGTTAAGACAGCTATTTTCTGGGTGGTATTGATCTGCGTCGCCGTCCTGCTTTGGACGGTGGTGAAACACGGCAAGACCCGCGCTGAGCAGCCGTTGACTTTCAGCCAGTTCAAGTACCAGGTGGAACAGGGCAAGATTAAGAAAGTGAGTATCGCCGGCAACGAAGTCCGCGGCGACTATACCGAAGGCGATCTGGGCTTCCGCACCACCATCCCGGTCAACTACCCCGACATCTACAAGCTGCTGCTGGAAAAGAATGTCAACGTCGAAATCAAGGAAGCCAGCACCAGCAATTGGGTGTCGGTGCTGATCAACGCCATCCCCTTCGTCCTGCTGCTGGCCTTCTGGATTTTCATGATGCGGCAGATGCAGAGTGGAGGCAACAAGGCGCTCAGCTTCGGCAAGAGCCGCGCCCGCCTGCATTCCTCCCAACAGAAGAAGGTCACGTTTAAGGACGTCGCCGGCGTGGATGAAGCCAAGGAAGAGTTGCAGGAGATCATCGAGTTCCTGCGCGAGCCGCAGAAGTTCCAGAAACTGGGCGGCCGCATTCCCAAAGGCGTGCTGCTGATCGGCTCACCGGGCACCGGCAAAACGCTGCTGGCGCGCGCCATCGCCGGCGAAGCCAATGTCCCGTTTTTCTCCATCTCCGGTTCGGACTTTGTGGAAATGTTCGTCGGCGTCGGCGCAAGCCGTGTGCGTGATCTTTTCGAACAGGGCAAGAAGAATGCGCCCTGCATCATCTTCATCGACGAGATCGACGCCGTGGGACGCCATCGCGGCGCGGGCCTCGGCGGCGGGCATGACGAACGCGAACAGACCTTGAACCAGTTGCTGGTGGAAATGGACGGCTTTGAATCGAACGAAGGCGTGATCCTCGTCGCCGCCACCAACCGCCCCGATGTCCTTGATCCGGCCCTGCTGCGTCCCGGCCGCTTTGACCGCCGCGTGGTAGTGGGCCGCCCCGACGTGAAGGGTCGCGAACAGATTCTGCGCGTGCATACCAAGCGCACCCCCCTGTCCGATGATGTGGATCTTTCCGTGCTTGCCCGTGGCACACCGGGCTTTGCCGGCGCCGACCTGGCCAACCTGGTAAATGAAGCCGCGCTCATTGCCGCGCGCCAGAATCGCAAAGTGGTCACCATGATCGACTTTGAACTGGCCAAGGACAAAGTGATGATGGGCGTGGAGCGCCGTTCGCTCATGCTCAGCGACGAAGAGAAAAAGAACACGGCGTATCATGAAGCCGGCCACGCGCTGGTGGCGGCCAAGATCCCATACGCCGATCCGGTGCACAAAGTCTCCATCATCCCCCGCGGCATGGCCCTAGGCATCACCATGCAGTTGCCCGAGGATGACAAGCACTCCTACACGCGCGAATACCTCACCTCTCAGTTGGCCATCCTCATGGCCGGCCGCATCGCCGAGGAAAAGTACATGAAGCATGTCACCACCGGCGCGGGCAACGACATTGAGCGGGCGACCGACATGGCCCGACGCATGGTCTGCGAATGGGGCATGAGCGAACTCGGACCTCTCAGCTTTGGTAAGAAGGAAGAACAGATCTTCCTCGGCCGTGAAATCGCCCAGCACCGCGACTACAGTGAAGAGACGGCCATCAAGATCGATGAACAGGTCCGCCGCCTGGTGATCACCGGCTACGAAACCGCCAAACAGATCATGGATGAGCACGCCGACGCCCTGGTTCGCATCGCCGAGGCGCTGCTCGAACGCGAGACGCTGGATGCGGCCGATGTACGGGCGCTCATCGCCGGCGAGAAATTGCCACAACTGGCCCCTTCGCCCGACAAGCCGCAACAGGTCATGCGTCCCGAAGGCGGCGTACGGGTCCCTGGCCTGATCGATGGGGAGCGGCCGCAACCGGCGTGATTCCCGCGTTCCCGGTCTACCTGTTCGATGT
The DNA here is from genome assembly GCA_033762895.1 of Bryobacteraceae bacterium. Lineage (GTDB taxonomy): Bacteria > Acidobacteriota > Terriglobia > Bryobacterales > Bryobacteraceae > CADEFT01. The sequence goes on along the minus strand of JANRLE010000408.1, from coordinate 4,936 downwards.
GGACGGCACGCTGGTCCACTCCGCGCCTGATATCTGCGCGGCCATCCAGGAAACACTGAAAGGCACGCCCGCCCCGCCGGTGGACGATGCCTTTCTCACCACCTACATCGGACGCCACCTCATCGACCTGTTCACTGACCTGCTGCCGGAATACACTCCTACGCAGATCGATGACCTCGTTACCACCTATCGCGGCATCTACCCGGCGCGCGGCCACAAGTCCACGCAGTTGTTCCCCGGCGTCCAGCAGGCGCTCGCGCGGCTGCCGGGCCGCAAGTCCACCGCCACCACCAAGGGCACTCCCACCACCCGTACGGTGCTCGAATTATTCGGGCTGCTGCCCTACTTCCACCATGTCCAGGGCACTGACGGATTTCCCGCCAAACCCGCGCCCGACGTCATCCTCCGTTCCGTGGAGGTATTCGGCGTGGACCTCGACGACGTACTGATGGTGGGCGATTCGGCCACCGACATGGCCGCCGGCCGCGCCGCCGGAGTCCGGATCTGCGCTGTCCGCTACGGCTACGGCAACCACGAGGAAATGGCCCGCTACCAGCCCGATTTCTGGATCGACGATTTAGGCGAACTCGGCTGATAGTATCGCGTGGATTCCGGCGCTTCCCAATTCAGAGGAAGTTGCCATGAATACAAGCGAAGTTATCAAATGGTCACCCGCCCAATGGTACGACAAGGTTAAGTTCGCCAAACCCTCCGGCGGCGGCGCCATCGGCGTGGTCTTTTGCTGGTGCCAGACGCCCAACCCGTTCTATTCGGGCGGAGCCGATTATAACAATCCGCGCACCGCTGACTTTGTCATCAAGCCGATTCAGGGCTCGGCGGCCACGGTGCGTTTCGCCGAACACATGATGAAGCACACCATCGGCGCACTCACCCTGCACACCAAGCCGATCAACAGGGCCACGCCTCACGGCGCCGCTGTGATGTACACCATCCTGAAGTTCCGCAACGCGGCGCAAACCGGCACCCCGCAGCGCAAGCGCTGGGACTCGGTCTGGAATCACGTCTCCAACGCCCAGGCCTACCTGGTTCAGGAGACCCTGAACAGCGGGGTGCTCGAATTCGGCGACGAAGCCTACAGCGGCGGCAACGGTCAGGGTCTGCGCTACCTTCTCCGCGACCAGCCGCTCATGAAAAACCTGGGCCTGCTGTTCGCCGTGGACGCCATTCTGGGCAACGGCGACCGGCTTTGCAAACCGAACACCGGCAATATCATGTACAACTGCTGGAACGGCATGGTGTGGGCCGTGGACTCCACCACCGTCCTCACCAACTACCGCGAGTTGGTCAACGATCCAAGCTACAACTCCTGGCCCGAATGGGGCGAACAGCCAACGGCCAACTCCTGGGCCAAGGCCATTGTGTCCGACTCACCGTCGGCCATTCCCACCACCAAACACACTCCAATCACGCCGCCGGCCTTCGCCATGCAGATGCTCTTTGATCCGGACACCTGGTGGAGGGATGTCTTCAGAAAGCACCTCCTCGAGGGACTCCATCGCGCCGAAAAGGAGTGCCTGGCCAAACACACCCCGCCGCCCGTGCCCCCGCGCCCGCACGAATGGGATCAGGCGCGCGAGTGGTTCAAGTCGGGCGTCGAGGAAGGCATGACGGCCATCGACAATAAGCTCTCGGGCTTCAACTGGCTGGGCGTAAAGAGCAAGTACAAGGAGTACGTCAAGCGCTTCGGCGGCGATCCGAACCTGGATTGGACGAACTTCAAGCTGCGCCGCAAGTATTTCAAGCTGCGGCGCGGCGGCATGTCGAACGAGCAGGCCATCTCGGCGGTGCAGAGCTACGCCAGACACAAAGCCTGAGGAGTGATACAATCAGCGGCTGCACGGAAGGAGGCTAGGGAATGCCCCGGCACATCATCTTCCTCTGGGCGGCCGCTCTTTGCGCTCAGGATACGGAAGTCCGAAATCCGCACACCACCGCCGCCGACGTCGCGCAGGGCGCAAAGACGTTCCGCTCCCATTGTTCGCCCTGCCACGGATTAAATGGCGAGGGCGGGCGCGGGCCCAACCTGTCGAACGGCGTCTTCTATCACGGCTCTACTGACGCCGATCTGCTGCGCAACATCTCCGACGGCATTGCCGGCAGCGAGATGCCGGGCCTGTTCTACTCGCCTGATCGCGTGTGGCAGGTAGTGGCCTATCTCCGCTCACTGAACGCAGGATCGAAACCCGCCTCGAAAGAGAGCATCGATGCGGGCGCAAGACTGTTTCAATCGAAGGGCTGCGCCGGCTGCCATCGCGTCAACGGCGAAGGCGGCCGCAGCGGGCCCGATCTGTCGGAGATCGGCAAGACACGTTCGAATGAACATCTGCGGCAGGCGATGCTGGAGCCCGATCTCGACGTGCGCCAACGCTATTGGCTGGTCTCGGCCACCGACGCCGCCGGCGGCAGCATCATCGGCCACCTGATGAATGAAGACACCTGGAGCGTGCAGTACATCGATTCCAAAGGCGGCCTGCATTCGGTCAGCAAGGCCGGCTTGCGCGGCTACAAGGTGGAAAAACGTTCCACCATGCCTTCCTACAGGGGCCGCGTCTCCGATGCCGAACTCGGCCAATTGATCGCCTATCTTTCCAGTCTGCGTCCCACGGGAGGTTCCCGATGAAAACTCTGACACTGCTGTTGCTGGCCGCCTCGCTCGACGCGCAGGTCACCTACAACCGGCTGTTGAATACGGCCAGGGAGCCTCAAAACTGGCTGATGTATTCGGGCCGCTACTCGGGCTGGCGGCACAGCGATCTGAACCAGATCACCCGGGAGAATGCCGGCAAGTTGAAGGTGAAGTGGGTCTATCAGATGCCCACCACGCATCTTGTCGAGACCACGCCGCTGGTGGCCGATGGCGTGATGTACTTCACTGAGCCGCCCAGCAACGTGGTGGCGGTGGACGTGGAAACCGGCAAACAGTACTGGCGCTACCGCCGCGCCACGCCGCAGAAGGTGAACGTCTGCTGCGGCCAGGTGAACCGGGGCGTCGCGCTGCTGGATGACAGGGTATTCGTGGGCACCGTGGATGCGCACATCGTTTCCCTGGATGCCAAAACCGGCGCCGTGCTTTGGGACGTGGAGGTGGCCGACTACACCAAGGGCTACTCGGTCACCGTGGCGCCGCTGATCGTGAAGGATATGGTGATCGTCGGCATCGCGGGCGGCGAGTACGGCATCCGCGGATTCCTGGATGCCTACGACGCCAAGACCGGCAAGCGGCGGTGGCGTCTGTGGACCATCCCCGGCCCCGGCGAAAAAGGCAATGAGACATGGTCGGGCGATTCCTGGAAAACCGGCGGCGGTTCTACCTGGGTCACCGGCTCGTTCGATCCGGATCAGAACCTGATCATCTGGGGCGTCGGCAATCCCTCTCCTGACTGGAACGGCGACAAGAGGCTGGGCGACAATCTGTTCTCCGATTCGGCTATCGGGGTGGATGCCGATACGGGAAAGATGAAGTGGTACTTCCAGCATGTCCCGCACGATGTGCATGATTGGGACAGCGTGCAGGTGCCGGTCCTGGTGGATGATGAATGGCAGGGCCAACGGCGCAAGCTGGTCTACTGGGCGCATCGCAACAGCTTCTACTACGTGCTGGACCGCGAGTCCGGCAAGTTCCTGCTGGGTAAACCGTTCGCCAAACAGACGTGGGCCAGCGGGCTCGACGAAAACGGGCGGCCCATCCGCCTGCCGAACATCGATCCTTCGCCCGAGGGCACCTACGTCTGGCCGGGCGTGCAGGGATCCACGAATTGGTATTCTCCCAGCTACAGCCCGCGGACCAGGTACTTCTATCTTTCGGCGTGGGAGAACCGCAGCGTGTATCGCAAGGGAGAACAGGAGTACACGCCAGGGAATCGCTTCATCGGCAGCGTGCCGATGATTGACCTCCCGGATGAACCCGGGCATGGCGCCATCCGCGCGTTGAATCCGAAAACCGGCGAACGGGTGTGGGAGTACAGGCTGCACACCAAGCCGTGGGCGGGTGTGTTGTCGACGGCGGGCGATGTGGTCTTCGGCGGCAGCGACGAGGGCTACTTCTTCGCCCTGGATGCCCATACGGGAAAAGAACTGTGGAGACAGAACACCGGCGGGATGATCCGCGCCAACCCCATCAGCTTTGAGAGCAAAGGGAAGCAGGTGGTGGCCATCGCGGCGGGGAGTTCGATCTTTACGTATGAATTGGGGCAGTAAGCGCACGCCTTGTATTGCAACTCACGCGGACGCAGTCTCGGGAGCTTGAACTAACGAATAAATCGGAGACACTCGTGTGCCGTCTTTCGTGATTTCTTACAATTCGCGCGACCGCCCGGGAGGCCAGGAAGGTCCACAAGTAAACGGGACACGAGAACAGGAAAGAGAATGATCTGTCCGCTCAGTGAAAAGGAACTTGCGGAGTTCGTCGATAAGCTGATCTCGGCTGCACAAGGAGCCGGAGTCCCCATTCGCCTTGATCAGGTTCGAGCAGAGATTCTACCTGCACCACACAGGCAGCCGAAGAATCTACCGCCAGGGAAGCAGGCTATCTACTGGTTTTGTCTCGGCAGCCGGACGCTTAAGGTCGGCCGCGTTGGACCCAAGAGCGGTCCGAGGTACACGAGCCAACATTACAACTCCAAGAGTTCCCAAAGTAATCTGGCCAAGTCCGTTCTGAAAAACCGAACCATCGTCCAGGCGCTGGCCCCGCCTGATTGCGAGAAGCTCCTTCGAAACGTGAGCGACGGAACAGTCGGTGATTGGATCAAACACTCAACGACCCGCATCAACCTCATTCTTGACTCAAACCTGACTGACCGGACGGTCAGCTTTCTCGAGTCACTTATCCACCAATGGTTGAATCCTGTATTTGAGGGCCGTCTGCGAAGAGTGTCGGATGTCGATGGCCCGAATGGAGCGACGCAGGGCCAGAACC
>JANRLE010000407.1:0-9713 GCA_033762895.1 Bryobacteraceae bacterium | reverse complement strand
CGCTCTGCTTTCTGATATCAAGGAATCCTGAGGGAGTTCAGGGAGCCTCCGTAGACTCCGTTCACTTCGGAAGGGAGTTTTCACTATGAAGCAGCAGTCTTTCACATTCCAGCGTTCGGCGCTGGCGCTCGCCGTCTTGCTGTTGTCGGCGGGAATCGCCGCGGCGCAATCGACGACGCAGGCGATTCAGGGTCTGGTCACTGACACGACTGGCGCGGTGATATCCGGCGCCAAAATCACCATTACGAACGTCGACACCGGCGTTTCGCTCTCCACCACCACCAACAACACGGGCAACTACACCTTCCCGCTGGTACAGGTGGGCAACTACGACGTGCGCTGCGAAATGGAGGGTTTCAAGACCGAAACCGTTCGCAATCAGCGCGTTGAGACCGCGGCGCAGGTCCGCACGAATTTCAGTCTCGACGTCGGCAGCGTCACCGAATCCATTGAAGTTTCCGCCTCCGGGGCGCTGCTCAACACTGAGAACGCCACGGTCGGCGCGGTGATCGAGAACAAGCGAATCATCGAGCTTCCGCTGAATGGCCGCAACATGCAGAGCCTGGCGGTGCTGGTGCCGGGCGTGCAGTTCGGCGAACGTACGGGCCGCGGCGACGGTTCGGGCGGCTTCCCGATTCCCGGCCAGGGCTTTTCGGTGAGCGCCAACGGCCAGCGCGAAACCATGCAGGTGGCTTCGCTTGACGGCGTGGACGCCAAAGATCCGCGCATCCACATCATGAACTTCGTCCCGTCCATCGAGGCCATCGAAGAGTTCAAGATCCAGACCAACGCCTACACGGCGGAGTACGGATTCGGCGGCGGCGCCCAGGTAACCGTCACCATGAAGAGCGGCACCAACCGCCTTCGCGGCACGCTGTTCAACTTCCTGCGCAACGACAAGTTCGACGCGGAAAACTATTTCCTCAACTTTGAGCGCGCCGCGAACCTGGAGCGTCTGAAGAAGAACACGCTGCGGCAAAACCAGTTCGGGTTGGTGCTGAGCGGACCGGTGCTGATTCCGAAGCTCTACAACGGCAAGAACAAGACGTTCTGGGCATTCAACTGGGAATCCCGCCGCACGCGGGAAGCCGTCGTGCAGACGGCCAACTTCCCCATCGACGCGTTCCGCAATGGCGACTTCAGCCGCCTGCAGGCCGGCTACACCGCCAACGGCCGCTTCGTGGCGCCGACGCTCATCTGGGATCCGGCCAACAACGGGCAGTTATTCCCCAACAACGTGATTCCGCGGTCGCGCATGCATCCCGGCGCACTGAACGTGCTGGAGAAGTATGTTCCGCGAGCGCAATTCACGCAGGAGGACCCGCTGGACTTCACCGCGCGCGCGGCGGTGGCGCAACCGGTGGATGTGAACACCTACTTCGCCCGCGTGGATCACAACTTCTCTGATCGCGACCGTGTGTTTGCGCGGCTGGCCTGGGACCGGTCCGGACTGACCCGCACCAACATCAACCCGAATCTGCCGGTGTTCGTCGATTCAAACGTCACCAACCTGGCCACGCAATGGGTTCACACCTTCAACCCGAGCATGATTAACGAACTGCGCTTCGGGTTCAACTTCTCCGACGATCTGACCTTCAATCCGCGCACCGACGACGCCAGCTTCGACATGGACGCGCTCGGTGTGGGCTTGTTCCGCATCCCCGCCGACGGGAACCGCAAGCTGACCCCGCGCGAACACGGCATCCCGCAGTTTACGGGGCTGCCGTTCACGCTGCAGGAACTGACCAACGGCAATGGATACGACATCATGAAGACGTTTCAGGTCAGCGATCACGTATCGTATTTCAAGGGCAAGCACGGCATTAAGATCGGCGCCGAATACTACGGCCTCACCATTGAGCGTGGCGCGGCGAACCTGGAAGAAGGCTTGCTGGGCTTTGCGGGCACGCAGGCGGGTTACTCGTTCGCATCCTTCCTTCTGGGAAGGCCCAATTCCACCCAGACGCCCGAAGGATTGCCGCTGACCTTCCCGAAGGCCAACCGCGGAGGGGCCTACATCAATGACGACTGGAAGGTTTCCTCCAAGCTCACCATCAACCTCGGTCTCCGCTACGACTACAATGGATGGCCGGTGGATTCCAAAGGCCTGCAGCGGACCTTCGATATCCCCGGGCTGGGGACGGAAATCGGCCGCGGTGAAGGCTACACCACGCCCACCGGCGCGGTAATCCCGCAGGTGTTTCCGCGGGCCGTGGACTCCACCGGCGCGGTGAAGCTCGCACGGCAGCAGAAGTTCCGCTTTATCATGCCGCGCGTCGGCATCGCCTACCGGCCGACCGACAAGTGGGTGATCCGCACGGGCGCAGGTTGGTTCGATAACATCCAGCACCAGAATACTTACACCATTCTGAACCTGATGCCTCCCAAGGCCGGCAGCCAGGTGTATCTCACCTCGATGCGGGTGGCCACCACAAATAACGTCACCGGCGCCAATGGCCAGCCATTTTCGATCGCGTCGCAGACCTACGCGCCCGGTTCGAACATCCTCACGCTGGACGATCCGTTCCTCACCAGGGGTGGCGGCGCGGGCACCATCCGGCCGGTGGATGTGCTGTACCTTCCGCCGGACTACCGGGACGGTCAGGTGTGGAAATGGAGCTTCGACCTGCAGCGCGAGTTGCCCTTCACCATGGCGCTCACTGTCGGCTACGCGGGCAGCAAAGGTGCCAACGTGGGCAACAGCGTGATCAACTGGAACGATCCCATCGCTCCGTCGCAGACCTTCCAGCAGGCCAACCGCCCCTACCCGTCGTTCTTTGACGCTGCCACGCCGCAACTGGGCGTTCAGGGCACCGGCCGCATCCGCTACCTGGATTCGTTCGGCGAGTCCTTCTATCATGGGCTGCAGGTGAAGCTTGACAAGCGCTTCAGCAAGGGGCTTACCTTCGGCCTGGCTTATACCTACAGCAAGGCGCATGGCGACGGAGAGAACGGCGGCCAGGAAGGCGCTGAACTCCAGGACCCGCGCGACCGCCGCGGATCCCGCGGCCTGTTCCGCTTTGACCAGACCCACCGCACGGTGGCCAACTGGGTCTACGAATTGCCGGGCCAGAACCTGAAGGGGCCTGCGCGGCACATCGTGGGCGGGTGGCAGTTGAACGGCATCTTCAGCTTGGCTTCCGGATTCCCGTTTACGATCCGGCAGGGTGCGGGAGATCTGGCGCTGCCTAACGGATCGGTTCGCCCGGATACGGTCGGCGATCCGGAGTTGGATAATCCCACGCGCAAGCTCTGGTACAACCCGGCCGCATTCCAGCGCGTCACCTGCCAGATCGTTTCCCGCCCGGACCTCTGCCACTTTGGCAGCACGGGTTATAACACTCTGCGCGGGCCCGGCGAACGCCGCATCGACTTCTCGATGTACAAGAACTTCGCCATCACTGAGACCGTGAAGATGCAGTTCCGCTGGGAAGCCTTTAACGCCTCGAACACACCGTGGTTCGGCGATCCAGCCGGCATCAGCTTCTCCAACGCGAACCAGATCACGCCCAACGGCAGCCGTGACGCCGAGATCCGGAGCATCCGGACTCCCATGCGACGCATGCAGTTCGGCCTGAAGTTGTTCTTTTGAGCAGCGATTAGCAAGCAGTCCAACCGGGCTGACAGTCTCGGCAAACGCCGCGGGCTGGCAGCCCGGTATTTTCATTTCCGCCTCTTTATGTCTGAATATCCGTTGCGCGAGGAACTCTCTTTTTGGTATCACAGAAGCCTGAGCCAATTCAGGGAGCCTTCGTAGACTCCATTCACTTCGGAAGGGAGTTTTTCTCATGAACGACGGATTTAAGCGGTTTCGGCGCGTGGCGCCGGTCCTCGCGCTGATGCTTGCCACGGCCGGAATCGCCGCGGCGCAGGCGACCACCCAAAGTGTTCAGGGGCTGGTGAGCGATACCACCGGTGCTGTGATCGCGGGCGCGAAGGTGACGTTGACCAATCTGGGCACTGGCATCGCTTTGAACACCTCCACCAATGAAAGCGGCAACTACACGTTCCCGCTCATTCAGGTCGGAAACTACGATCTGCGTGTGGAACTGCAGGGGTTTAAGACGGAACTGGTCCGCAACCTGCGCGTAGAGACGGCGGCGCAACTCCGGCAGGATGTGAAGCTGGACGTCGGCGCCGTCACCGAGACAATCGAAGTTTCCGCGTCGGCGGTTCTGCTGCAGACGGAGAACTCGACAACGGGAGGCGTGATCGAGAACAAGCGCATCATTGAACTACCGTTAAACGGGCGCAACGTGGTGCAGCTTGCCGTGCTGGTGCCAGGCGTGCAGTTCGGAGAACGTACGGGCCGCGGCGACGGCCTGGGCGGATTTCCGATCCCGGGCTCCGGTTTTTCCGTCAGCGCCAACGGCCAGCGCGAGACACACCAGGTGGTGTCGCTTGACGGCGTGGACGCCAAGGACCCGCGCATTCACATCACCAACTTCGTTCCCTCCATTGAGGCCATCGAGGAATTCAAGATCCAGACAAACGCCTTCACCGCCGAATACGGTTTCGGCGGCGGCGCCAACGTGCAGATCACGATGAAGAGCGGTGCCAATGCCTTTCACGGCACGCTGTTCGAGTTTCTCCGCAACGACAAGTTCGCCGCCGAAAACTACTTCCTGAACTTTGAAGCGCCCGCCGGCCAGCGCCGCGACAAGGCTGTCCTGCGGCGGAACCAGTTCGGTCTGGTTCTCAGTGGTCCGGTGCTGATTCCGAAACTCTACAATGGCAGGAACAAGACCTTCTGGGCTTTCAACTACGAAGCACGGCGGGACCGCATCCAGGCCGTTCAGACCCAGTGGTTCCCGCAGGACGCCTTCCGGCGCGGGGACTTCTCCCAGTTGCTCACTGAAACCATCAACCCTGCCACCGGCCGCGCCTTCCGTGCGCCGATCGTAATGTTCGACGCGCTGAACGGCACGCCGTTCCCCAACAACGTACTGCCCACTTCGCGTCTGCACCGCGGGTCGCTGAACGTGCTGGAACAGTTCGTGCCAAGGGCGGAATTCTCGCAGGCCGATCCGCTGGACTTCACCTCGCGCAAGGGTGTCTCGCAGCCCATCGATGTCAACACCTACTTCGCGCGCGTCGATCACCACTTCGGTGACCGGGATCGCGTATTCGGCCGCCTGGCGCTCGACCGGTCGAACCTGAGCCGCAACTTCATCAACCCCAACCTGCCCGTGTTTGTGGAATCGAAGGTGACGAACCTGGCCACAAGCTGGATTCACACGTTCACGCCCACGCTGTTCAATGAAGTCCGAGTCGGGTTTAATACGTCCGACGACATCACCAGGAATCCCCGCACTGACAACACCAGCTTCGACATGGATTCACTCGGCGTCGGCCAGATCCGCGTGTTCGGCGACAACAACCGAAAGTTGACGCCGCGCGAGCACGGCATCCCGCAGTTTGCCGGGCTGGGCTTCACACTCCAGGAACTGACCAACGGCAACGGCTACGACAACATGGATACGGTCCAGATCAGCAACCACCTTTCCTGGATCAAGGGCAGCCACAACCTCAAGTTCGGCGGCGAAGTTTACTACATCACGATGGAGCGCGGCGCGGCCAACCTGGAAGAAGGCCGGTTTTCGTTCGGAGCGAATGAGAGCGGCCTCGGTTTCGCGTCGTTTCTGCTCGGCCAGCCCACCAGCACCGAGTCCGCCGAAGGGCTCCCGCTCACATTCCCCCGCTCCAACCGGATGGGCTTCTACGTTCAGGACGACTGGAAGGTAAACTCCCGGGTTACAGTCAACCTGGGACTGCGCTATGACTACAACGACTTCCCGGTCGATTCGAAGGGCCTCTGGCGCTCTTTAGACCTGCCCGGCCAGAAACTGATCCCGGGAAGGACGCAAGGTTACCAGGCGCCCAACGGCCAGTTAATTCCTCAGATCTCACCGGCCACGGTGGATGAGGCTGGCGCGATTAAGCTTACCAAGCAGAGCTACCGTTTCCTGATGCCGCGCGTCGGCATTACTTTCCGGCCAACAGACAAGTGGGTCATCCGCACAGGGGCGGGCTGGTTCGACAACATCCAACACACCAACACGTGGACGATCTTCAACCTGATGCCGCCCAAGTCCGGCAGCCTGCAGTTCACGTCGGTAACGGACCCGGTTCCCGGTTCCACCATCCGGCGCTACCGCGACGGCCAGCCGATTCTGACACTGAACGATCCGTTCCTGCAGGCAGCCGGCAGCCGCGGCGTGGTTCGGCCGATCAACGTGAACTACCTGCCGCCTGACTACCTCGACGGCGACGTGTGGAAATGGAGCTTCGACATCCAGCGCGAGCTGCCTCAACAGTTCGCCCTCACCGTCGGCTACGTTGGCAGCAAAGGGTCTCACGTCGGAAATTCGATCGGCAACTTCAACTCGCCCGATCCTTCGCCCAATACCAACATCAATGTGCGCCGTCCGTATCAGCAGGTGTATGACCCTGCTACGCCGCAGCTTGGCATACAGGGCCTGAACAACATCCGCTACATTGACTCCTTCGGTGAGTCTTTCCACCACGGCCTTCAATTGAAACTCGACCGGCGGTTCTCCAAGGGGTTGGCCCTTGGCATCGCGCACACCTGGAGCAAGACGCACGGCGACGGCGAGGACGGCGGCCAGGAGGGTGTCGCTTTCCAGGATCCCCGCAACCGCGTAGGTTCGCGCGGACGCTTCCGTTTTGATCAGCGGCATAACTTCGTGGCGCACTTCGTTTGGGAACTGCCCGGGCAGAACCTGAAGGGTCCGGCCAAGTGGATCATCGGCGGCTGGCAATCCAACGGCATCATTTCGTTGCGCAGCGGTTTCCCGTTCACGGTGACACAGGGCGGCGATCTGAACACCGGCGGCCCGACGCGTCCGGACCGCCTGCAGTCTGGCGCCATCGACAACCGCAGCCGCGCCAAGTGGTTTGAACCCCAGGCGTTCCAACGCGTTACCTGTAATATCGCCGCCCGTCAGGATCTGTGCCATTACGGCAGTTCCGGTTACGGCATCCTGGACGGCCCGGGACAGAAGAACTTCGACCTTTCGGTGTTCAAGAACTTCCCCATCGCCGAGACGGTGAAGCTGCAGTTCCGAGCCGAGTTCGTCAACGCGTTCAACACGCCGTTCTTTGGCGATCCGAATGGAATCGGATTCTCAAATATCAACAGCATCACGCCCGACGGGACCCGTATGGCGGAAGTGCGCGGCCTGCGCACTCCAATGCGGATCATCCAGTTTGGCCTGAAACTGTTCTTTTAAAACTCCGGCGAATCACAGAAGGCCCCGCCGCGCGATCAAAACGCGGCGGGGCTTTTTCGTTAGGTAGTAGACTCTGGAGATGACCTCCGTTGAGCAGGCAGTCCAATACCTGAAACGATCCGGCATTGACTGGATGGCCACGTTGTGCGGCCACGGTCTGAATCCGCTGTTCTACGCCGCGCGCGATGCGGGCATGCGCCTCATTGATACCCGCAATGAACAGACGGCATCCTATATTGCCGACTATTGGGGCAAGCTTACCGGTAGGCCCGGCATTTGCGCGGTCTCAAGCGGCGTTGCGCATGCCAACGCGCTCACCGGTGTGGTGAATGCCTGGTTTGACCGCTCTCCCATGCTGTTGATCAGCGGCGCGGGCGCGCTGGCCACAGCCGGCATGGGCCACTTTCAGGACATGGACCAGGTGTCGATGGCGCGTCCCGTCACCAGGTACGCGCGCACCATCGACATACCCAATCGCGCCGTGCAGATATTCGCGGAGGCGCTGGCTGAATCGGCCGCTGCGCCGCGTGGTCCCGTCCACATCACCTATCCCATGGATATCCAAACGGCGCGTGTGGGGCGTGACCTGGTGGCGCCTTCCATCCGGCCCGCGGCCCCGCCTGCTTCGATCCCCGAATCGGTGGAACGCGCTCTGGCGAAATCCCGCCGCCCCCTGATTCTCGCTGGAAGCGAAATTTTCTATGAGGGCGCGGGTGAGGAGCTACTCGCGTTCGCTGCCCAACACGGCATACCCTTCCAGATTCCCATCTGGGACCGTGGGTTCGTTCCCCAACCGCATCCGGCCTACTGCGGCGTGATTGGCGCGGCCACGGGTGGTCCGGATCTGCTGGCCGAGGCCGATTGCGTGATCCTTGCCGGCACCGGCATCGACTACCGGGTGGCCTACGGAGCGCCCGCGAAAAAATTCATCCGCATCGACCGTGGCCTGACGAGTTGGAGCGCGCTCAAAACAGGCGGTTTCGGCGATTGGCTGAAATCGGCGCGCAAGAAGCTGGGCGTGCACCGGGCGGGCGTGGAGGCGGCCGGGCGGAGGCAATCGCGCAAAGGGCTGCACGCGGTACACGTGATCGAAGCCATCGGCGCCGTGCGTACGCCGGAGACGATGCTGCTGGTGGACGGGGGCAGCATCGGACAATGGGCGCATCAGATGCTGTTCTCTGAAATCTATCCTGGCCACTGCCTCACCTGCGGGCGCAGCGGTGTGGTGGGCTGGGGACTGGGTGGCGCAATGGCCGCGCGGCTGGCTCGCCCGGCCAGTCCGGTGATTCTGCTTTCAGGCGACGGCGCCTTCACGTTCACTGCAACGGAAATCGAGTGCGCCGTGCGGCAAAAGCTGCCGTTTGTGGCTGTGGTGGCGGATGACCAGTCCTGGGGCATCACCAGGACCGGGCATGAGAAGGAGTTCGGGAAGGCGGTGTCCAGCACGCTGGGGCCGATCGCTTTTGACCGGCTGGCCGAATCGTTGGGGGCGCGGGGCAGGACGGCGGTGACTCCGGAGGCGATTGAGCGCGAGTTGCGCGAGGCGCTGGACATGGACGCGGTTACCGTGATCCACGTACCCATCGTGGGCGGACTCTGCGTGTGACCGGGCGGGTAGAATAGGATGCTATGCTCGCGCTGCTGGCGGCCGTCGTCATAACCTCACTGCCTGAGTCCATCCAGCTCTATACCACTGACCGCGCCGCCCTTACCCGCCGCCACGACCTGCGTTTGGCGCCGGAAACCTGGAAGCGGCTGGCGGCCTTCGATCAGTCCTGGCTGGATGCGCTGAATGGCGTGAACTACGAAAAGCTGGATGTGGACGGGCGCATCGACTACACGCTGTTTCGTGATCACCTTCAATTCCAGATCCGGGAATCGGCCCGCCAGCAGCAGCGCATTGCCGCCGTCGGGCACCTGCTCCCTTTCGCTCCGGCTCTGCTGGGTCTGGAGCAGGACCGGCAGGCGATGCGCTTTGCCGAACCGGAGCGGGCCGCGGCCCTGCTGCATGAGATTCGTTCCCGCATCGGTAATACAACGCCGCGCGGTGAGGACAAGCTGCTGGCCAACCGCGCCGCACTGTTCGCGCAGGATTACCGCCGCACGCTGAAGCGCTGGTTCGATTTCTATCATGGCTACGATCCACAGTTCGCCTGGTGGGCCGCGCAGCCCTACAAGGCTCTGGACGAAGCCCTGGACGCCTATTCGAAGTTCCTGCGCGAAAAGGTTACCGGCATCGCGCCCGATGACCGCGATACGATTACCGGTGACCCGGTGGGCCGCGATGCGCTGCTGGCCGAGCTGCGGCACGAGTTCATTCCCTACACGCCGGAAGAGCTGATCGAAATCGCGAACGCGGAGTTCGCCTGGTGCGGCCGCGAAATGCGAAAAGCTTCGCGCGAACTGGGCCATGGCGATGACTGGAAGAAGGCGCTGGAGCAGGTGAAACGGCAGTACATG
>JANRLE010000406.1:0-1556 GCA_033762895.1 Bryobacteraceae bacterium | reverse complement strand
AGGCGGCGGCGGCGGCGTAGGCGGCGGCGGCGGCCCAGGCCGCTTCACGCACCTTCAGCCATTCCGCGCGCGACACCTTTGCGCCCGCGATTTTTTTTGCGAACAGGTCTGCGACCTCCTGGATCGCCTTGCGCTGCTCATCGGTCCGGGCGTGCCGGATGACACCCTGCTCGGCGTCCACCAGCAGCCAGTGCAAAAACTTCGGGGTCACGAGCGCGAGATCGGCCCCCACAGGGATCGCCGCCAGAAACCGCTCCGGCCAGAGCCGCGCCTCCGCTTGGGGCAGGCCCTCGAAAATTCCGTCCTCCAATCGGGCGATCACCCGCGGAATGCCCAGCTTGGTTTCATACGCGGCATGCTCGCCACTGTGGATCGTGCACCCCACGGCACAACCCTTGCCGTCTTTCCAATACCCATAACCCTGCACCAGTTGATCCGCCGCGCGGTGCGCCTGCACCCGCTTGAGGTATTCCGTTTTGATTTCCGGCTTGCCGTGGAACGCGCTGAGTTTTGCTGTCGTGGTCGTCGTCATAGTGTTGGTGTGTGTTGTTTGTTTGGTGAACTACTTGGAAATCACTTGACCCGATTCCGTGCCCGCAATTCGGATGGATGCGCTTCACGCGCGGATGTTTCAAAGTACAGAACCGAATCATCAAAGGTAGGCTCGCCGGTGGCGGGAGCATCCGGCGCGGGCGTCTTGCCCAGGAGCGCGGCATCCACTCGCGACCAATTCGGCTTGCTGCCGCCGCCGCTTTGCCAATGCACTCCGTTGACTGGCGTGTTCATCGGCGCGGTTGCAATCTCCTGGATCAGGTCGGCCAGCCGCTGCTGCTGATCGATCGTGATGAACACCGGGATGGCAAACTCCACTTCAATACGTTCGAGTCGGTAATCATCCTCACCGGGCTCAGCGATGCGGGTTGTCGGGTCGTAGCTCATTTCGCGTTCTCCTCCACCGGCGCGAAATCACCCCGCGCCTGTTTTCTTTGGATGGCATTGATGACGTCGCGCGTTTTTTTAATTTCGGCGCGTTGCTCCGGCGTCCGCTCATCCCGCGACACCGCCTCAAGCTTCTGGAGGCGCGCATTCGCCGCCGCGAACTGCGCCGTCTGCCGCGCGCGGAGTTCTTTCCCGTCCAATTCCGCCTTTTCTTCTCTCTCTCTCTCTTTCGGATCAGTCAGTAAGTCAGTACGTACGTCAGTCAGTACCTCAGTCAGTGCGGATTTGCCCCCCTCCGCCTGCCTGCCCCGTGCCGATGCGGTGTCGCCCGAGTGTCGCCCCCGTGCCGATGCGGTGTCGCCCGGCCACTCCTCGAACAGCAACCAATCCATCGGCGGCGTCGAGAAGAACGTCAGGGCCCGCTCCACTTTCGCGACCGGAATGCCCGCGAGCGCCGCGATCCGCGTCGCGTCCATCACCGACCCGTTCCGCACAAACCAGCCCCGCCACTGCACCGGCGCCGTGCTGGCCACCGACTTGAGAAACATCAACGTGCCCATCAACTCCAGGCCATCGGGCTGCATCTTCGTGAAGCCCAGCCCCTCTCCCACCAGCTT
>JANRLE010000405.1:0-2097 GCA_033762895.1 Bryobacteraceae bacterium | reverse complement strand
GTCTCCCACCAGGCCGGCATGGCGGCGAACCGCGGCGTCATCCCGCCGATCCCCGCCTTGCGCGCCGCCGGCTGCACCATCGCCCACGGCACCGACAACAACACCACCGATGCCTTCACCGTGCTGCGCACCGCGCTGCTGACGGAACGCATCGCCCGCAACGATGATTTCCCCGGCGTGCGCCCGCAGCCCGAGGACGTGTGGGAGGATGGCACGCTGGGCGGCGCCAAGGCGCTGGGGCTGGAGCGCGAGATCGGCACGCTGGCGGTGGGCAAGAAGGCGGACCTGATCGTCGTCAACGCGCTCAAGGCCCACCTGGTGCCGGCCGGGCGGTTCCTCTCGGCCCTCGTCCACAATGGCCAGCCGTCGGACGTCGAATCGCTGATGGTCGATGGCCGCTGGGTGATGAAGGACGGCAAGGTGCTGACGCTGGACGAAGCCGCGCTGGTGGCCGAAGCCGACAAGGTGGGCCGCCGTGTGTGGGCCAGGGTGCAGGAAGTCGGGCGGGTGGCGGTGCCCGGCCGGCCGGGGGCGTGAGCGGAAAGAAGGGCGTCCGGAGTGGCGGCAATGGGATTTGGTGCAGTGTCTCCAGAATCTCCCTGTCCCCGGAATTACCACCGAATAAGGCGCCATGAACAATGAAGTTGTTCGCCGGTGTGATCGCGATCCAGATTTGTGCTTTTGCGGCAGCTTGCAGCCTGCCATCCACGCCAATTTGCAACCCTGCGCTCCTGCCATTTCAATACGAAGTTCGAAGCAACAATGATCGCTACTTTGCTACGTTAATCCCGCTTGAATCGAAGGCAAAGAAACAGACTTTCTTCTTGTCGCAGTCGGTGACTCCGCTGACCGATGCAGGACCCTTGCAAGGCGGCGATCCGGCAGGCTTCATCGTCATATTCGAGCGGACCGAGACAGGAGTGAGTGCAAGCGAACTGGAGTTGTTCATTCCAGCTGCACAACAGTCGAGGGAGGTCACACGGTTTCAAGCTCGGGGTAGAGATTTTTCTCTCGCTTCCTGCGACGGCATCTTCTCTGACAAGTTCAAATCCGACTTCCCGCATTTGTTCGATAAAGTTGAGTAAACTCCGGGGACACGATACTCAGGGAATTCCCTGTCCTCGGAATACTCGTGTCTGAGCCAGGATGCAGGAGGGCTGCCGCGGTGGCGGGCCGGCCGAGGGCGTGAGTGGCCGCAACCGGCCTTTGTGCCGATCATGTCGACCAGGATCACAATCCTTTTGACGTGGCGGTTGCCGACATTACCATGACACCCATCCGCGAAGCATGGTTCCGGGCAGCGGACGCTCGCTCGATTGTCGCCTTCCAGCCCGTCGGAGTGATCACGCCATGACGCAGACGGCCCTCTTTCAGAACGAGCGGTGCTTCTGGCACTCGACGGGCGTGCAGGCCCTGCTCTTCAACGTCGATCACTGGGTGCAGCCGCCCACCGGCTCCTATGGCGCCGACACGCCGGACTCCAAGCGCCGGATCCTCAATCTGATGCACGCCTCGGGCCTGGTGGATCATCTTGCGATGCCGAGGGCTGCGCCCGCGACCCGCGAGGACCTGCTGCGCGTCCACCCGGCCGCCTATATCGACCGCTTCAAGGCGGTCAGCGATGCCGGCGGCGGCGAGATCGGCGAGTTTGCGCCGTTCAGCAAGGGCGGCTTCGAGGTTGCCTGCATCTCGGCCGGGCTGGCCATTGCCGCTGTCGAGGGCGTGGTGAGCGGCACATACCGCAATGCCTATGCCCTGTGCCGTCCGGCCGGCCACCATTGCCTGCCCGACACGCCGATGGGCTTCTGCCTGTTGTGCAACATCCCGATTGCGGTGGAGGCCGGCCGCGCCCGGCACGGCCTTGGCAAGGTGGCGATCCTCGATTGGGACGTGCACCACGGCAACGGCACGCAGCATGTCTATTACGAGCGCGGGGACACGCTGACGATCTCCATCCATCAGGACCGCTGCTACCCGCCCGGCTACAGCGGGACGGAAGACCGCGGCGCCGGCGACGGGCAGGGCGCCAACATCAACATCCCGCTCCCGGCCGGCTCGGGCCACGCCACCTATCTGCGCGCGATGGAACGGATCGTG
>JANRLE010000404.1:0-10158 GCA_033762895.1 Bryobacteraceae bacterium | reverse complement strand
GGCACCGGCAAGGCGCCCATGGCCGGCGCCGCCATGATCGTCACCGACGGCCGCATCAGTTGGGTGGGAGCGGCCGGTTCATTGAAGACGCCCGCCGGCGCACAGACCATCGACCTGTCCGGCAAGTACATGATGCCCGGCATCATCAATCTCCACGGGCACCTCGGCAACGTCGTGGAACTCACCCAGGATCCGAAGTTCTTCACCAGGGAGAACGTCAACTCCCAACTGAAGACCTACGCCCAGTACGGTGTCACCACGGTGTTGAGCATGGGCAGCGACCAACCCCTGATCTACGAAATGCGCGCGGCGCAGCGGGCCGGGCGTCCGTCGGTCGCCCGTATCTTCACCGCCGGTAAGGGTTTCACCGGTCCGAACGGCTACCCCACCTCCGCGCCCGGCATGAAGGGCGTGCCGTACGAAGTGAAGACTCCTGAAGAGGTGCGCAGAGCCATCACCGAATTGGCCAAGCAGGGTCCGGACTTCGTAAAGATCTGGGTGGACGATCACCTGGGCAAAGAGAAGAAGATCGATACCGAGATCAGCCGCGCCATCATCCAGGCGGCGAGGAACAGCGGCTTCCGCACCTGTGCCCACATCTTCTACTACGAGGACGCCAAGGCTCTGTCGGAAGCGGGCCTCTATGCCTGCGCGCATAGCGTGCGTGACCGCGAAGTGGATGCCGCTCTCATCAACGTAATGAAGACCAAGGGCACCTGGCAGCTCGGCACGCTCGCCCGCGAGCTTTCCGTGTTCGTCTACGCCAAGCAGGCCGACTTCCTCTCTGACCCCTTTTTCAAACAAAGTGTGCCGCAAAAAGTCATCGGCATGATCGACAATGACGCTTACCGCGCCAAACAGAATCAGGACAAGGACATGCCGAAGTACCCCGGTTTCCTCGCCACCGCCCAGAAGAACCTGAAGAAACTCTACGATGCCGGCGTGAAGGTGGGCTTCGCCACCGACAGCGGCCCGCCGGCCCGTTTCTCCGGCTTCTCTGAACACAAAGAGATGGACCTGATGGCCGAAGCCGGCTTCACACCGAACCAGATCATCACCATCTTCTCGAAGAACTCGGCTGAGTTCCTCGGCCATTCGCACGATCTGGGGACACTCGAAAAGGGTCACTGGGCCGACCTGGTCGTGCTGAGCAGGAACCCGGTGGAGAATATCAAGAACGCCCGCACCATCGAATCGGTCTACATCGCGGGCAACAAAGCGCGCTGAAATGCCCGGACGGGTTGGCATCACCTATCGCTTCGACGAAAAGCTTCCGCCGTACGTGGCCGCCCTACAGCACGTAGGTCTGGAGGCCGCGCCTCTTCAGGCCCCGGGACCTCACTCACTCGACGCACTGGACGGGCTTCTGCTCAGCGGCGGCACGGACCTCGATCCCGAACTCTACGGTGAGGACCGCGCTCCGGAAACCGAGGATCCCGACATCGAACGCGACGAGATGGAGCTATGGCTCCTGCAGGAGGCCGTCGATCGCGACCTGCCCGTACTTTGCATCTGCCGCGGTATGCAACTCTTCAACGTGGCTTTCGGCGGCGGCCTGGTCCAGCACCTCAAGAGCGCCGGCCTGCACCGCCAGCGCGGTGTCACCGATGCCCACCCGGTGACCGCGGTAGAGGGCACGAAGCTCGCCGGAATCGTGGGCCCCGCCAGTTTCTCCGTCAACTCCCGCCATCATCAGGGCATCCGGCGGGTGGCCAGCGGACTGGTGGTCTCGGCGCGCGCGGCCGATCGCGTCGTTGAGGGGCTGGAGCTGCCCGGCAAACGTTTCGCTCTCGCCGTGCAGTGGCACCCCGAGGACCGCGTGCCTTCTCACCCTCAGGACACCAGGCTGTTCGAAGCCTTTGCCCGCGCGGTGTCCAGGTGAACTGGATCATCAGCCGTCCGGTGGACCTCACGCTGGTCATCGGCAGCGCGCTGGCCGGTTACTTCTACCTGCTACTCAATGTCACCTTCGCCGTTCCGATCACTTACCTGTGGTGGTTCTGGTCAGTAGGCTTTGACGGAACCCATATCTTCGCCACCGTATCCCGCACCTACCTCGACCGGGAGGAGCGCCGCCGCAATGGCCCGCTGCTGTGGGGCAGCCTCATTGCCTTTTTCAGCCTTGGCCCTCTCATGGTGCTGGCCGGCTGGAAACTGGCGCTGGCGATCTTCGTTGGTGCATGGGCTTATTACCACGTGGTGCGGCAGCACTACGGGTTCCTCATGCTGTACAAGGTGAAGCATGGCGACCTGGATCCAGCCGGCAACCGCCTGGATACGGCGTTCCTGGCCATCATGCTGGCCGCCCCGCCGTTCCTGCGGTTCTTTGTCTGGCATCCGGAGGAACTGGGAATCCCCAGGCGCCTCGCCTTCACGCAAGCCGAACCGTTCGTCTGGATCTCCGTGGCGGTGGTTTGCGGGCTATATCTTTGGCGCCTCAGCCGCGGAGTCACAAATGTACCGAAGCTGCTGCTGCTGGCCGCGGTCGTCCCGCTGCACTGGCTCACCTTCCACTACATGTCATGGCGCGCCGCGGTGCCCACCGTCACGATCGTGCACAACCTGCAATATCATGCCCTGGTCTGGTTCCACAACCGGAACAAGTACTCGGTGCAAGGATCGGAGCGGCGCTTTGGACCGGCGCCCGCAGCCGTGGCCCGGAGCCTCGCGCTTTATGCGTTGGCGGCGATCCTGTTCAGCCTGCTCTACCGCTTGCCCGGCTATCACCTCAGCCGCATCTCGGACCTTGCCTTCGGCCTGTTCTGCGGGTTCGGATTCACGCACTACTACCTGGATAGCCGGATCTGGCGGGTTCGCAATGACGAAACGCTGCGTGAGACTCTGCGCCTCACCAGGCCGCTACCGGCCTGACTACCCGCGGCGCCGGAACGTGAAAAGGGCAACCAGCCCAGCGGCCATCAGCCCTATGCTGGCGGGTTCGGGTGTATCCACCGGAGGATCGAGCAGCGGATCCGCGGAAAGCGTTAACTGAATCCGCACGCCTGCCGGCGACGGCATCGTGCCGCCGGGGCCATCCAGCGGTCCGTTGTTCACCTGGAAGACCAGTGTGTTCACGGCGCCGTTGAACCCGCTGCCCGCTGGAACATTCAGGTTCACCAGCGGTCCACCAAAGCCGCCGAAGGAAGGCAGGGAACTTTGCGCAATGTTGACGCCGTTCAGGAAAACGCCAAGCCCGTCGTTGTCACTCAGCCACGACCCGGTAAGGGCCGCCGTTGCCGGATCGAATCCCGCCAGCGAGAACTGGACAGCATAGTAGTAGCTCTGATTGGCCGCGCTATACACCGCCATGTCGCTCGAAGGAGACACCCAGGAAGCCAGCGCGTTGTTGAGCACGTAATGGGCCCCATCGAGCGGAAACGTCCCGTTCACCGTGATGAACAGATCGGCGGACCTCGTGCCCGTGGGACCGGACGCCAGATACCATGTGCCGTCGGTGCTCAGCGCACCGGTGTTGGCGTTCGTGTCGGCCGTGCATCCTGACAGAAATCCGGTATTACAGACGGGAATATTGGCGGCAAGGCTCGTAGAAGCGATGGCAAAAAGGGCAAGCGTGGGCAAAGACAACATTCGCATGCGGGGGACTCCTCCACTTTTGGACTATAAGTAATCCCACAAGAAATGTCAACAAAAATTACCTATGTACTATAGGTTTTCCTACTAGAAAAATGTCCGCCGCCGCTCACCGGGCCACCGAACCCGCCAGATCCCGGGCCAACACCTCCGCCCGCCGCGCCAATTGCTCCGCCATCGACACATCCCGCCCGCTCATGTCAGCCGCCTGCTTCAACAGTGAACGCACCCGCGCCGCCGATTCGCTCTGCTCCCGGCTCACTTTTCGGCCCGCAATCGTGGCCAGCGACTTCTCCGCCGCCCGCGCACTCTGCTGGTAGGCCTGCGCATGTTGCGCGGCCTGCGCGGGAGTGAGCATCCGCCCCAGTTGCTGCGGCGCTACTGCCGGGCTTGCCGCACTCGAAACGCCTGCCGGCTTCGGCGCAGGCGCCTTACGTGCCGGCAGCCGCGGCGCGGTTTTGGCAGCCGGCCTCGGCGCTGGCTTCTTCTTCGCACACGAAGCGGCGCCCAGCACCAACAACAACCACCACCGGCGCTTCACTGCGTCACCACTGGTTTTAGGGGCAGCGCAACCCGGAAACTGGTGCCCCTGCCCGGCTCGCTCTCCACTTCGATGCGGCCGCCATGCAATTCAACGGCGCGAAAGGTGACTGCAAGGCCGATCCCCGACCCGCCCTTCTTCGTGGTGTAGTAGAGCTGAAAGATGCGCTCCCGTTTCTCGGCCGGTATCCCCTCCCCGGTATCGCTCACCGTCAGGCGGCATTCGCCGCCCAGGCGCTCCAGCCGAAGTGCGAGCCTTCCACCCTCCTGCATAGCCTCCAGCGCGTTCGAGACGACGTTCATGAATGCCTGCTTCAGCAGCCCACTATCTCCCATGACGATCAATTCGGCCCCCGGCGCCTCTACCTGCACGGCGATCCCCCGGCCGCTAGCCTGCGGAGTGACCAGCGCCGCCAGATCCCGGATCATCGCTCCCAAATCCACGTCCTCGCGCTCCAACTCCACCGGATGCGTGAAGTCGAGAAACGTGCGCACCACATGATCCAGCCGGTCCACCTCCTGAGAGATAACGCGTAATTCTTCGCCCGCTTCCGGCACCTCTTCCACCATCGACTCCAACAGCGCCAGCCGCGCCGAAATCGAATTCAGCGGATTCTTGATCTCGTGCGCCACGCCGCCGGTAAGGCGGTTGATCGCATCCAGTCGCGAGGAGGCCGCAAGTTCCTGTTCCAGTCGGCGCGAGCCCTCCGCATCGCGGATACGAACCAGCGCCGCGCTCGAATCGGGCAGAAAATCGATGCTCATCGTCATCCGGCCATCCCCGTGTTTCAGCGGCTGGTCCTGAACCGGGCGCCGCACTCTGGCAGCGTCCCTTACCGCCTGGACCGGGAATACCTCGCCCACTACTGGCGCCACTCCCAGCAGACGTTCACAAGGACCGCCGGCGAGGATGACACGGCCTTCCGGATCCAGCAACAAAGTCACGTCGCTCAGCCCCTGCAACAGCGCCGCCATGTTGCCCCGCAACGCCGCCGCGTCGCGCACTGCGCCGCGGTACTGTGTTCCCAGAAGGTTCAGCTTTGATTCCACCACCGCCAGATCGCCACCCGGTTCCTCAGCCGCATCCTGTTCCGGACTTCGGCCTTCCGCGATCCGGTCAATAAGCTGGCTGATCCGCGAAAGGTGGTGTGTCCCGCGGCGCGCGACATAAAACATCAGCATCCCCGCTGCCAGCAGCGACGCGCACGCCGCCGCCAGGATCGCCCGCAGGTCCGGCCAGATCGCATCCCGCAGCAAGGCGTTCGAAACCAGCACCTGAATCGTGAAAACCGGAACCTGCTCGCCAGGCAGGCCCAGTAGGATTCGCTGCTCGAAGTCCTCGCTCCTCGAAAACAGGCTACTGAATCGAGCCCAGGCGCCCGAGGCCTGCAGCTCAGCAAGCGATCTTGCCTTCACCACCGGCGCGCCGATGCGCGAGGTGTTCGACGACGCGATGACCCGCTCTCTCAGGTCCCCAACCGATACCTCCGCGATCGCCGGAACCTGCGCCAGCGTCGCCACCAGCATCGAGTAGAGCCGGTCATCGTGCTCCATGAGCTGCGTCCACTGCCGCTTGGCGTCTTCCAGCGTCGGCGGTGTTCGTGTGCTGGAGGCGTCCTCCAGCAGCACCAGCAGGAACGACTTGATCTGCAGCCCCGTAAGTTCAGAAAGCCGCATTGAGCTTGCGACCCACGACAGGACGGAGTTATTCACCGCGATCGCCGAGAGCAACAGGATCACCCCGGCCACCACCGTGCCGATCCACAGCAGCACCCGCGTTTTCAGCGTTATTCGTCCACCTCCGATCCATACTCCCTGAGCTTGTTATAGAGCGTTTTCGCACTTACGCCCAGTAACTCGGCCGCGCGTGTCCGGTTCTGCTTCGTATGCGTCAGGGTGATCCCGATCAGTTCGCGCTCAGCCTGTTCGAGCGTGGTGCCCACCTGCAGCGTGACCGACGGCAACGGACCCAGCGTGCGGTGCGCCGGTTCGAAGGCCGGCAGGCCCGCGAAACCCTTGGGCAGATGCTCGAGCCGGATCTCGCCGGAGCCGGCCAACACCACGGCGCGTTCGAGGACATTGCGCAGCTCCCGGACATTGCCCGGCCAGCGGTGCCGCTGGAACGCCTGTATTACGCTGGTTTCGACGCCTGCGATACTCGTGCCGTGGGTGCGGTTGAGTCCTTCGAGAATCGCCCCGCACAGCTCCGGCAGGTCGGCCAGGCGTTCCCGCAGCGGAGGAAGGCTCACTTGCAGCACGCGCAGCCGGTAGAGCAGGTCTTCGCGGAATTCGCCCTTCCGGATCATTTCGTCAAGATTCCGGTTGGTCGCCGCCACCACCCTTACATCCACCTGCACTTCATGCGTTCCGCCCAGCCGCCGTATCCGCCGGTCCTCCAGAAACCGCAGTAGTTTGGCCTGCAAACCCAACGGCATATCTCCGATTTCATCCAACATCAGCGTGCCGCCGTGCGCCAGCTCAAAAGCGCCCGCTCGTCTTGCCAGCGCCCCTGTGAAAGCGCCCTTCTCGTGCCCGAAAAGCTCACTCTCGATCAGATGTTCGGGCAGCGCGGCGCAGTTCAGCGCGATGAATGGACCGTCGCAGCGGCGGCTCAATTCGTGAACCGCCCGCGCCACCAGTTCCTTGCCTGTGCCGCTCTCGCCCGTCACCAGGATCCCGGCCGAGGTTGGTGCTGCCTGACGGATCAGGAAGAACACCTCCCGCATCGCGCCGCTCCGCCCCACCAGCTTACCAACCACGCCCTGCAGGCTGAGCTGCCGCTCCAGCCGTTCCTTTGCCTCGAACAGCCCGCGCTGGGCCACCGCGCGCTCCAGTAGCACCCGGAATGCCCGCGGCTTGATCGGCTTTTCCACGAACCAGAACGCGCCCAGTTCGTGAACCGTGCTGACCGCCGTTTCCATCCCCCCAAACGCCGTCAGCACAATAATCGAAGGTGAATAGACGGGATCTTCCTTCAGCCTCCGGATCAGCTCCATGCCGTCCGTCCCCGGCATGATCACGTCCGTCACGACGGCGTGGGGATCGAAGCCGCGCACCCGGTCGAGTGCCTCCGAGCCATCGGCCGCGGTAGCCACTTCGTATCCCCAACGCTCAATCATTCGCGACACGGCGGACCTCTGGTTCTCCTCGTCATCGACGACAAGAACTCGCCGGCGCGTTACGGGTTCCACCTGTACAATACTAGCGGGGATTTCGAGTGAGGCGATCATAAACAAAGCCGCCGGCGCCGCCCGAGATGGCCCCGATCGCCGCACCCTTGCCGCCGCCCGCCAACGCCCCGATCGCCGCGCCCGTTCCAGCGCTTCCAGCTACGATGGCGGCAGACTTTGCAGTCGACCGCGATTTACGCGCCGCCGGCGTCTGAGCCGACCGGCGCACCGGAGCCGCTTGTGCGGGTTGCGTGAGATTGGCCGCGGCCGGCCGCGCAGTCTCTTTTTCCGGCGTTGATACCGCCACCAGCTTGCCCTGCGCATCGTACAACGGCCCGCTGTGGCCAGGTACGGTGACCATGGGCGCCGGTACGACGACCGTGGTTTGTGGCTGCGGTTCGGGCGCGGCGTTGTTGCGAAGCCCTATGGCGCCCCCGAGCGCCAGCGCTCCCAGAAGTCCTCCGATGATCAATGGTTTCCAGTTATTCATTCGTCCTCCTCGATGCCTATCAAAGGCATGTGCCGGACCATTTGCCACAGCCACCTGCAAGTGATTGATACAAAAGGACAACTGGGTAGAACCTCACGCGCCGATGAAGCGGAATCCGGCAGTTTCGGAAATTCTTTCCGGGTGGCCGCGGACACGAAACCCGGACAGTTTTTCCGGAACGCGAATCCGATTTGACGCTCATGGCATCGACGGGCTAATCTGGTAGATGGTGTCTCCGAATTGCCGGCGTAGCTCAGGTGGTTAGAGCGGCGGTCTCATAATCCGCAGGTCGTAGGTTCGAGTCCTACCGCCGGCACCATTTTCAGGCTTTCTTTTCTTCACCGGTGATCGTATCGTAAATCCGGCTGAGATCATCCGGACTGTAGTACTCGATTTCGATCCTGCCCCGCTTCTCGTTCTTCTCGATAATTCGCACCCGCGTGCCAAGTACGCGCTCAAGCTCTTCGGCGGCCGCGCGCACGTTGGGATCCTGCTTGGGCTCTTCCTTCTCCCCGGCGTCGCGATTCTCCGTCATCTGCTGAACAGCGCGCTCCACTTGGCGTACGGACAGCCCCTGCGCCGCGGTCTTGTCGGCAAGGCGCCGTTGTTCATCGGGTTCGGGCAACCCAAGGATCGCCCGCGCGTGACCCATCGACAATCGATGTTCCGCCAGCAGGAGCTGAACTTCGGCAGGGAGGCGCAGAAGCCGGAGCGTGTTGGTAACCGAGGATCGCTCCTTGCCCGTCCGCCGGGCAATGTCTTCATGGGTCAGCCCGTGCTCCCGATGAAGACGGTCGAATGCCTGCGCGACTTCCATCGGGTTCAGATCTTCGCGCTGGATGTTCTCAATGAGGCTGACTTCCAGCAGATGGTCGTTGTCGGTATTCTGAACGACAACCGGAACCTCGGTGAGGCCCGCCATCTTCGCAGCGCGCCACCGGCGTTCACCGGCCACCAGCTCGTAACGATCACCCTTCACCCGAACGATAAGCGGCTGGATGATTCCGTTCGCCTCGATGGAGGCAGCCAGTTCGCGTAGCCGGTCGGGCTGGAAGATCGTCCGCGGCTGCAGCGGGTTCGCGTCGATCAAATCGATCGGGAGGGCGGACGCGTGAGATGGCCCCGCGGGTGGTGGCGGCTCGGGCGCGGCTTTCACTTCGGGCGCAACCACTGGCCGCGTAGGCAACAGCGCGGCTAGACCTTTACCGAGCGCTCTGCGCGGGTTGTCGGGCGGCTTGTTCATGGGTCAGGATTTCCTTGGCAAGCTTGATGTAGCTCTCGGCGCCCTTCGACCGGGGATCGTAGAGCAGGATCGGTTTGCCGTGGCTCGGGGCTTCGGCCAAACGGATGCTCCGCGGGATGACGGTTTCAAATACCTGGGAGCCGAAGAATTCTTTCAGATCGCTGGCAACCTGGCGGGTCAGCGACGTGCGGTCGTCGTACATGGTGAGCAGGATCCCCTGGATCTGAAGGTCGTGGCTGAACGACTCTTTGATCCGGTCGATCGTGTCGATGAGCTGCGAAATGCCCTCCAGCGCGAAAAACTCGCATTGGATCGGGATGAGCACCGCGTCGGCAGCCACCAGGGCGTTCAAGGTCAGGAAATCGAGGGCGGGTGGGCAATCGATCAGGACGAAATCGTATGCGTCTCTCACCTCAGCCACTTTTGTCCGCAGCCGTTTCTCGCGCCCGTCAAAATCGATCAGCTCAACGTTGGCCGCAACCAGGGACCGGTCCGACGGGACGATGTGGAGACCCTCGCATTGTGTGGGCTGAATGATCGCGTTGAGCGATTCCTCACCGACCAAGGCGTTGTAGACACTGAGCCGGCTGGGGTCCTTTTGGATGCCCAGCCCCGTCGTCGCATTACCTTGCGGATCGTTGTCGATCAACAGTACCCGAAGCTCGTTCGCGGCAAGGGAAGCCGCAAGGTTGATGGCGGTGGTTGTTTTGCCGACGCCACCTTTCTGGTTTGTGATTGCGATGACCTTGCCCATGGGTGTACTGCGAAGCGGGTGAGCTTTCATCGTATCACGGCGTAGGGCGGGCTTCAGCCCTGGTTGCCATTGTCTGGATTTCCTGAGGAGATTGGCCTTTAGATTTTGGCAATTCCCACATCCGCAGCTCGGTAACTGGTCAAGGGCGGGCTATCGCCGTCCACCCCGGTCTTCGGTGAGTCTGCCGCGGGTTCGGTTTACCTTGGCCCCGGCCGCCGCCTGATGGCGAGCGATTGAACGCTGACGCCGGTACTTTCAATCTCCAGCCGCTACGCTACCCGACGCGCCTCCGTTCTGGCTTTCAAGACAGGATGGACTTGTTGTAGATACCGGGCCCTTCTGCTGGCCCACTACCGATTGAACGCTGGCC
>JANRLE010000403.1:0-46359 GCA_033762895.1 Bryobacteraceae bacterium | reverse complement strand
CGACACCAGAACGCCCGCTCGCGCGTCGATGATTCTTAGGAGTGCTGTGCTATTCTGGTGACCGATCGGAGGGGGCTTTTATGCGATCGCGCAACCTCACGCTCGCAATGGCAGCGGCGCTGACGCTGATCACTGCCGCCTATGGCTTCCAACGGGGACGAATGTTCTTCGAGGAAGAAGAGAACAGCCCTGCGCCGATGCCCGCCGACGCAGGAGAGAAGACCGAATTCGTCTTTGCCCGGCTGAAATATCCCTCCTTCCGCGGCGGCAGCATGGGATGGTCCATGCG
This sequence comes from Bryobacteraceae bacterium, assembly GCA_033762895.1. Classification (GTDB taxonomy): domain Bacteria; phylum Acidobacteriota; class Terriglobia; order Bryobacterales; family Bryobacteraceae; genus CADEFT01. The sequence continues at coordinate 46,070 of JANRLE010000403.1, read as the reverse complement.
CGGGAACTGGACAGTGGATTGGCCCAAGGCCGACCGTCAGTTTGTGCAGGGCGTGCGCCGCCTTTCGCGAGTCCACATTCGCTCAGTCGAGCAGGTGGTGGATCTGGAAAGCGACGACATCTTCAACTATCCTTTCATCTACGTTGTGGAGCCCGGTCATTGGGACCTGCCCGACAACCAGGCGAAAAAGCTGCGCGAGTATTTGCTGCGCGGCGGCTTCATGATGACCGACGATTTCCATGGCAGCTTTGAGTGGGACATTTTTATGGACAGCATGAGCCGCGTGATGCCCGAACACGCTCCGCTCGACATTCAGAATAACGACGCAATCTTTCACGTCCTCTACGATTTGGATGAGCGATTTCAGGTTCCCGGCATTATCATGTTCTACACGGGGCGGACGTACGAATACGATGGGGTTGAGGCAAGGTGGCGGGCCATTTACGATGACAAGGGGCGAATCATGGCGGCCATCGGACAGAACATGGACTTGGGCGACGCCTGGGAGTGGGCCGATCACCCGCGCTATCCCGAGCGTTACGCTTCTCTCGCGTACAGGGTGGGAATCAATTACATCACGTACGCCATGACGCATTGATAGAATAGTCGCGGCCAGAGAGCCAGACCGATGTTTGAGTTTTTTTTCAACTACCCAGCCAGCGTTTTCTCCAAAGGTAAAGTTGTGTTCCTCGGCGCGTGGCCAATCTGGCTGCTGCTGCTGTGCATCGCGACCGGCGCCCTGGTGCTCGGCTTACCTCTATGGCGCAAGAATCAGGAGGCGGCCGCAAGGCTCGGCCGCAGGCGCATGGCGATGTTGTGGCTGCTGCAGTCCGGACTGCTGGCGATGCTGCTGCTGATGCTCTGGCAGCCGGCGCTGAGCGTTTCCACGCTCAAACCGCAGCAGAACATCGTTGCCGTGGTGGTGGACGATTCCAAGTCCATGTCCCTCAATGAGGGCGGTACGACGCGGAAGGACCAGGTGGTCAAAGCGCTCAGCGGCGGGCTGCTCGATGAGTTGGGCAAGCGATTCCATGTGCGCCTGTACCGTTTCGGCGGCAAGCTGGAGCGGATGGAAAAGCTGGAGCAATTGGATGCCGGCGGCAACGCCACGCGCATCGGCGATAACCTGACCCAGGTGGCCGCCGAAAGCTCCACGCTGCCCATCGGAGCGGTGGTGCTGCTCAGTGACGGCGCCGACAATGCGGGCGGCGTGGATCTGGAAACGCTCAGCCTGCTGCGGCGCCAGCGCATCCCGGTGCATACGGTGGGCGTGGGGCGGGAGAAGTTCGACAAAGACCTGGAAGTGACCGACGTGCAGGTTTCGCCGCGTGCCCTCGCCGATTCCCGGCTGAGCGCGCAGATCACGTTCAAGCAACGCGGCTACACGCAGTCCAAGGCGCGCGTCACGGTGAAGACCGATTCGGCCACCCTTGCGTCGCAGGAATTCACCCTGCGCACCGAGGGCGCTCTGCAGACTGAATCGGTTGTATTCAACGCAGGCAACGCCGGTCTGAAGAACCTGCAGGTGGTTGTCGACAGGTTATCCGGTGAAGAGAATCCCAACAACAACACCATTACGCGGCTGGTGAACGTGGAAGCGCGCAAGCCGCGCATCCTTTACATTGAAGGCGAGCCGAAATGGGAGTTCAAGTTTATCCGCCGCGCCATCGAGGAAGACCGCACGCTGCAATTGGCCACCATCCTGCGCACCACGCAGAACAAGATCTACACCCAGGGCGTATCCACTCCGCAGGAGTTGGCGCAGGGCTTTCCGGCAAAAGTGGACGATCTGTTCGGCTTTCAGGGGATCATCATCGGCGGCGTGGAAGCCGGCTATTTCACGACGTCCCAGATTGAGTTGCTGAAGCAGTTTGTCGACCGGCGTGGCGGCGGTGTAATATTCCTGGGCGGGCGCTCAGGATTGGGTGACGGCGGCTGGGGGAAACCGGCGCTGGCCGACTTACTCCCGGTGTCGGTGCCGGACCGCAAGCCCACCTTCCATCGCGATCCCGCAAACGTCGAACTGACGCCGATGGGTACGTTGAGCCTGATCTGCCGTCTGGAAGAGAATCCGGAAAAGAACGCCGAGCGGTGGAAGAAGCTGCCCTACCTGGCCGACTACCACGAGGTGGGCGCGCCCAAGCCTGGCGCCGTGGTGCTGGCCGACGCGCTTCCGACCAGCAAGGGACGGATGCCGCTGCTGGTGGTGCAGAACTACGGGCGCGGACGGGTGGGCGTGATGGCGACCCAGGGCACCTGGCGCTGGCAGATGCAGCAGCCGCTGGCCGACAAGAGCCACGAGATGTTCTGGCAACAATTGCTGCGCTGGCTGGTGCAGGATACGCCGGGACGGGTGGTGGCATCGACGCCGAAATCTTTGCTGGCCGACGAGGAGAAGGTGACGTTCCGGGCCGAAATCCGCGACAGAAACTTCCTGCCGATGTCGGATGTGAAAGTGACGGCAAACGTTCTGGGACCGGCCGGCTCATCGGCGCAGGTGGAGATGACGCCCGATCCTTTGAACCCCGGCGCATTCACCGCCGAGTGGCGCGCCGAAAAGCCCGGCGCCTACATTGCCGAGGTGCTGGCCAAGCGCGGCGAGGAAGAGGCGGGCCGCGACGTGATCAACTTCCGCCGCGAAGACGGGATCGCCGAAAACTTCGCCTCCGAGCAGAACCGCGAGTTGCTGGCCAAGCTGGCGTCGGAAACCGGTGGCAAGTACTACCCGGTGTCCAGCCTGGCGAAACTGCCCGAGGAGATTTCCTATTCCGAAGCGGGCATCACGGTGAGAGAAACACGGGATCTCTGGAACATGCCATTTCTGTTCCTGGTGCTGCTGCTGATGCGCGCCGCCGAATGGCTGCTGCGGCGGCGGTGGGGTGTGATATGAGACTCTGCGCTCTGATTTTGGGATTGTCGCTCGCCTGCCACGCCGCTACCCACTACGTGACGGTAGCCGGACTTGGCGGCGAGCCCGACTATGAGCAGCGATTCACTTCGCTTGCCAAGGAGATCGACAAGCTGCTGCGCGGCTCGGCTGGAGGCGGCAGAGTGGAAACACTGGCCGGCCCGCAGGCTACGCGCGCGAAATTGTCCGAGGTGCTGGCCACATTGAGCAAGGCCGCCACCGCTCAGGACTCGCTGGTGCTGATGCTGATCGGCCACGGCACCTTCGACGGCGCCGACTACAAGTTCAATGTCCCGGGCCCCGACGTGTCGAGTGTGGAACTGGCGTCGCTGCTCGACCGCATCCCCGGCCAGCAGCTTGTGGTGAACATGACAAGCTGCAGCGGAGGCGCCGTACACGCGCTGATGAAGGAAGGCCGCGCGGTGATCACGGCAACCAAGTCCGGCACGGAAAAGAACGCCACCGTCTTTGCCCGCTACTGGGCCGAAGCTTTGCGCGACACCGGCGCCGACACCGACAAGAACGAAGTGATCAGCGCGCTGGAGGCGTTCAAGTACGCCAACGAAAAAACACAGCGCTTCTACGAGACCCAGAAACGCATCGCCACCGAGCACGCGCAGATGGAAGATACCGGAAAGGGCGAGCCTACCCGCGCGCCGGCGCCGGACAATGGCCAGGGTTTGCTGGCGGGCAAGTTTCCTCTCCTGCGCATCGGTTCGGCGCAAGTGGCCGCCAACAACCCGTCCAAGCGGAAGCTGCTTGAAAAAAAGGAAGAACTGGAACAGAAAATCGACCAGCTCAAGTATCAGCGGGCCGCCATGCCAACCGACCAGTACCGGAAGCAGCTTGCGGCGCTGCTGCTCGATCTCGCCCGGACCCAGGAGGAGATCGACAAGTGACCCTCCTGCTTGCCGCCACACTGGTTGCCGCGCTTCACGCGCAAACGCCCGAGGAGTGTCACAAGCATCGCCACTACGGCAGGCTGACAGAGGCAGCCAACTGCTACGAAAAGCTGAGCTTCAGTACGAATCCCGCCGTCCGGGCCGAGGGGCTGTGGGGATTGAAGCTGTACACGCAGGCCAACGACGCCTTCCGCGCCGCCGTGGCGCGCGAGCCAAAAAATCCCGACATCCGCGTCCGCTGGGGCCGCATGTTTGTGGAGCACTACCAGACCCCCGACGCGGCCAAGCTTTTCCAGGAGGCACTGGAGATCAGGAAGGATCACCCGGGAGCGAACATCGGCATGGCCCTGGTGGCCGCCGGATCCTTTGAAGCCAAAGCCGTCGAGTTCGCCGAAGAAGCGCTGAAGGCCGATCCAAAAAACGTGGAAGCCCAGGAGGTGCTGGCGAGGCTCGCGCTGGAGGACGTCAACTTCGACAAGGCCGTGAAAGAAGCGGAGAAGGCGGTGGCGCTGTCGGCCGAGGCGCTGGACGCAATGGCGGTGCTGGCCACCGTCGACGTACTGCGCGACAAACCTTCCACGCCGTGGTTTGACCGCATTGCCAGGATCAATCCCGTCTACGGAGAAGCTGAGGCCTTTTGCGCCCACATGCTGATCCTGAACCGGCGCTACGAAGAGGCCATTGAGTACATGAAAAAGGCGCTGGCGAAGAACGCCAAACTCTGGGACGTACAATCGGAACTCGGCATCACCTACATGCGCCTGGGCCTTGAAAAGGACGCCCGCCGGCACCTGGAACTGGCCTACGAAAACGGCTGGAAGGATCCGCAGACGGTGAACTCGCTGCGGCTGATGGACAGCTACAAGAACTTCGAAACCTTCGCCAAACCAAGAACCATCGTCCGCCTTCACAAGAAGGAGTCGGACCTGCTCAAGCTCTACTTTGAGCCCGAACTCGAACGCGCCATTGCTGCGTTTGAGAAGAAGTACCGGTTCCCGCTGAAAAAGCCGGTGCAGTTGGAAGTGTACCCGGATCATGAAGACTTCGCCGTCCGGACGCTCGGCATGCCCGGCCTGGGAGCGCTGGGCGTCACGTTCGGCTACGTGGTGGCCATGGATTCGCCCAGCGGCCGCAAGCCCGGCAGTTTTCATTGGGCCAGCACCCTGTGGCATGAGCTTTCCCACGTCTTTGTCCTGGCGGCGACCAACCACCGCACGCCGCGCTGGTTCACCGAAGGGCTGGCCGTACACGAGGAAACCGCGGTGGCGCCGGATTGGGGTGATCGTCTGGATCCCACGGTGCTCAAGGCGATTCAGCAGAAAAAGTTGCTTCCCATCAGTCAACTTGACCGCGGCTTCATCCGGCCCACCTATCCCAATCAGGTGATCGTGTCCTATTTCCAGGCGGGCAAGATCTGTGACTACATCAACCAGAAATGGGGCTGGGACAAGCTGTTGTCCATGATGCACGCATTCGCGAAGAATACATCCACCGCGGACGTGGTGCAGGCCCAACTCGGCATGAAACCCGAGGATTTCGACAGGGAATTCATGGAGTGGCTTCTCAAGCAGGTGAATACGCCGCTCAACAGGTTCGAAGAGTGGTCCAAGCGAGTCCGCCTGATCGCCGCCGCGGCTAAGAACAAGCAGCACGACGAGGTAATCAAACAAGGCCTGGAGATTCGCGACTGGTACACCGAATACGTCGAGCCTGGCAACATCTACGAGTTCCTCTCGGAGGCCTATCTTGCCAAAGGTGACAAAAAGGCCGCCGCCGCCGAACTGGAACGCTACGCCAGCACCGGCGGACGTTACCCGGAAACCCTCAAGAAACTGGCGAACCTGCAGACCGAACTGGGCCGTCCGAAAGACGCCATCACGACGCTCGAAAAACTGAATTACATCTATCCGGTTGAGGATTCTGAAATGCACCGCAAACTGGGCGACCTGGCGCTGCACAACGGCAGCCTCAATACGGCGATCCGGGAGTTCCAGGCGGCCGTGGCGTCAAAGCCGCTCGATCCGGCCGCATCCCATTTCAACCTCGCGCAAGCTTACGCCAAGGCCAACCGCCTGAAAGATGCTGAAGACGCCGTTCTTTCCGCGCTCGAAGCCGCTCCCGGCTACCGCCCGGCTCAGAAGCTTCTCCTTGAACTAAACAAACAGAAAGAAGCCCGCTAACACTCATGTCTCTTACCGCCGCTCCACAACTTGACGCCACGGAACTGAAGAGCCGGATTGACCGATTCCAGCAGGTGCACCAGCAGATTGTCGAACAGGTGCGCCGGGTCATTGTCGGCCAGGAGGAAGTGCTGGAACAGGTGCTCATCGCATTGTTCGTGGGAGGCAACTGCCTGATCACGGGTCTGCCGGGCACGGCGAAAACACTGCTGGTGCGCACGCTGGCCGATACGCTCGGCCTGATTTTTAAGCGCATCCAGTTCACGCCTGACCTGATGCCGAGTGACATGACGGGCACCGACATCATCGAGGAGGATCCCGGCACCGGACGCCGCACCTGGACCTTCGTCCCCGGTCCGATCTTCGCCAATATCCTGCTGGCCGACGAAATCAACCGCACGCCCCCCAAGACGCAATCGGCGCTGCTCGAAGCCATGCAGGAGATGAGTTGCACGGTGCGCGGCAACCATTACAAGCTGCCCCGGCCGTTCTTCGTGCTGGCCACGCAGAACCCCATTGAGTTGGAAGGCACCTATCCGCTGCCGGAAGCCCAGCTTGACCGCTTCCTGTTCAACGTGATGCTGGACTACCTGCCGGCCGAAGACGAATTGAAGGTCATCAACCTCACCACTACCACAGCGAAGCCCTCCACCGATCCGGTCACCAACGGCGACGAGATTCTATCCTTCCAGGAACTGGTGCGCATGGTGCCCATTGGAGAGTCGGTGGCCCGCTACATCATCGACATTGTGCGCAGCACGCGCAGCACAGATCCGGACTCGCCCGATTTCGTCAAGAAGTACGTCAACTATGGTTCGAGCGTGCGCGGCGCGCAGTGGATGGTGCTGGCCGCCAAGGCTCGCGCGCTGATGCGCCGCCGCTATCATGTGTCGTTTGAGGACGTGCAGGCCATGGCCGTGCCGGTGCTCCGGCACCGCGTGCTGCTCAACTTTCAGGCTGAATCCGAACGCCTTTCCACCGACGACATTCTGAAGAGAGTGATCGAGAGCCGGCCCGCCCCGAAAGGAGCCTGATGCAAAGCCGCTTCCTCGAACCTTCGCTTCTTGCCGGCATGTCCGACATCACGCTGGTAGCGAAGACTGTCGTCGACGGATTCATCTCCGGACTGCACCGCTCGCCGGATTTCGGCTTCAGCCAGGAGTTCGCCGAATACCGGCCCTATTCGATCGGTGACGATCTGCGCTACGTGGATTGGAACGTTTTCGCCCGCACCGAAAAGGCGTTTCTCAAACGCTACCGCGGCGAGACCAACACGCGCGTTACCGTGCTGCTGGACGCCAGCGCTTCGATGGGCTTCGGCTCGCAGAAGGTGCGTAAAATCGACTACGCGCGCTACCTGGCGGCGTCCATCTGCTATCTCGCCTCCCAGCAGCGCGACGCCTGCGGCATGATCGTCTTCGATGACGAGGTGCGCCAGTACGTGCAGCCCTCCACCCGACAGGGGCAGCTTGCGCGCCTGCTGCACGCCGTCGAAAAGGCCGAGCCGGGAAAGCGCACCGACTACGAAAAGCCTTTCTTCCACTTCCAGCAGTTCCAGTTCCGGCGCGGCGTGGTGATCGTCGTATCCGATTTCTTTGCGCCACCTGAGACGGTGGTGAAGTGCGTGGAACCGCTGCGCTTTCGCGGCAACGAGGTCATCCTGTTTCACTTGCTCGATCCTGAAGAGATCGAACCCAGGTTCACCGAGCCGGTTATCCTCATCGACATGGAAACCGAGGATTCAATGGAAGTCTCGCCGGACTACGCCAATACCGAATACCGCCAGAAGATCGGCGAACACATCGCCGCCCTCAAGAGCAAGGCGCAGGGGGCGGGGTTGGACTACCATCTGGTCAATACCGGCCTGCCGCTGGACGCCTCCATGCGCGAATATTTCAACATCCGGCACGGGAGGTTCTAACGGCATGGGTCTGCTCGCACCCTGGTTTTTGGCGGGACTGGCGGCGCTTGGGCTGCCCGTATGGCTCCATCTGCTGCGCCAGCACAAGACCACGCCGAAACAGTTCAGCTCCCTCATGTTTTTTGAGCCGCGAACCCAGAGCTCCATCAAACATCGGCGCCTGAAGTACATCGCACTGATGGTGGCTCGGCTGCTTCTCCTTCTTCTGCTGGTGCTCGCTTTCGCCAATCCGTTCATCCGCGGCAGCAATCTGGGCGCGGCGGCGCGCAAACGGCTTCTCATCGCCGCCATTGACAACTCGTTCAGCATGCGCGTGGCGGACCGGCTCGGCCGGGCTAAGCAGCAAGCCCTGGGAGTGCTCAACGGCCGCAACAGCGCCGACCTTGCGCAGGTGCTCACCATCAACGCCGCGGTCCAGTCGCTTACCCAGCCCACGGCAGAGAGTGGCGAATTGATCGCCGCCGTGGAAAGCATTGAGCCCAGCCATTCGCGCAGTTCCTACGGCGAATTCGCGCGCGCCCTTCGCGCCATTGAGCAATCCAACCGCATGCCGCTCGAAGTACACCTGTTCAGCGACATGCAGAAGAGTTCGCTTCCGCCCGCTTTTGCCGATCTGAACCTGGGCGGCAACACCAAACTGGTCATCCACTCGCTGGCCGACAGGAACACCGCGAACTGGACCGTGGAGACCGTCACCGCGCCACGCAGCGTCTTTGATCCCAAGAAAGCGCGAGTCATCGCAACCGTGGCCGGATTTCACACGCCCGCGGCCAAACGAACGCTTACGCTGCTCGTCAATAACAAGACGGTGGCGTCAAACACCGTGGATGTTCCCGAAAACGGGCGAGCCACCGCCGAGTTCATCGGCATGGAAGCAAGCTACGGGTTCAACCGCGGGGAAGTGCGCATCGACGCGGCCGACCAACTGGCCGCCGACGACAGTTTCGTTTTCTCGGTGGAACGTTCCGACCCCCGCTCTGTGCTGTTTGTGCACGAAGCCCGCCAGGGCCGCGGATTGCTCTATTACCGCGCCGCGCTTGAATCGGCCAGCGAAGGCGCCTTTGCGGTCGAGCCGGTGACGGTGGACCAGGCGGCCAACATCGGGCTCTCCAAGTACGGCTTTGTCGTCCTCTCCGACACGGGCCCGCTGCCGCCGGCCTTCGAACAGACGCTGCAGAAGTATGTGCGGGAGGGCGGCGCGCTGCTGGTGGCTCTCGGTCCATCTTCGGCGGGACAGCGCAAGGTGCCGGTGCTCGATCAACCGATCGTGGAATCCCGCTACGCCTCGCGCGCCGCGGAACGATTCCTTGTTGCAGGGTCGCTCGACACCACTCATCCTGTTCTGCGCGCCGCCGGCCGATGGGAAAACGTGAAGTTTTATCAGGCGATCCGCGTGGAGCCGGGCGAAGCGAAAGTGCTGGCGCGCCTTGCCGATGAGACGCCGCTGCTGCTGGAAAAGCGCGTGGGTGAAGGGCGCGTGATGGTGTTCACATCCACGTTCGATAACATCTCGAACGACTTCCCGCTGCGTCCGTTCTTCGTGCCGTTCGTCGAGCAGAGCGCCGGCTATCTCACCGGCGCCGAGGTGCGCGCCTCCAGCTACACGGTGGATTCCCACGTCGAGTTACGCGCCGAAAAAGGCGCGGGCACGGTGGAGGTGCTCAATCCGCAGGGCAAACGAGCCCTCAGCCTCAATGAAGCCGCCTCGGCCCGGTCACTGCCCCTTACCGAAGGCGGATTTTACGACATCGGCCGCGCCAACGGCCGCCACGAACTGGTAGCGGTGAATAGCGATCGAAAAGAGTCCGACCTTGAGATGGCGCCCAAGGAAACCATCGAGTTGTGGCAGGGCACGGAGACCAGGCCCGCCACCGCCGCCGCCACCGGGCAGACAACAGCGCAACAGAATGCTAATTTGTGGTGGTATGTGATGTTGGCGGCGGTCCTGCTGGCGCTCGCTGAATCCCTGCTTGCCGGAAACTACCTGACTGCACAAAAGGAGTCCGCATGAACGCGTTCGAGCAGTTGGAATCCTATCTGAAGTCGGTCGAGAAGCGCCTGCGCTTCATGGCATTGACACGCGGGGCCGCGCTGACGGCCGCCGCGGCGTTAATCGCCACGGTGTTGCTGGTGCTGATCATCAACAGCTTCGCCTTCAGCGAGAACAGCGTCACTTTCGGACGATTTATGCTTTTCCTGGCGCTGGCGTTCGCGCTGGGTTTCGGCATCATCGCCCCGCTGCTGCGTCTGAATTCGCGCCGCGCGGCGGGTGGAGCCGAAAGCAAGGTCCCGGAATTCGAGCAGCGCCTGACGACGTTCGCCGAGCGCAAGGAATCAGCAGAAAAAGATCCATTTATCGAATTGCTGGCCGCCGACACGCTTAAGGTCGCCCGCCAGGCTGAACCGTCCATGCTGGTGCCCGCCGGTAAACTGGCAGGGTTCGCTCTGTTGGCAGTCACCGCCGCCGGTTTGCTGGTCTGGCTCACGAACGCCCCCGGCTATATGGGCCATGGCGCTTCCCTGCTCTGGGCCGGAACGCCCAAGGAAGCGCAGCCTTTCTACAGCATCAGCGTCACCCCTGGCGACCGTCGCGTACGGCGCCGTACCGACCAGTTGATCACGGCCCAACTACTGGGGTTTCAGACCGACAAAGTACGCCTGCTGGCACAATACCGGGGAACTACCAAGTGGGAAGAAGTGCCGATGACTCCACAAGCCGCCGGAGCCGGCTACGAGTTCCTTTTGGCCGGGCTGCCCGAGACGGTGACATACTATGTTCAGGCCGGGTCCATCAAGAGCCGCGAGCATAAGATCACGGTCATCGACCTGCCCGGAATCAAGAAAATCAGGGTCAACTACAAGTACCCGTCTTGGGCGGGAATTCGCGAAGCGTCCGAAGAAGGGGGCGGCGACCTGCGCGCCGTCGCCGGCACGGAAGCCACCGTTTCCATCCTCACCGACAAGCCGCTGCCCGAAGGACTGCTGGTGCTCGACAACCAGACCAAGGTCAAACTGGAGGCATCCGGAGACGGCTGGATGTCCGGGCGCATCCGCATGGACAAAGACGGGATGTATCACATCGCCGCCATCGACCAGGGTGAGCAGGTCCGCCTGAGCGACGACTTCTTTATTGAAGCGCGCGAGGCGTTGGAGCCGGTCGTCAAAATCGCCCGCCCGCGCAGCGACGCCCGCGTCAGCCCCATTGAAGAGGTTTCCATCGAAGTGGACGCCGAGGACGACTTCGGACTCCAGGCCGTTACGCTGCATTACTCGGTGAACGGCGGCGGGGAGAAAACCGTCAACGTGCTGCCCAGGCCCGGCATGACCAATGTGCAGGGTAAGACGATGATCGCGCTCGAAGAGTTCCACCTCGTGCCCGGAGACGTGATCAGCCTCTATGCCACGGCGCGCGACGCCACCCAGACCGCGCGCACCGACATGGTGTTCGTGGAAGCCGAGCCCTTCGAGCGCGAATACAGTCAAAGCCAGCAGATGGGCGGCGGCGGTGGCGGCGGTGAGCAGGAGGATCAGAACAAGATCTCCGCGCGGCAGAAAGAGATCATCGCCGCAACCTGGAATCAGATCCGCGACAAATCAAATGACCGCGCCGCCGCGGGTGAAAATGCGCGGTTTCTTTCCGAAGTGCAGGGCAAGCTGCGCGATCAGGCCACCTCTCTGGCGCGCCGCATGCGCAGCCGCGAGCTTTCCGGCACTAACAACGAATTCAAGAGCTTCGCCTCCGATATGGAAAAGGCGGCCACCGCCATGGGCACGGCCGTCGACAAGCTGAAAGGCCAGGGATGGAAGGACGCCCTGCCGCATGAACAGAAAGCGCTGCAGCACATCCTGCGCGCCGAAGCCACGTTCCGCCAGATTCAGGTTGCCTTCGGACAGCAGGGCGGCGGCGGTGGCGGCGGCGGCGGCGGCCGCGATCTGGCCAGCCTTTTCGATCTCGAACTCGATACCGAAAAGAACCAGTACGAAACCAGCCGTTCCGGCAGCCAATCGGAAGAGCAGCGCCAGAAGGATGTGGATGAGGCGTTGCAGAAACTGGAGCAGTTGGCCCGCCGCCAGAAAGAACTGGCCGAGCAGAATCGCAACCAGCAGAAGAATACGCCCCAACAGCGCTGGCAGCAGGAAATGCTGCGCCGCGAAGCCGAACAGTTGCAGAAACAGTTGGAGCAGATGAGCAAGGGCGGGCAACCGCAGCAGGGCGGGCAGCAGGGACAGCAGTCGAGCCAGGCCAGTTCCTCCTCCTCCAGCCAGGGACAGCAGGGACAGCAAGGCCAGCAGGGACAGCAACAACAGCAGCAGCAGCAGATGTCGCGCCTGCAGCAGCAGCGCGGCCAGAAACAAAACATCGACCCGCGCGTGGAGCGGGCGCTCGAACGGCTCCGCCAGGCCACCGAGGACATGCGCAAGGGCGGCCAGGATCAAAGCGACGCCAGTTCCCGCCGCGCAGCCGAACGGCTGGAAGAAGCGCGCAGCATGCTCAATTCGATGCGCCAGCAGCAGGCCACCGGTACGGCTGGCGACCTTGCTCGCCGCGCCGAACAACTGGCCGACAAACAGCACGCCATCCAGGACGAGTTGAAGAAGATGTACGGCCAGGGCGGCAATCCCAATGAACTGCGCGGAGCCCTGCGCAACCAGGAGCAGGCGCAGCAGTTGGCGCAGCAGAAGGATCAGATGCTGCGCGACCTGCAGAAGCTGGAACAGGACATGCAGCGCGCCGCCCGGGAAATGGCCGGCACCAACCGCCCCGCATCATCGAAGATTCGCGAAGCGCTCGGCGACATGCAGGGTAAGGAAATCGCCACCCGTATGCGCCTTGGCACGGAATGGCTGCGCCGTGGCTATGGCCAGGCCACCTACATGCGCGAGCAGCCGATCACCGAGGGCCTGGACAAACTGAAAGAACAGCTCAAGGATGCCCAGGGTCAGGTGGACGAGAACGGAACAGGCCAGCAGGCAGGCAACGAACTGGAGCGCGCGCTGTCACAGGTGGAGCGGCTGCGGGCGCAACTGCAGCGTCAGTCCCAGGGCCAGCGCGGGAACCAGCGTGGGAACCAACAAGGTCAGCAGGGACAACAGGGGCAACAAGGCCAACAGGGGCAGCAAGGACAGCAGGGGCAGCAAGGACAGGGTCAGCAGGCCGGCAATCAACAGGGCGGCGGTCAACGTGGCGGCCAGCCCGGCATGGGCAACAGCCCCGGCGACGGCCGCATGCCGCAACCCGGCAGAAGGCAAGGCGGCGGTGGCGACCGCTACGGAGACCACGGCTATTCCGCGATCAACCGCGGCACAGGTGATCTGGAAGGGCCCGCCGGTCCCATGCCCACGCCATCGGACGGCGGACGCGGCATCGAAACGTCCTACCGCGAGGGCCTGCGCGATCTCAACCAACTGCGCCAGTCTTTAGCGGAGACCGACACGGAATCCGCCAAGGAAATCGCCGAAATGATTCGCGAGATGCAGCGCATCGATCCGTCGAAGTTCCCCGGCAATCCGCAACTGCTCGAGCGGATGCGGGCCGAGGTTCTGCCCAACCTGGAGCAACTGGAGATCAAGCTTCGCCGCCAACTCGAAGAGAAGCAGGGTGGCCAGGTCCGCAGCGCCGCATCCGATCCGGTGCCGGCCGGTTACGCCGATGCCGTCGCCGAATACTTCCGCAAGCTCAGCAAGGGCAAGTGACCTTCGCGGCCGGCGCTACAGGTGAGGGCGGCCCAGCAGATTTGCGTCCATCCCCGCATAGTCGGGATGAACCCGGTGCGGGCCGAAACACAACAGCCTCAGCACCGGCGCCGGCCGCAGATACCAGCTTGCCCATGTCAACGGTGTATCGCCATTGGCGTCCCGGACATCCGTCTTCGCTCCAGCCTCCAGCAGAAGCCGGATCATCGTTTCGTCCCCAAAGGCGGCCGCCCGATGAAGCGGAGTCTCGCCTTTGGTGCGGCAATCGCGCATAAATCCACCGGTCTCCCGGCCAACCGCCGCCACGGCGTTCGGATTCGCACCCGCCGCCAGAAGCACCTTTACCACCATGTTGTACGCGGGACGATCAGCTTTGCAGATCGCCGCATGCAGTGGCGTCTCCCCGCTATCGGGCAGCGGCCGGTTCACATCTGCTCCCCGTTCGATCAAGAACTGGCACAGCCGCCAATGCCCGTGGTAGCAGGCTCCGTTCAGATCGAAGTTGTCCCCCAGCGAGCGAAGCGACTCACCTCCCGCCAGCAGAAATCGAATCGCGCTCACGTCGCCATAATAGGCGCACCATCGAATCAGCGCTACGCCATCGGAATCGGCGGAATCAGCGGTGTGTCCTGCCGCCAGGTATTCAAACACCAGATCCGTGCGGCCGTCCGTAATCTGTTCCATCATGCCCATGGCGCAACTGTACAACATTTCCGATAGAATCAAGCGATGAAAAAGACCACTCGCCGCCAGGCGCTGGAACTCGGCGCAGCCCTGGGAACCGCAATGCTGGCCAAAGCCGAGGAGCCGCGCACCCTGGGCAAACCGCTGAGCGGCTACGGCGAACGGTCCGCGTTCGTAAAATCGGCGCGCGCCACGCGCGTCAGCAAGACGCCCGAGGCCGGATCCAGTTCCACGCCGCTGGCGGAAACCTACGGCATCATCACCCCGTCGTCCCTGCACTATGAGCGGCACCATGCCGGCGTGCCAGCCATCGATCCGGCCGCGCACCGGCTGACCATTCATGGACTTGTGGAACGTCCCCTGGTGCTGACCATGGACGAGATCCGCCGCCTGCCTTCGGTCTCACGCATCCACTTCCTGGAATGCGGCGGCAACAGCGGATCCGAGTGGGCCGCAAAGAACGGGCCCACCGTGCAGCGTTCCTGCGGCCTGGCAAGCTGCAGCGAATGGACGGGCGTGCCACTGCGCCTGTTGCTGGAAGAAGTGGGCCTGAAACCGGATGCATCGTGGCTCATCGCCGAAGGGGCCGACGCCTGCCGCATGCAGCGCAGCGTGCCGATCGTAAAGGCGCTGGATGACGCTCTGCTGGCCTACGGACAGAATGGCGAGCCGCTGCGGCCGGAACAGGGCTTTCCTCTGCGCCTGCTCACGCCGGGGTGGGAAGGCAATGTCCAGGTCAAGTGGCTGCGGCGGCTCCATGTCACCAGTCAGCCCTATATGACGCGCGATGAGACTTCCAAGTACAGTGACCTGATGCCCGATGGCAAGGCGCGGATTTTCACTCTCACCCAGGAGGCCAAGTCGGTAGTGACGTTCCCGTCGGGCGGCCAGACCCTCGCCGGGCCGGGACTCTACGAAATCACCGGGCTCGCCTGGACCGGGCGCGGCCGCATTGAGCGCGTCGAACTGACGCTTGATGGCGGCCGCACCTGGGAAGACGCACGGCTGGATGAACCGCGATTCCGTCTCGCGTTCACGCGCTTCCGCCTGCCCTGGCGATGGGACGGCAAGCCGGCCGTCATCGCCTCGCGCGCCACCGACGAAAGCGGCTACGTGCAGCCCACGCGCGAGCAACTGATTGCCGCCCGGGGGACAAACTCCGGCTATCACTTCAACGGCATCAAGTTCTGGCGGGTGGCAGACAACGGGAGCGTCGCCAATGTGGAGGCTTAGCGCCGTGCTGGCCGCCGGACTGCTTGCGGCGCAGTCCCCCAAATATGGCGTGGGCAGAACGCCCGGCAGCGAAGAAATCCGCGCGTTGGGGGCGACAGTGGCGCCCGATGGAACAGGCCTTCCCGAAGGATCGGGCAGCGCCGCGGAAGGACGTCCGCTGTTCGCCTCCCGTTGCGCCAGGTGCCACGGAGACAAGGCCGAAGGAGACGTGGGTCCGGCGCTGGTGGGGGGCAAAGGCACACTCGCCACCGCGAAGCCCATCCGCACCGTGGGCAGTTTCTGGTCCCACGCCACATCGGTTTGGAATTACGTCCACCGCGCGATGCCGTTCGATCAACCCGGCCTGCTGACCCACTCGCAGGTCTATAGCGCCGTGGCGTATATTCTCTTCCTGAACGGGATCGTCGGAGAAAAAGACGTTCTGAACGCCAGGACTCTCCCCAAGGTCAGGATGCCGAACCGGGACGGCTTTGTGCCCGATCCACGGCCCGACATCAGGCGGACTCCCAGGTAGCCGATTTCCTCCCGCGCTTGACGGCATATTCCGGTCTCGAATACTATGATTTGGATTCTTATTAATCCGAAATCATATGCCAACAAGCGGCGCTGCGATTCGCTGGCCCCACGGCAGAAAATTCGCCGTTACTATCATCGACGACACCGACGGAGCCAGGCTGGATAAGATACGGCGCGTCTACGACGTCATCGCCGGCGCCGGACTGCGCACGACGAAAACCGTGTGGCCGCTTGAGCCGCAGGGAGCCTGGGCCATCGGCGGGGACTCGCTTGAAAACGCCGCCTACGCCCGATGGGTACGCGAATTGAAAGACTCCGGATTTGAAATCGCCATGCACGGCGCCTCCGATGGCGCCTCCACACGCGAACACGTGGTGAAAGCCCTGAACCGCTTTGCCGATGAACTGGGCGCCGATCCCGTCATCCACGTCAATCATGACGGCCAGACAGAAGCGCTCTACTGGGGACAGGCGCGGCTGGACGCACCCTGGAGCTGGGCTTACTCAGCCTACCGCCTCGCCCGTCCCTGGCGCGTCCAGTCCCTGGGACACGTCGCCGGCAGCGAACATTTCTGGGGCGATCTCTGCCACAACCGCATCCGCTTTGTCCGCAACTTCGTCTGGCCGCAGTACAACACCACCCGCACCGATCCCTACATGCCCTACTACGATCCCAAACGTCCCTACGTGCGGCATTGGTTCAGTTCCAGTTACGGCGCGGGCGTCGATTCCTTTTGCCAACTGCTGTCTGAAGAGAATCAGGACCGGCTGGCCGAAGAGGGCGGCGCCTGCATCGTCTACTCGCATCTTTCGGCCTTCCATCCGGTGCCCGCGCGGTTTGAAACGCTGCTCGGCCGGTTGGGCCGGATGAACGGCTGGTTCCCCACCGCAACCGAACTCCTCGAATATGTGGGACATCAACGCGGCTGGGTGGACATCGGCCGGCATCCCTGGGGCCGGCGCAGGATGCAGGCACATTGGCTGCTGAGCGGCGCGATGAGGAAATTTTCGCGCGGCAAACCCGGCCCTCGCGGCCCGAACCGTCGCGAGGACTATGCAAAAATTGGTTCACATGGGTAGCACGAGTCGGATCGTAATCGCCGCGCTGTTGGCGGCGGCCGCGGCAATGGCGCAGACCAGGTATGCCGCAACCTGGGAGTCAGTGGATAGCCGTCCCACTCCGCAATGGTTCACTGACGCGCGCTTCGGCATCTTCATCCATTGGGGCGCGTATTCCGTTCCAGCCTACGCCCCGGTGGGAAATTATTCCGAATGGTATTGGAATGCCCTCAGCAAAGGACCCGTGGAAAAAGGAAAGCCCAACCCGACTTTTCAGTTCCATTCCCGGGTGTACGGCGAAAATTTTCCGTATCACGACTTCGCGCCGATGTTCCGCGCCGAATTGTACGACCCCGATCAATGGGCCGATGTTTTTGAGAAGTCCGGCGCAAAGTATGTCGTGCTGACTTCCAAACATCACGACGGGTTCGCGCTTTGGCCCTCCGAACACGCCAGCCGCACCTGGGGCCGGCCCTGGAACAGCGTCGAAATCGGACCAAAGCGCGATCTGGCCGGTGATCTCACCACCGCCGTCCGCAAACGCGGCCTGAAGATGGGTTTCTACTATTCGCTCTATGAATGGTTCAACCCGCTGTGGCTGAGCGATCGTAAGCGGTTCGTCGACGAGCATATGTTCCCGCAGTTTAAGGACCTTGTGACGCGTTACCAGCCTTCGCTCATCTTCTCCGATGGGGAATGGGACATGCCGGGAGAGGATTGGAAGTCGCCGGAACTGCTGGCATGGCTCTTCAATGAGTCGCCTTCCCGCACCGATGTCGTCGTCAATGATCGCTGGGGCAAGGGCGCGCGCCACAAACATGGCGGCTACTACACCACCGAATACACCG
This sequence comes from Bryobacteraceae bacterium, assembly GCA_033762895.1. Lineage (GTDB taxonomy): Bacteria > Acidobacteriota > Terriglobia > Bryobacterales > Bryobacteraceae > CADEFT01. The sequence continues at coordinate 28,126 of JANRLE010000403.1, read as the reverse complement.
CCGGTCTCGACACCGGCTCCCACCCATGGGAAGAGAGCCGCGGAATGGGCTTCTCTTACGGATACAATCGCGCTGAGAATGCCGGCCACTATCGCACCGATCGCGAGTTGATCATGATGCTGATCGACCTGGTCAGCCGCGGCGGCAACCTGCTGCTCGACATCGGACCGGCATCTGACGGGCGAATCCCCGTCATCATGCAGGACCGGCTCCTGAAGATGGGCCAGTGGCTGAAGGTGAACGGCGAGGCCATTCACGGCACACGCCCCTGGTCCCGCACCCGCCAGTGGAGTCCCGGCACCCAGCCGAAACTGGAGACCGGCGAGTACATGACCCGCTACGAAGTCACTGACTTCATCGAACGTAAGAAACCCGGCCAGGCCGTCATCGAGGCTTTCTTCACCTCGAAGGGAGAGGACGTGTACGCCATCGTCCCGGGCTGGCCCGGCGCGAAACTCACCATTCGGGGCGTTACCGCACCCTCCGGCATGTTGCCGAAGCTGCTCGGCAGGTCGGGCACACTTAAGTGGGCGGCCCGCGGAGGCGATGTGACGGTAGAGTTACCGGAAGCCTCCGGCGACGCCTCCAAGGCCCAGTACGCCTGGGTAGTTCAATTGCCGGGCCTGAAATCCCGTTGAAACCAATCGAGCGTTCTGGACCTACTGGACGGTTGATCCCCATGGAACTGCGACTATTTTGGTACTAGTCTTTCCGACACTTAGTATGATAGAGTAAGCTTTCGTCAATGCCGAAAGTGTATCTCCTCATACGATTGGTAGCCTCCCTCGCCGCCAGCTCAATTCTTACAGCGGCAACGATCCACTCGATGGCTGAGCCCGAAACATTCACGCTCCCCCCGGAAGACCGCGGCGCATATGCGGAGTCCAGGCAGGTGCCCCCTGATTCGCTTTCGCTGCTGAACACTTTCGCGGAAGAGCCCGAGGTGGGTAGCGAGTACGTCCCGGAGCCCTACACGCTCCTCATGATCGGTTCCGGACTGGTTGCCATCGGCCTGGTGCGCCGGCGTGGGCGCTGAAGCCCATCATCCCCATAAAAAAATTCGATTTCAGCCCACCCCGCTGCGCGTGTCACAATCGAGACTCGCACGATGAGTATACGCGTCGCGTTAAACCACCGGACTGTCTACGAATACGACCGTCTGGTTTCCTTGTCACCGCAGGTCATCCGGCTACGGCCCGCGCCTCACTGCCGCACCACCATCCTGAGCTACTCGCTCCGGGTGGAGCCCGCCGAGCAGTTTTTGAACTGGCAGCAGGATCCGCAAGGGAACTTCCTGGCCCGCGTCGTTTTCCCGAATCCCACCCGGCGCTTCAGCGTAGAAGTGGATCTGGTGGCGGAGATGGTGGTCATCAATCCCTTCGCCTTCTTTCTGGAGCCCTACGCTGAACGGTACCCCTTCCGCTATGAAGAATGGCAGGCGCGCGAACTGGCCCCGTACCTGGAATGCCCGCCGCCTGGCGCCCGCCTCAGTGCCTACCTGAAGTCGGTAGATCGCACCGATGCCAAGAGTGTCGATTTCCTGGTGGATCTGAATCGCCGCCTGCAGCAGGAAATCCGTTATGTCATTCGGATGGAGCCCGGCGTGCAGACTCCCGAACAGACGCTGGAATACGCCAGCGGATCGTGCCGGGATACCGGCTGGCTGCTGGTGCATATCCTGCGCAATCTCGGCCTGGCCGCCCGTTTCGTTTCGGGTTACCTGATCCAACTGAAGCCCGACGTGAAGGCCCTGGACGGACCGTCGGGAACCGAATCCGACTTCACAGACCTGCATGCCTGGGTGGAGGCCTACTTGCCGGGCGCCGGATGGGTTGGTCTGGATCCCACCTCGGGGCTTTTCGCCGGAGAGGGCCACATTCCGGTTGCGGCCACGCCTGATCCGTTTTCCGCCGCGCCTGTCACCGGCGCGGTAGATCCATGCGAGGTCACCTTTGAACATCGCATGGCGGTGACGCGGATTTACGAACGCCCGCGTGTCACCAAACCCTATTCCGACGAGCAATGGCAGGCCATCTCCCACATGGGCGATGCGGTCGACCGGGAATTGACGGCGGGTGACGTCAGGCTCACCATGGGCGGCGAACCGACGCTGGTGTCCATTGATGACATGGACGGCGACGAATGGAACACCACCGCGCTGGGCCCGGACAAGCTGCGTCTGGCGGGCAACCTGGTGCAGCGGCTGCGGGAGCGCTTCGCCCCCGGAGCGCTGCTGCATATCGGGCAGGGCAAGTGGTATCCGGGAGAATCGCTGCCGCGCTGGGCGTTGACGTGTTACTGGCGCACCGACGGCGAACCTCTGTGGAACGAACCCACGCTCGCCGCCGATCCCGGTGTGGATTACGGGTTCGGGCTGGCCGAAGCCGAGCGGTTCGCCAATGAACTGGCGATCCAACTGGCCGTGGGCAACCAATACCTGATCGCGGCTTATGAAGATCCGCTGGCCTATGTTCACAACGAGCGGCTGCTGCCCGTGAACCTGGACCCCGCCGATAACAAACTAGAGAACGAAGAAGATCGGGAGCGCATGCGCCGTACCTTTGAACGCGGCATCGGCCTGCCCACCGGTTACGTGCTGCCGCTGGAGCGCAACCGGAAAGACGGGCCTGCATGGCAATCGGGGTTGTGGATGCTGCGCTCGCGCCATCTTTATCTGATTCCCGGCGATTCCCCGGTCGGCCTGCGGCTGCCTATCGCCAGCCTGCCGTGGGTGGACTCCGACAGCTATCCCTACGTCTGGACGCTCGACCCCATGGCGCCGCGGGGGCCGCTGCCGGCGCGTCCACGGCAGGTCCGCGTGCCGCCCTCTCAGCCCGCCGGCGCACCTCACCAGACCATCAACCCGCAGCGGCTGGCCGATCCGGACCGCGCTCCGAAGAAGGGCGAGCCCGCTGGATGGGTGGTGCGCACGGCGCTCACCGTGGAACCCCGCGAGGGCAAGATCTTTGTGTTCATGCCGCCCCTGCGCACGCTGGAAGACTACATCGACCTGCTGGCCAAGGTGGAAGATACGGCGGCGAAACTTGGCCTGCCCGTCATCATTGAGGGCTACACCCCGCCCCTGGACCACCGCATCAAACACTTCAAGGTGACGCCCGATCCCGGCGTGATCGAGGTGAATATTCACCCTTCGGCGAACTGGCGCGAACTGGTGGAAACCACCACCACGCTGTACGAAGAAGCCCGCCTGTGCCGTTTGGGCACGGAGAAATTCATGCTGGATGGCCGCCACAGCGGCACCGGCGGCGGAAATCACCTGGTGCTGGGTGGCGCCACGCCCGCCGACAGCCCGTTTCTGCGCCGCCCTGACCTGCTACGCAGCCTCATCTCGTACTGGCTGAATCATCCTTCGCTTTCCTACCTGTTCTCCGGACTCTTCATCGGCCCCACCAGCCAGGCGCCGAGAGTGGACGAAACCCGCGCCGACGCGGTCTACGAACTTGAGATTGCGATGAGCCAGATTCCCGCGCCCGATCAGGGCCCCGTACCGCCCTGGCTGGTGGACCGCATCCTGCGCAACCTGCTGGTGGACGTGACCGGCAACACCCACCGCGCCGAGTTCTGCATCGACAAGCTCTACTCGCCCGACTCGGCTTCCGGCCGCCTGGGCCTGCTGGAATTGCGGGCGTTTGAGATGCCGCCGCACGCGCGCATGAGCCTGACCCAGCAACTGCTGCTGCGCACCCTCATCGCCCGGTTCTGGAAACATCCTTACCGCACACCGCTGATCCACTGGGGCACGCGGCTTCATGACCAGTTCCTGTTGCCGCATTTCGTGGAACGCGACTTCGCCGATGTGATCGCCGATTTGCGCAGGGATGGCTATGCGCTGGAGCCGGAGTGGTTTGCGCCGCACCATGAGTTCCGCTTCCCGTTTATCGGCTCGATCCGCTTCGACGGCATGGAACTGGAGTTGCGAACGGCCATCGAGCCCTGGTATGTGCTGGGAGAGGAACCGGGCGGCGGCGGCACGGCGCGCTATGTGGATTCCTCGGTCGAACGGATTCAGGTGAAGACCACGGGCATGACCGGTGAGCGGTACATCATCGCCTGCAATGGCCGCCGCATGCCGATGGTTCCCACCGGCGCCCAGGGAGAATACGTGGCGGGCGTGCGCTACAGGGCATGGCTGCCCGCGCGCTGCCTCCATCCCACGGTGCCGATCCATGCGCCTTTGACGTTTGACATCATCGACACCTGGTCCGGCCGCTCGGTTGGCGGCTGCGCCTATCATGTCGCGCATCCGGGCGGGCACAGCTATTCCACATTCCCGGTGAATGCCAATGAAGCCGAAGCCCGCCGCGTGGCCCGATTCTTCGCCTTCGGCCATACGCCAGGACAGGCAGTGATCCCCGCCCGCGAGGAGAACCCGCGGTTCCCGTGTACGCTGGACCTTCGCCGCCCGCCGGAGCGGTTGTGATGCAATGGAAACAGGAGTTGGGAACTGAGTTCGGTAGAGATCGATAAACGCGCCCGGCGGTATCAGCCGATTGAGGGCCACTACGACGAAGTGATCGCGCCTTCGGGTTTGCCCAGACGCCATTGGCGCCGTCTGTCCACCGGCCTGCTGCGGCTGGGCGAAGAGAAGCTGGGACGGCGCTGGCAGCAGGCGCGCCAGCTTATCCAAAGCAACGGCATCACCTACAACGTCTACGGCGATCCGCAGGGCAATGAGCGGATCTGGCCGCTGGATCCGATTCCGCTGGTGCTCTCCGCTGAGGAGTGGGCGGGCATCGAAGCGGCAGTGGCGCAGCGGGCCACGCTGCTCAACACCATGCTGGCCGATCTCTATGGCGCGCAAACGCTGCTGCGTGACCTGCGCCTGCCGCCGGATCTCATCTTTCAGAATCCGGCGTTCCTGCGGCCCTGCCGTGGATTGATCCTGCCGCAGGATGTGCATCTGTTCTACTACGCCGCCGACATCGCCCGTTCTCCCGACGGGCGCTGGTGGGTGATCGCCGATCGCACCCAGGCGCCCTCGGGCGCCGGTTACGCGCTGGAGAACCGGCTGGTGAGCGCGCAGACACTGCCCGAGGCGTTTCATCAATCCCGGGTGCGCCAGCTTACCCGATATTTTGAGGGCTATCGCGAGAGCCTGATGTCGCTTGCGCCGCGCAACCGCGACAATCCCCGCATCGTCCTGCTCACGCCCGGTCCCTATAACGAGACCTTCTTCGAGCACGCCTACATGGCCAAGCAGATGGGTTACACGCTGGTGGAAGGCGGCGACCTCACCGTGCGCGGCGACCGGGTGTTTCTCAAGACGCTGGGCGGCCTGGTGCCGGTGGACGTCATCCTTCGCCGTCAGGACGACAACTTCTGCGATCCGCTGGAGCTGCGGGGCGATTCGGTACTAGGAGTTCCAGGTCTGGTTCACGTCATTCGTTCCGGCCACGTGATGGTGGCCAATTCCCTGGGATCAGGCCTGCTGGAAACATCGGCGCACATGGCGTTTCTTCCCGGGCTGTGCCGCCAGCTTCTGGGTGAAGAACTGAAGATGCCTTCGGTGGCCACCTGGTGGTGCGGCCAGGACGCGCCGCGCGCCTACGTCAGAGAGAACATGGACAGGCTGGTGATCAAACCGGCATACCCGCGGTTCGGCGTAAACCCGGTGTTCGGTGCGGCCCTTTCCCGAAAGGAAAGGGAGGAATTGCTGGGCCAGATCGAAGCCCGCCCCTTCCAGTTTGTGGGTCAGGAACAGGTTCCCCTGTCGACGGCGCCGGTGTGGACTGAGCAGGGCTTTGATCCGCGCTTCCTGGTGCTGCGCGTGTTCGCATGCTGGTCAAAGGATGGTTACTCGGTGATGCCCGGCGGGCTCACTCGCATCTCCACCTCGGCGGACTCGCTTGTCGTCACCATGCAGCGTGGAGGGGGCAGCAAGGATACGTGGGTGCTCTCCGACATGGACGATTCCTCCGGAGTAGCGCCGCAGGTGCGCGGCCCGGTGGACGCCGTCCGAACCACCGAACTCCCCAGCCGGGTGGCGGACAACCTGTTCTGGCTGGGCCGTTACGTGGAGAGAGTGGAGACGCAGGTGCGCGTGGCGCGCGCCCTGGTGCCGGCGCTTTCGGGTGAATGCGATCTGGGCGGCGCCATTTCCGTGGAAGCCGCGGTGGGCGTTCTGGCAGGCTTCCGCTACCTCCCCGCCGAAATGACACAAGCCCGGCCGGCTGAACAGCTTCGCAGCCTGGAACGGGCGCTCATGACGCTGCTGTTTGATCCGCATCGCGCCGCGGGCCTCATCTGGACCGTCAACCAGGTGCGCCGCATCGCCTGGCAGTTGAAGGAACGGCTCTCCACCGATAGCTGGCGCGTGCTCAATCAACTGGATAAGGAGTTCCAGCGCAGCCAGCCTCCCCCGAACGTGAGGCTGCTGGCTGAAATCGAGATGTTGGACAGGTCCGTGATGACACTGTCGGCATTCGCCGGACTGATGATGGAGAGCATGACGCGCGGTCCGGGATGGCGATTTCTCGATATCGGCAGGCGGCTGGAACGGGCGCTGCAGATGGTGGACCTTTTGAAACATGGCCTGGTGGTGACGCACGGCGATCTGGCCGAGCACCTGGAAACGCTGCTGCGCGTGGCCGACAGCTCCATCACCTACCGCTCCCGCTACTACACCACCATGCAGGCCGACCTGGTTCTGGACCTGCTGCTGGTAGACGAATCCAATCCGCGTTCGGCCGGATTCCAGATCGCCACCATGGGCGCCCATCTCTCCCAGCTTCCCAAACCCGATGAGCCGGGAACACGGCAACCACTGGAGGCGCGGCGGATTCTGAAGGCGTCGACGGCGGTGAGGCTGGCGCGCACCGATGAACTGGCGCGCGCCGATTCGGAAAACGTCAGGCATGAGCTGGACGCATTTCTGCAGACGCTGCGCACTGATCTGCACGAATTCTCAGAAGCGCTGAGCAGCCGGTACTTGAGCCACGCGCAACTTTCGAGGATGTTCTGATGATCTACCGGGCCAGCCACATTACCAGCTATACCTACGAGGATCCCGTCTCCACCTGCCACAGTGAAGTGCGGCTGCTGCCGCGCAACTGTCCGCACCAGCAGGTGCAGTCCTGCCGCATTCATATCGAGCCTGAGCCCTCGGTGTTTTCGGTGAGAACAGATTACTTCGGCAACTACGTGCATCATTTCGCGATCCTGGAGGCGCACGCCTCGCTCATTGTAAAAGCCACCAGCCTGGTGGAGGTGACCGCGCCGGCGATTGTGGAGCCGGCGCTGACTCCGCCTTGGGAAGACGTGCGGGATCACATCCGCGCCTACCCCGATCCGCATGCATTGGAGGCATTCGAGTTTACCTGCGAATCGCAGTTCATCACCACGGCGCCGGAGTTCGGAGCCTATGCCCGGCAGTCGTTCACGCCGGGACGGCCGCTGCTGGAAGGCGCCGTGGAGCTTTGCAGCCGCATCTACCGGGAGTTCACCTACGTACCGAGTTCCACCACCATTGACACGCCGGTGATGGAGGTGTTCCGCACGCGGCGAGGCGTGTGCCAGGACTTTGCACACTTCATGATCGCGGCGCTGCGTTCGCTGGGACTGGCGGCGCGCTACGTCAGCGGTTACCTGCGCAGTGGCGCAAACTATACGGGTGCGGAAGCCTCCCACGCCTGGCTCTCCCTGTTCCTGCCGCCCGCCGGGTGGGTGGATCTGGATCCTACCAACGATGTCATTCCCGGCGAGGGGCACGTCACCGTGGCCTGGGGCAGGGACTACGGCGACGTGACGCCGGTAAAGGGCGTAACGCTTGGCGGCGGGGAGCACGAAATCACCGTGGAAGTAAGGGTCCGGCCGCTGCTTGATACCCAACCCACCGCCGCCTGAAAATTCGAATATACTGGTTCCAGCCGGATTCAATCTCCTGGTTGAGATACGCCCATGTTGCGCAGGCTGGCGGCCCTTGTTGGCCTACTCATCCCGATTACCGCGCTCGGACAAGCGCAGACGCTGACGCTGTTTGCCTCGGCAAAGGCGGCCCGATCCCTCTACATCTACGAATCACTGCGCAACGAAACGGCCCGACTGATGGCGCCGGCGGGACACACCCTGGAGTGGAAGAGCCTGACCGATCCCCGTTCAGGCGAATCGTACGCGAACCTGGTAGTGGCGGAGCTTGAGGGCGTCTGCACGGCCTCAGCTCTGGCGCCGCCATCGGAATCGGCCAGGCTGGCGGCCGCGGCGGTTTCCGATGGCCAGGTGCTTCCCTTCATTCGCATCGACTGCAATCGCTTGAGGCAGATGCTTTATCCGGTGCTGGCCGGGCGCAAGCCGCTCGATCGCGAATATCTTTTCGGGCGTGCTTTAGGACGCGTGCTGGCCCATGAACTGTTCCATGTGCTGGCCAACCGCCGCGACCATGAGGAACAGGGCGTGGCCAAATCCTGCTTCAACGTGCGGAACCTGCTGGACGACGATTTCGGCTTTGATTCGGCGAGCCTGGAACAAATGAGGCCCGCCCCCGCCGTCACCGCGGCCCTGGAAAGGACCGGCGGCGAAGCGGGTAGCGGGCGCTAAAGCAACCAACGGCCGAATCAGAACTCGTAACGCAAAGCGAACTGCATCACCCGCGCCGGCATCGCACGCCGGAATTGTCCGAAAGTGGACGGCGTGTCGATGCGCAGGCTGGGATCGAAGAAGTTCACGTTGTTAAAGGCGTTGAAGGCTTCGGCCCGGAACTGCAGCGTGTGGCCTTCAAAGGGCAGGAAGAAGCGCTTGAACAAGCCGAGATCGACGTTGGTCATCGGCGCCAGGCGGGCGATGGCGCGCGTGCCGGTGCCCCCCGGATACTGCGCGACAAAGCTGTTCACCGCGCTGGTGTTGCGGTAGATGCTGGGCGAACCGGTCTGATCGAAGCCAACGCCGGCTTGCGGATTGGTGGCGCCTGAGGCAAGAATGCCCAGCGCGCTGTTGAGGTAGTTGGTGGGCCACACGGCGCCATGCGTGATGGCGGTCGGCAGGCCGGAGCGGTAACGCGCGATCATCGAAAGCTCCCATCCACCCAGCGCCTGGTTCAGTGCGCCGCCGGCGTTACCAAGAAACCTCCTGCCTTTTCCGAACGGCAGTTGCACCACGGAATTAGCGGTGAGGTTGTGCCGGATGTCGAAGTCGGAAGAACCGCGAAACGCCGAGGGATCAAAGGCATCCTGCACCGCCGCCCCGCCGTTGCCTGAGCCGGCCTCGGGCGCCGAGGTGATATCGATGGCGTGTGACCAGGTGTAGTTGAGGTCGAAGGAGAAGCCCTTTGAAAGAGCGCGCCTCACCGTTAGCGCGCCGCCGTGGAAGCTGCCGTTGCCGCCGTTGATCCACGTGCGCAGACCGGCGTTTTGATTGGCGAAGAAGGTGTTGCAGCCGAACCGGGAAATACAGTTGGGACCGTAGCTGCGTTCCCGATCCACATCGTTCAACGCATCCAGTTCGCTACCCGCATATTGGCCGTAGGCCAGATCGAACCAGTTGGCCGAAGCGCTGCCAGGGAAGAACAGATTCGACAGTCCGGGGAACATGTTCTCGAAAAACGCCACCTGCGGGATCAGACCAGGGTTGCTCTTCACCTGCTTGGGGTCGACGCCCTGGTCAAACAGGCTGCGCAGTTGGCCGGCGGCTTCCGCCCACGTTTGCCCGGAGGCCGGATCGCGGAACCGTGTGAGGGGCTGGAAGTAGTCGGACTGCAGCAGAGTCTTGCGCATCAGGCGCCCGATGTATCCCACCTCCACCGTGAGCCCGCCCGGCAGCGGACGGGAATAGGTCGCGTTAAGCACCATGGAATAGGGCGCGGCCAGATCAGGCGAGATGCCGACACCACTGCCGAAGCCGCCCAGGATGGTGGACGGGGTAAAAGGGAATGCCCCCGTGGCCGGCGTGCCCAGCGACGGCAGATTCGGGTAGCGTGCCGAGTCAGTGAAGTTGGTGTTGCGCGGCTGCGAAACCTGCTGCTGCAGGCCGGGCGAGCCCGTACGGTCGAATTCCACAATCAGGTCATTGCCGTAACGATCATACAAAAGAGCCGCGCCGCCCCGGATGACGCTGCCTTTACCGAAGATGCTGCCCGCCTTGCCGTCCCAATTGGGATTGAAAGCAAAGCCGACGCGCGGCGACCAATTGTTGGTGTCCCGCTTGTACCAGCCCTGGCCGCCGTTCACCGGTCCTGAGAGGGCGTAGGTGAGCGAGGCGTTAGGCATGGAGAAACCGGGCGCGCCGACGGCCGAGGCGCCAACCCGTTCGGCGAAATACTGATCGACGCCCACCGTGGGGGCAACCTGCACGCCGTTGGTTTCATAGGGCACGGCGAAGTTGGAGTAACGCAAACCGAGAGTGAGTGTCAGCGACTGTGTGGTCTTCCAACTGTCCTGAAGGTAAAACTCATACTCGTTGGTGGCAAAGCGGCGAGGCACCGCCTGGCCCAGCGGAACAGCGGCGCCATCGCGGCCAAAGTTATAGGTGGCGCTGTACTGATTGACGAGACCATAAATGCCGCCCAGCGCGCGCGCGACATTGGCGGCCTCGGTAACACGCAGTGCGCTGTTGCCGCTGCGCTGCTGAATATGCGCATTCACATTGTCCACGATGTCGGCGCCCAGCCCGCGCAGCGTGTTGCGGCTGAAGCCAAAGTTGGCGAAAGAATTCACAAAGGAACTGCGCTCATTGCGGATGAAACGGAAGTCGACGCCGAAGTTGAAGCTGTGCTTGCCCTTCATCCAGGTGGTATCGTTCACCAGGTTGTAGGAAGGCATGTGGCGGACAAATCCGCGGGCTTCATTGAAGTAGTTGAGCGGATCGCTGATGGAATCCAGTTGCAGCCGGTTGCCCGCCGTGCCGGCCTGCTCCAGACCAAGGCGTGTAAAGCCAAGCGTGACTACGTTGACCACGGTGGGACTGACCACCGCCGTGTAACGCCCGGAGATGCCCTTGCTGTTGTCCAACAGTTTGGCGGCCGGGGCCTGCCCGGGAAACTGGGCAAGCACAGAGTCCTGAGAGCGGTCAGCAAGGGTACCGCGCACAGAAGCGGTGTGCTTTCCGGCCGAATCGATATTGAAGTCCATCTTCATCACGTAGGCCTTGTCGTCCTGGCGGAAAGGTGCGTTAAAAACAAAACCGGAGAAATTCAGCCCGCGGTCGGCCCCGCCCAGCGGATCGTTCCCAACCGGATAGGCGGAAAGCAATTGGCGCATGGCATCGGAATAGCCGAGACCCAGCGGATCGATCTGACGCACCTCCGAGGGCGAGAGCGATCCGATTGTGCCGTCAGATTGCCGGAACTGGACAATGCCCTGCTTCATCGTTTCAGTGGGAACCGTGCGGCGCTCCAGCCGCCCGCTGGCGTCGATGCGTTGTTCGAAATTGCCGAAAAAGAAGACACGGTCTTTGATGATGCGGCCGCCCAGCGATGCCCCGAAGATGTTGCGCACCAGTGGTTCGCGCGGGTTGCCGGCGCGGTTGTTAAACCAGTTGTTCGCCGAGGTGGCCGTGTTGCGGTGGAATTCGTATGCCGATCCGTGAAACTGGTTGGAGCCGGACTTGGTGACCAACGCCACCTGGCCGCCGGAGGACCTTCCGAAGTTGGCGCCCTGTCCGGCGATGGTGACGCGGAACTCCTGAACCGAGTCGATCGGCACGGGCAGCACGGCGTTGAAGCCTTCCCCGCGCGGAACGCCGTTGGCGTTCGAACCGTTGCCGGCCTGGTTATTGATGTTGCCGATGCCCGCGTTCTGGTTGTCGTTGACATCCACGCCATCGAGCGTCACGTTATTCTGATCGCGGCGGGCGCCCAGCACCTCGCCCTCCGGCGTCACACCAGGCTGAATGCTGAGCAGTTTGACAATATTGCGGGTCTCCAGCGGCAGGCCGCGCACCTGGGCCTGCGTGAAGGGATTGCCGAGCGTGGCGTCAACCGTGTTGATTGTGGAGCCTTCGGCCATCACGTTCACCGTTTCGGTGACCGCGCCGAGTTCCAGCTTCACGTCGGCCGTGGCCGGCGTATTGACCTGCAGCGTGATCTCCTGCGTGGACACGCGAAACCCTTCCCGTTCGACGCGCAGCAGGTACGGGCCGGGGGGCAATTGCGCGAACTGGTAAGTTCCCTGTCCGTCGGAAAGCACCTGGCGGGTAAGTTTCGTTTCCTGTTGGGTGACTGAGACAACGGCCTCGGGAATGACAGCGCTCACGGAGTCGGAAATTGTGCCGCGCAGCGAGGCGTTTCCCTGCGCGAACGCAAGACTTCCGCTAAGCAGCAGAGATGCGAGCCGTGGCAGCAGGCTTTTTGACAAGCGGGACGACAAAGACACTGGTGGTAATCTCCTCTGATCATGGGAATAAGCTGCTCGGCTGGGAGCGACGGGGCGCTCGGCAAAGAGAGACTCCGCTCGTGGGAGGATGCCCCTGAAAACTGCTCTAACTGGAGGATAACGTTTCAGGATGTAACCGGCAAGCGAAAACGGGAGTCGGACCGATAGGAAGATTCTATTGAGAGGCAAAAAGGAAATGATGACCGCCCTAGCGGCGGTCCCATTCCACGTTCCGGAAGGGCCATTTTTCCGCTACCCAACGGCGCATGTCCCTGCGTAAGACATCCTCAAATCCCTTATCGAATTGCACCTTCGTTACCCAAAGGGACGCGGCGGCGTCGAAGCCTGGCTTCTTCGAGGGGCGAAGGTAGAAGCAGCCCAACTCGGCGCCTCCGTCGGGCGTCAGCACGGCATAGGCGAACGATGTCCGGGCCTTGAACCTCTGCAACTCGCCCTCTACGTCTTTTAGCGCGTCCGCCATGGTGATACCAGGATAGGGCCACTTACCGGAGCCGAAGTGTTTCCGCAAGTGATCGATCGACGACATATAGGCCTCGTAGTCCTGCCGGACTACCTCCGGGCCAAGTGGAGCCAGTTTGTAACCGGCGCCCTGGTATGTTTCCGGAACCTGAAATCCCGGCTGCACCAGCGCGGCCAGGGCGAAACTAAGCAAGAATTTCATGAATCACCTTGCCATGGACATCGGTGAGGCGGAACTCGCGGCCGGAATAGTTGAACGTGAGCTTTGTATGATCGATACCCATCAGGTGAAGGATGGTGGCGTGCAGGTCATGGACGTGTACGGGTTTTTCCACGGCCTTAAAACCAAAATCGTCGGTGGCGCCATGCACATAGCCGGGTTTTACGGCTCCTCCCGCCAGCCACATGGTGAAGCCGAAGGGATTGTGATCGCGGCCATTCACCACGCGGCCATCGGCCATGCCGCCGCCGGTCTCGATTACCGGCGTGCGTCCGAACTCGGAACCGCAGACCACCAGCGTGTCCTGCCACAGCCCGCGCGACTTCAGATCCTTGAGCACGGCGGCGAAAGGTTGATCGGAATCCCTGGCGTTCTTGCGGTGCTGGAAGATATCGGTATGCGCGTCCCAGGGATCGCCCTTGGCGTAATAAACCTGTACCATACGCACGCCCTTTTCGAGCAGACGGACGCCGGTGAGGCAGCCGCGGGCCGTGCTGCCGGGGCCGTAGAGTTTCTGTGTGGCTTCGGATTCCTTGCGGATGTCGAAAACTTCCGGCGCTTCGGTCTGCATGCGATAGGCGGTTTCCGCCGCATGGATGGTGGCTTCCAGTTCCGCGTCCTGGCTCTGTTCCAACTGCATGCGGTTCAGCTTGCCGAGCAGCGCAAGCTCCCGTTTCTGCGTCTCGAGATTGATCCGGTCATTCTTGAGAAACGGGATCAGCGTTTGCGGATCGAAGCCTTTCGGGTCCACTTTGTCCGAAATAAAGGTGCCCTGGTGAATGGCGGGCAGAAATCCGTTGCTCCACAGCGGCGGCCCGACAACGGTGGGTTGATCCGGGCACAGCACGACAAATCCGGGCAGATTCTGATTCTCCGAACCAAGGCCATAGGTAAGCCACGCGCCCATGGACGGGCGGCCGGGCTGGTTGTGGCCGGTGTTCATCATCAACAGCGACGGCTCATGATTCGGGATGTCGGTCTGCATCGACCGTATCCAGCAAAGGTCGTCGGCCATCCCGGCGAGGTGCGGAAACAGTTCGCTGATCCAGACGCCGCTCTTGCCGTACTGCTTCCAGGTATAGGGCGAGCGCATCAGAGCGCCGGTCTTGCGCTCGGTTTTCACTTCTCCGCCGGGCAGCGGCTTGCCGTCGTACTTTTCCAGAGCGGGCTTGTAGTCGAAGCTGTCCACCTGCGAAAGGCCGCCGTTCATGAACAGAAACAGAACACGCTTTACCTTGGCCTGGTGATGCGCCTGGCGGGCAAGCGCGCGTTCGACGCCACCGGCAAGCGAAGCGAAGGCGGCCATGCCGAATCCGCCTCCCATGGAGCGAAGCGCCGCGCGGCGCGTGAGTGGTCTGGTCATTGGGAGTCTCCGATTACTGGACATACAGCAGTTCGTTGGAACTTAGCAGCACTTTGGCGTAGAGGGTCCACGGATCGACGGGCGGCGTCTGCTTGCCGTCCTTCTTCGATTCCGGGGCCTTACTGAGATCGACGGGATCCTTGGCGGGCTTGGCCGCCATGCCCGCCGCCCCGCCGCTGGGCATCTCCTGCGCGGGCGGCCCGGGTTCGTTCCGTTTTTTTTCGGCGGCCAGAAATTCCACGCCGGCGGCCACTTCCGCCGCTGCCGGTTCACGCTGATAGAGGATGCGATAGGCTTTGCGGATCTTTGCTTCGTCCGTCCGTTCGGCGGCCAGCAGCTTCACGAATGCCTCGGCCTGCTTGATCACGAAACCGCTATTGAGGAAGAACAGACGCTGCAGCGGGACGTTGGTGATGTGGCGTTTTTCGGCGGTGAGGTTGGGATTCGGGAAGTCGAACAGCGCGAGGTAGGTATCCAGGCGGAAGCGGCTCACTTTGCCGTAGACGGTACGGCGGCGATTGGAGTCGTTCAGTTCCTGGGAAGGACCGAACATTTTGCCATCCAGCGTACCTGAGACCGACAGCAGCGCATCCCGGATTGCTTCAGCACCAAGGCGCTGGCGGTTGAAGCGCCAGTAGAGGCGATTAGCGCCATCCTTGGCGGCATTGGCTTCCAACATCTCACCGCTGAGCTGGTAAGTGGCGCTCATCAGAATCTCGCGGTGAAGTTTCTTGAGCGACATTCCGTTGTCCACCAGAAACCGGGCCATCGCCTCCAGAAGTTCGGGATGGGTGGGCCGTTCGCCCCCGAAACCGAAGTTGCTGGGCGTGTCAACGATGCCTGTTCCAAAGTGCCACTTCCAGACGCGGTTGGCGATGACGCGCGCGGTGATGGGATGACGGGCGATGGCTTCGGCCAGTTCCAACCGGCCGCTGCCCTTCGTAAAAGGCTTTGCCTCGCCCTCGGTGAGAATCTCCAGGAAGCGGCGTGGCTGCTCGCCACCAAAATTATACGGGCTGCCGCGCAGGTGAATCTTGAGATTGGCTGGTTCCTTGGAGTCGGCAACACCATGCACGAAGGGGAACTGCTTCAGTTGCTTGCGAAGCTTGTCGATGTCAGCGCGCATGGAGGCAATATGGCTGTTCCATTCGGCGCTCAACTGGCGTTCCAGACCCCAGTCGCGGAAGACGAACAGGCCGGGCTTCATGCGCCGGTATTCGAATTCGGGCAGGTCATCCATCTCACGGAGGAACAGGTCGGTGTAGAGGTTCATCCTGTCGCGCGGCAGAGACTTCAGCTCAAGCTGATGCTTGTCGAAGAAGCTCTCAAAGCCGTTGGGGAGCTTCACGCTCTTCACTTCCTCCTCAGGCGTGCCGCGGGCGATGATGCGCTCATTCTTCTTCTTCATTTCGGAGCGCTCGGCCACTACTTCATCCACCAGCGACTGAAACTCCGCGGCCAGTTTCGCGGCTTCTTCCTTCGTGCCCCCGCGCTTGATCATCTCCTGCCAGGGGGTCATGTAGGGATAGAACGATGGGGCCTTTGCCGTGGTCTTTAGCCATCGATGCAGCAGTTCCAGATCCAGCTTGTCCTGAAGCGCCACCTGCTCGGCCTGCATCTTTTCAGGGCCGTTGATTCTCCAGACGGCCATCATGTAAGGGACCACTTTGCGGGAAAGGACAGACGCGAGTTGCTCGCTGGCGCCCTGTGAGAACGCGGCCAGCGCCTTCTCCATGTCCTTCACTCTCTTTTCCTCTTTTCGGTAGGCTTCCTCGATCTTCTTCGGGACCAGGGCGTGTTCGAAGTATTCGCTGCTGTGGAAGACGCCGGCGAGAGCGTAGTAATCCTTCATGGAGATGGGGTCGTACTTATGATCGTGACAGCGGGCGCAACCGACGGTGAGGCCGAGGAAGCCGCGGGTGACGGTGTCCACGCGTTCATGGCGCTCGTCGGCGCGAGCCACGGGCGGCTCGGTGAGATCGTAATACCAGGGGCCCTGGCCTAGGAAGCCGAGCGCGGGCAGCATCTTCACGCGCTGCTTTTCCTCCAGTTGATCGGCGGCGATGTGGGCCTTGGCGAACTGGTCAAACGGCATGTCCTCATTAAAAGCGCGAATCACCCAGTCGCGATAGAGGTAAGCGAATTCGTAGGGTTCGTGGCCCCGGCCCATCTTCGCCAGTCCGCGCGTGTCGTCTTCGGCGAAGCGGGAAACGTCCATCCAGTGGCGGCCCCAGCGCTCACCGTAGGCGTCTGACTCCAGCAGCTTGTCGATCAGCTTCGAATAGGCATCGGGCGCGGAGGTGTTGACAAAGGCATCGACCTCTTCGGGTTTCGGCGGCAGACCGGTGAGGTCGTAGGTAACGCGGCGGATCAGGGTTCTGCGATCGGCCGGCTTTGCAGGCGTAAGTCCCTCCTGCTCCAGCCGGGCGACGATGAACTGATCGATCCAGTTGCGGGCCAGCGCCCGGTTCTTCACCGCCGGGGGCGGGGCTTTCATTAAAGGACGAAAGGCCCAGAAACTCCGCTGTTCAGGGGTGATCTGGAAAACATCGGATTCTTTCCTGGTGGTCTGGGAGGCGGGCCATGGCGCGCCAAGCTTCACCCATTCCACGACGGCTGCGATCTCTTCGCTCTTCAATTTGCCGCCCTTTGGCATCTTGAGCATTTCCTTGTCGTGGCGGATGGCCTGAACCAGCAGACTCTTGTCGGGGTCGCCCGGGACAAGCGCGGGACCGTTGTCGCCGCCCTTCAGCAGATCTTCGCGCGAATCGACTCGCAGGCCGGCTACCTTGGTTTTGGAATGACAGGCATAGCACTGCCCGGCGAGCAGCGGACGAACTTTGGTTTCGAAGAGGTCAAGGCCGTCGGCTGCCGGGCAGACGCCGGAAAATAGAAGGAGTATAAGTGCAGTCGCGCGCATAGTAACGTGATCCATCCCGGAAGCATGGGGCACACACGGCGTGGTGCGACTTTGGTGTGAGGGTGGTTTCAGGCGGGGAAACCAGGACCGGCAGCGTAGCCTGATTGTCCTGCTATACATTCGAGCTTAAGGCAAGTTCGCTGATGTGTCAATAACCCAGACTGGCCCGGTATGCTCTCCAGCCTCCAAAATTCGTGATTTCGTTCGATCCGTGAACCGCGTACGGCTCACAGATAAAACATTGCACCCATTCTTTGTTTTCAAGCCTGACGGTGCCGATTCCGAGCGGCGGTGGGATGGAGGCGACGAATCCGCCGAACTGGTGCTCGGGCATCGCCCAGATCTCCACCTCCAGTCCCGGACCGGAAAAACTTTCGTCGTAGACCAGACCCGGCTTGGGCGGGCGGGTGTCGCGCAGGGCATAAAGACGGTAGGCGCGATCGGTACGAGTGGCGCGGATCAAGTGGGCGCCGCGCGAGATGAGTTCGTGATTGAGAGGCTGCCCGGTAAGATGCGCCCCCACCACGGCCACCTGGACGCAGCCCGGCAACCCGGAGGGTACCACCTCGCCGAGGAAGCGGCCTGCCAGATTCAGGAGTGCTTCGTCTGAAAAAGCACGCCCGATGAAGGAGACGCCGAAGGGCAGGCCGTTGGGACGGAATCCGGCGGGCGCGGCGACGGCGGCGAGGTTCATCAGGTTGACGAAGTTGGTGTAGTAGCCGAGGTTGGTGTTGAGGACGATGGGATCAGCTTCCACTTCCGCGATGGTGTAGATGGTTCCGGCGGTGGGCAACAGCAGCACATCCATGCGCGACCATTCGCGTTCGGCCTGGAGGATGAGATCGTCCAGGCGGTAGGCGGCGCGATAGGCGTCGACGGCGGTGTATTTCGCTCCGCCGGCGATGATCTGGCGGACAACAGGGTGGACGCGCTCGGCGTGCTTCTCAAGGAAGGGTTGAATGGCGGCCAGCCGCTCCGCCACCCATGGACCGCTGTAAAGGAGATCCGCGGCGGCGCGAAAGGGGGAGAAGTCGATTTCAACGCGTTCGCCACCCAGAGATTCAGCCCGCGTGATGGCCCGGGAATAGAGTTCGGCCGCGGCGTCATCGCCGAAGAAGCGGAGTTGATCCGCGGCGGGCACGCCGAAGCGGAACCGGCCTGCAAGCCATGGCGCGGCATTCTCACCGGGAGTACGGGGCCGCGACCAGAGCACATTCCAAACACGGCGGGCGAGGTCACAATTGCCGGCAAAGACAGAAACGCAATCGAGCGAGCGGCAGGCCGGCACGATGCCCTCCATTGAGAATCCGCCGCGCGTGGGTTTCAATCCGATGAGGTTGTTGAAGGCGGCCGGCACACGGCCGGAGCCCGCGGTATCGGTGCCAAGCGAAAACGCCGCCAGGCCCTTGGCCACCGCGACCGCCGAGCCGGAACTGGATCCGCCGGAGATGTAGCGGCTGTCATAGACGCTGGAACAAGCGCCATAGGGCGAGCGCACGCCCACAAGGCCGGTGGCGAATTGATCAAGATTGGTTTTGCCCACCAGGATGGCGCCGGCGGCAATCAGGCGGTCCACGGCGGGTGCATTGCGATCCGGCGTATAGGCATAGGCGGGGCACCCGGCGGTGGTTGGCATTCCGGCCACATCGATGTTGTCTTTCACGGCGAAGGGCAGGCCGTAGAGGGGCAGCGCGGGATCGGCCTCGAAGAGACGGTCGAGCATCATCTCCAAAGGTACAGTGGAGATCCAGATGGGACGTTCGCCTTCGTGCCGGATGCGTTGGTAGAGATGGCGGATCGTATCGGTGGGCGTCATGCGGCTTCCTCCAGGCGAAGCGTCACCAGGTTCTGCCCGGCAGTAACGAAGCCGCCGGAGACGCAGCGCAATTCCTGCACGATGCCGCCTGTTGGCGCGACCACGGCCACCTCCATCTTCATCGCCTCCAGAATGACGAGTTTCTGGCCCGCATCCACGCGCTGGCCGGGCTCGACGTTGATCTGCCATACGCTGGCGGTAATGGGGGACCGGACGGCCGCGCAACCTTCGCCGATGTCCGCGCCGTCATCAGGCGCCCAGGATGGCGCCTCCGGCGGTTCCACAAATTCGGCCAGACCCGCGGCGGCCCAGCGTTCGCGTTCGGCGAGAAAGGCTGCCTGCTGGCGGGATTTGCACGCGGCTGCCTGCTGAGCGATGGAGTCCAGGAAGCGCCGGTATTGTCCCAAGTGCAGTTCCGCCGGTTCGACATTGAGTTCGAACTTGCCGTGCGGGAAGGCATCACGCAACTCCAGCAGCTCGGCGGCGGTTACCGGATAAAAACGGATCTGATCAAAACACCGCAGCAGCCATGGGGTTTGCCTGCGGGCATTCCAGACTTGAACGGTGCGGCCGACGAACTGGTAACCGCCAGGTCCTTCCATGCCGTAAATACAGAGATAAGCCCCGCCGATTCCCACCGAGTTTTGCGCGGTCCAGGTGCGGGCGGGATTGTACTTGGTGGTGACCAGGCGGTGGCGCGGATCAAGCGGCGTGGCCACGGGCGCGCCCAGGTAGACGTCGCCCAGTCCCATCACGAGATAGGAGGCATCGAAGACGACGCGGCGCACATCGTCAATGGAATCAAGTCCGTTGATGCGGCGAATGAACTCGATGTTGCTGGGACACCAGGGCGCGTCGGGACGCACCGACTGCATGTACTTGCGGATGGCAAGTTGGGTAGCCGGATCATCCCAGGAAAGCGGCATGTGGACGATGCGGGAGGGCAGCACGATATTTTCAACGGGCGGAAGGGCGGATTCGGCCGCCTCCACGGCTTCGAGCAGCGCCTCTCTCGGCAGGGCGCGGTTGTCGTAGTGGATCTGCAGGGAACGGATGCCGGGAGTGATGTCGATCATGCCGGGCAGTCCGGCTGCACGCAGGCTCTGTTCCAGGGCGTGAACGCGGACACGAAGGTTAAGATCGAGCCGGTTCTCACCGAGTTCGATGAGCAGGTAGCGGTCACCCGAGCGGCGGCAGACGACATCGCCTTTGGTCCGCACGATGGCCGGCGCGTCATCGACACGGCGTAACCTTACCGTATCGCCTGGGCGAAGCTGGCCCATCTTCCAGAGTTCGGACTGGACGATGGTAGCGGGGCAGACGAAGCCGCCGAGACTGGGACCGTCGGGTCCCAACAGCACAGGCATGTCGCCGGTGAAGTCCATCGTGCCGATGGCATAGGCGTTGTCATGGATATTGGATGGATGGAGGCCGGCTTCGCCACCATCGTGCCGGGCCCACTTGGGCTTGGGGCCGATGAGGCGCACGCCGGTGCGGTCGGAGTTGTAGTGAACTTTCCAGGGCGTGGAAAAGATCAGAGCGATGTCGTCAGCGGTGAAGAAGTCGGGTGCGCCATGGGGTCCGTATTGAACGCCGAGTTCCCATTCGCCGGAATAGGTGGGGATCAGGTGAGGGCCAGGCGGATCGGGGATTGGGGCAAGGGGGACGTCCTGGCGCCAGCGCAGCAGGTCTCCGGCGCGAAGCACACGGCCGGCATGGCCGCCGAACTGGCCTAGGATGAAGGTGGCGCGGCTTCCAAGATATTCAGGTACGTTTATTCCGCCACGCACGGCAATATAGGCGCGGGCGCCGTGGCCCTGAATGTGGCCCAACTGCAATTGGCCGCCCGCGGGGACCTGTACCGCCTGCCAGCGCGGGACGGGCTCACCGTTGAGTGTGGCGCCCATGTCGGCGCCGGTCAGCGCGATCACCCCGTCGCGGTGGAACTTCAGTGACGGGCCGGTCATGGTGCATTCCAGAGCGGCGGCCGATTCGGGGTTGCCCACCAGCCTGTTCGCCAGGCGGAACGCCAGCGAGTCCATGGGACCGGAAGGCGGGACGCCGACGTGCCAATAGCCGAGGCGTCCAGGGTAATCCTGCACGGTGGTTTGCGTGCCGGGCTCCAGCACCTCGAAGGCGTCCAGCCGGTAAGGAAAGGTCTTCAGATAGGAAGTGGTGATACCGCCCTGTTGGAAGCGCGGGCTGGCGGCAATCTGGCGGAGATAGTGGAGATTGGTTTCGATGCCTTCAAAGCGAGTCTCGGCGAGCGCGGCTTCAAGTCTGGCGACAGCCTCGGCGCGGTTGTCGCCGCGCACGATGATCTTGGCCAGCATCGGATCGTAGAAGGGGGTGACCTCGGTTCCCGCCTCCACCCATGTTTCACAACGCGTATCGGGAAGGGTGACGGCCGAGAGCAGGCCGGCATTGGGCTGAAAATCTCTGGCGGGATCCTCGGCGTAGACGCGGACCTGAATGGAATGGCCGCGGGGAACCACGGAAAGCGCGGTGAGCGGCGGCATTTCTCCGGCTGCGAGGCGCACCATCCACTCCACAATGTCGAGGCCGGTTACTTCCTCGGTCACGCCGTGTTCCACCTGCAGGCGCGTGTTTACTTCCAGGAAGTAGAATTCGTGGGTGTCGTCGTCGAAGACAAATTCCACGGTGCCGGCGGACCGGTAGGAGACGGCTTTGCCAAGCCAGACGGCGGCATCGATAAGGCCGTTGCGGACTTCGGGCTTCAGGCCGGGGGCGGGAGTCTCTTCGATCACCTTCTGATTGCGGCGCTGTGCCGAACAATCGCGTTCGCCCAGCGAGAGGACCTCGCCGCGGCCGTCGCCGAAAATCTGCACTTCGATGTGGCGGGCTTTGTCGACGAAGCGTTCCAGATAGATGCCGGCCTGGGCGAAGTTGCCGCGGCTGAGGCGATCCACGGTTTCGTAGGCTTCCTCCAACTCAGAGGAGGACCGGCAGACGCGCATGCCGATGCCGCCGCCGCCAGCCGTGCTCTTGAGCATCACCGGATAGCCGATGCGGCGCGCCTCCACCGCGGCGTGGGCGGCATCGCGCAGCAGGCTGGTGCCCGGCAGCATGGGGACGTGATGTTCGGCCGCCAGCGCGCGGGCGGTGTGCTTCAATCCGAAGGCCCGCATCTGTTCCGGCGTGGGACCGATGAAGGCGAAGCCGGCGGCCTGGCACTGCTCGGCAAAACCGGCGTTCTCACTCAGGAAGCCGTAACCGGGATGGATGGCCTGTGCCCCGGTGCGGCGCGCGGCATCAAGTATCGCATCGATTCTGAGATAACTCTGGGCGGCGGGAGGCGGACCGATGGGGATCGCTTCGTCAGCCTGCGCCACGTGCAGAGAATGGCGATCAGCATCGGAATAGACGGCGACCGCGCCGATGCCCATTTTGCGCAAGGTACGAATGATGCGGCAGGCGATGGCGCCGCGGTTGGCGATGAGAACCTTCGAAAACATCACGCGGGATCCCAGATCAGAACCTGAATCGGCGTCGGATTGTAGGCGTTGCAGGGATTGTTCAACTGCGGGCAGTTTGAGATCACCGCGAGCACGTCCATGGCGGCGCTCAGTTCCACATACTTGCCGGGGGCCGAAACGCCGTCGTCGAACTTCAGGCCGCCTTCGGGTGTAACGGGCACGTTCATGAAGAAATTGATGTTGTGGGCAATGTCGCGCTTGGACATGCCGTGGTCCCAGTCGAGCAGCGCTTTCACGAAGCTCTGCCGGCAGGCGTGCATGAAGCGCTTTTCGATGGCGTAGCGGACCATATTGCTCTCCATGGCGCAGGCGCCGCCAAGCGTGTCGTGGCGGCCGCAGGTGTCGTCGACAATGGTGAGCAGCACATTGCCACGGGAGGATATCAGCCTGGTTCCGGTTGTGAGATAGATGTTGCGCTGTGCGCGGATGGTATCCTGCGCGCTGTAGCGGTCCTCGTAGTCGCGGGCGTTGTAGAAGAGCGTGTCGGCGGCCTGGTTGCCTTCCACGTCGACGATGCGCAGGATTTGGCCCTGGCGGATTTCGTGAATCCAGGGCTCACCCGCGGGGACGATGTGATCGAAAACAAGTGTTCCCTTCATGGCGAGGCTCCTCACAGGAAGTATCGTTCGGTCAGGATAAAGCCGCGGCCGTTTTCGGGGCGGGAGGTCCGGCAGGGATCGTCAGGACCGGGTGGAGAGACGCGCCGGATGGAGAGATTGACGGGTTTGGGCTGGTAGCGGGTGTTGGGATCGAGCGGATGCTGGCAGGTGTTGAGGACGACAAGGGTGTTCATCTCGGCGCGCAGATCCACGAAGGCGCCAGGGTGGGAGTTGCCGGGGACAAACGACATCGCGCCGGAATCGCCCACCACCACCTTGCTGAAGAAATTGATGACGGCGGGCATGTCGCGCGGGGTCATGCCGTACTTGGCGATCTCAATGAGAAAACAGTCCAGGGCGTTCCTGTGGCAATCGTTGCGATGCTGCTGATAGCGGGCTTCGCCATAGAGTTCAGCCACCAGCGCGGCATTGGAGCAGCCGCTTAACGGATCGTGCCACCCGGCGGCATCCTCAATGATCGAGCAGAGAATGCGGCCCATATCGGAATAGAGGACGTTGCCGGCGGTGAGACGGGCGATGTGCTGCGCCTTTAGCGTGTCGGGCATGTTGTAACGCTCAGTGAAGTTGGCGGCGTTGAAGAGAATGACGCCGGCATTGGCGCCTCCTTCGACGTCTGTGATGCGCAGGGCGGTGCCGCGCTTCAACACGTGGGACCATGTCGCGCCCGGGGGAACGAATTCCTCGAAAAGAAGATTTTGCATTGAGACAGACCTACCTGCGGCAGAGACGGGCTTAGCCGCGCCTCCTCAAAATTTTTCTTTGGGGCTGGGGGATCGCACTAGCGGTGCGGGGGGCCGCAGCAGACGTCCATTGCGGTGAGACGGAGGTAGACACCAAGCGAAATCAGAGCGCGCTGGTGTTTGGCAGGGGCCATAGCGCAACTATGGCAGACGCGCCGGGATTCGTCCAAGCAAAAATTCTGATGGCCCACATAAACAAAATTCTCGCGGCGGAAAATGTGTTTGCGCGTAGAATGGAGTGGTCAGGCCCCGGCTCGCCTGTTTCCCCCCGTCGCGAAATCTCAAACTCCTGAAAAACCGAGGCTGCTTTTTATGACGGTCATGTTCTGGCCGGTCGTCATTTTCATGGCGATTTCGCTGGCGATCGGGCTGTATACCTACACCAAGGTAAGGGGATCCAGCCACAATTACACGGTGTGCGGCAAAGCGATGCCATTTTTCATCATCGGCACGGCCCTGGTGGCGCAGGCGGTGGACGGAAACGCAACGCTGGGGAACAGTTCGCTGACTTATGGCAGCGGCATATGGGCTGGAGCGATGATCCCGATCGGGCTGGCGGTAAGCCTGTTCCTGGTGGGCCGTTTCCTGGCCGCCCCGCTGAACCGGATGAATCTGCTCACGCTACCGGAATACTTCTACCGGCGCTACGACAAACGAACGGAGTTACTGGTTTCGGTATTGACGATTGTGTGCTTCACGGTGTTGATTGCCGGAAACCTGGCGGCGGTAGCGTGGATCTTATCGGTGGCCTGCGGGATCGACTATGTAACGGGGTTATGGATCGGGACGGCGGTGATCGCGGCTTACACGATCGCCGGCGGGCTATATTCGGCGATCTGGACCGACCTATTCCAAATCCACGTCGCGCTGGTGGGTTTCGTGGCGTCGGCGGGATGGGTGATCGCGACGCGGGGTTGGAACAATCTGCTGGAGGCGGTGCCGGCGGCGAAGCTGGATACCTCGGGACTGGTTTCGATGGAAAGCGGGGCGCTGGCCAACTGGGCGGGGATGATCGCACTGGGGCTGGGCAACGCGATGGCGCTGGATTTTATGGAGCGCGTGTTTGCCGCGCGGAGCCCTGAAACGGCGCGCAACGGCTGTTACTACGCGGGAGTGATGACGCTGGTGATCGGCGCCTGCGCGACGATTCTGGGACTGGCGGCGATTCCCACGCTGGGTGAGATAAGTGATACGAGGATGGTGCTGCCGGCGTTCGCAACGCTCGCACTGCCCTACTGGATGGGGGTGATGGTGTTTGTGGGCGTGCTGGGCGCTTCGATGTCGACGGCAAACGGCGCGATCCTGGTAATCTCGGTGGTGCTGGCGCGCAACGTGGTGCAGCGGTGGACAGCACGGCCGTTCAGCGACTCACAATTGCTGCTGCTGTCGCGCGCGATGGCGGCGCCGACGGCGCTGGCCGCGGCGCTGGTGGCGTGGTGGAAGCCGGAACCGGGCATCCTGCTGGTGGTGGCATTCGATATCGTCTTTGCCGGCTGCGTGGTGCCGTTGTTCCTGGGCCTCTATTGGCGCAAAGCGAACAGTCCCGCGGCGATAGCGGCGGTGATCACGGGCACGGCGTTGCGCGCGGCGGCCCATTGGCTGACTCCGCCGGCATGGGCTGGACTGGACACGCTGATTCCGCCGTTGATGAGCGGAGTGGCGTTCTGGATCACCTGTCAATTGACATCGAAGGAAGTTCCGGTGGGCGGACTGATTACGGAGGGAGCGAATTGATGCGGATCATGCTGTTGGGATGCGCGGCGGCCTGTTTGTTCGGCGCCGAACGAACGCCGCCCAAGCGGCCGGGAGTGAAGACGGCGGGAGTGCAGCGTCCGATGGCGAACCTGACGCCGGAGGCCGTGTTTCCGGTGGAAGGCGTGCCGGACTGGCTGGTGGTGACTGAGGACGCGGTGTGGGTATCGAACAAGCCGAAGAACACGATTCACCGGATGGATCCCAAGACGAACAAAGTGGTGGCGACGATCACGGTGGGCAAGAAACCATGTTCGGGGATCACGGCGGGCTTTGGCAGCGTGTGGGTGCCGAACTGCGAAGACCAGACGGTCTCGCGCGTGGACATGAAGGAGAACAGGGTGGTGGCGACGATTGCGGTGGGGCCGGCGCACACTGAAGGCGGTATCGCCGCCAGCCCGGACAGCATCTGGATTTTGAGCGATGCCAAGGGGACGCTCTCACGCATCGACCCGGACACGAACAAAGTGGTGGCCGAGGTAATGGTGCCGAAAGGATCGTTCGCCTGCGCCTACGGCGAGGGCGCCGTTTGGGTGACGAGCACCGAGAAGAGCCTGGTGGCGAGAGTGGATCCGGCCACCAACCTGGTGACGCACACGGTGGAAGTGGGTCCCCAGCCGCGGTTTCTCACCGTCGGTGACGGCTCGGTGTGGACGCTGAATCAGGGTGACGGCACGGTGTCGAGAGTGGACGCCAAGACAAGCAGGCTGATTACGAACATTGAAGTGGGGATTCCGGGAGGAGGAGGGGAGATCGCGTTTGGAGAAGGATCGGTGTGGATCACGGTCTTTCAGATTCCGGTGACACGGATCGATCCGGCCAATAACAAGGTGGTTCAACAGTGGGTGGGGGCTGGGGGAGACGCGATCCGCGTAGGCCATGGATCGGTATGGCTCTCCAATCTGAGAGAGCAGAACGTCTGGCGCCTGAGCCCGCACCAGCAATAGGAGGAGAACGAAAATGGGCTACATAAAAATTTGCACTTGGAAATCGGCTGGGGTGCATCCTTAGGATGAATACTGTGGAAACTTTGTCCTTGGAAGCGAACCTGCAGTCCCATGTCGCACTGTTTCACAACGTCAGCAGAATCGTCAGCTCGAAACCGGAACTGGATCAGATCCTGGCCGAACTGATTCAATTGGCAATTCAGGTTTCCGGCTGCGATGCCTGCCTGGTTTATTTGTTCGAACCCGGCACTGGAGAGGTGGTGCTGCGGGCTTCCCAACTGCCCCATGAACGGGAGATCGGGAACATCCGGCTACGGTTGGGAGAAGGGGTAACGGGATGGGTGGCCGACCACAAGAGTGTGGTGGCGCTGAGCGGCAACGCGTACCAGGACCCGCGCTTCAAGCGCTTCCCGGCCCTGGATGAAGACAATTACGAAGCTTTTCTGTCTGTTCCGCTGATTACGGTTGGCGATTTCATCGGAGTATTAAACGTCCATCACAAAGACCCGCACCGCCATACTCCGGAAGAAATCGGCTGCCTGACGTTCCTCGGCGAGCAATTGGGAATCGCCATCGCCCGATGCCGTATGGCGGAAGATATCGCCAGGCTGAAGGCGCACGCCGAGGAACTGAAGGGCCAGTTGGAGACGCGGAAACTGGTGGAAAGGGCCAAGGGAATTCTGCAGCGCACGCGGAACCTGACCGAGGAACAGGCCTATGTGGTGCTGCGCAACGAAAGCAGGCGCATGCGGCGTCCGATGAAGGAACTTGCGCAGGCGATCATCCTGGCCGAGGAGGTGTCGCGGCTATCGGGCAACGGGTCGTCTCCGGGGCTGCCCGTTGGGGCCGGGGCCGAGGAGGATTAGGTTTATTGATCCATCCCATAAAATCTTTGAGATGCGCAAGCCGCCCCGGATGCGGCATCATGCATTCGAGGTAGGCACATGCGATTCGCCGGCTACGAAGCAAGAACATTCTTCGATGAAATGTTCGAAGCTGATGGCACTCCGCGAGAGGAAGCCAGACTGTTGGTTGAGACGATCGAGTCACTGCCGAAGGGCGATCTGCTGTCCCGGCAGCAGGCCGCCGAACGGCTGTTGCTGCAGATGGGGATCACGTTTAACGTGTATGGGGATAGCGGCGGCACCGAGCGCATCTTCCCGTTCGACGTCATTCCGCGCATTGTATCGGCGAAGGACTGGGCGTGGCTGGAGCGCGGACTGAAGCAGCGGATCCATGCGTTGAATCTTTTCATCGACGACGTCTATCACGAACAGAAAATCCTCACCGACGGGGTGGTGCCCCGGGATATTATCAGCTCAGCGAAGTGTCTGCGGGCGCAGTGCGTGGGGATCAATCCGCCGCGTTCGATCTGGTGCCACATCACGGGAACGGACCTGGTGCGCGATTCGAGCGGGCAGATTTACGTGCTGGAAGATAACCTGCGGGTG
>JANRLE010000402.1:0-14392 GCA_033762895.1 Bryobacteraceae bacterium | reverse complement strand
TGGAATAGTGCGCCGCCGGGGCAAAAATTCTCACCCTTATTTCATGATTCGAACGCCACTTCCAGCGAATCGCGCCTCACCAGCGAGTGCTTCTGATACTCAGGCTGCTTGTGTGGGAAGTCCAGCCGGTAATGGCCGCCGCGGCTCTCCTGGCGGGCCAGGGCACAGCGGGCGATCAGACTTGCCACTTCGTGCATGTTGCGAACTTCGAAATCCAGTCTTCCGGCGCCGGACCGTTCACCCATCGCGGCAGCGCCCAACAGGCCAAGGGCCGTACGCAAGCCATCGGCCGTCCGCCGGACTCCTGCGTACTTCCACGCCGCCGACCGTACCTGCTCTTCGCTGATATCGGGGAACAGCATGGGAGATTGGATTCCGGGCGGCGCCGCCGGCCCTCCGGCCCATTCCTTCATCGCCCGCGCCGCGCGCGCTCCAAAGACAACGCCCTCCAGTAGCGAATTGCTGGCCAGCCGGTTCGCGCCATGCACGCCGGTGCAGGCCACTTCTCCGGCGGCGAACAGGCGCGCTACGCTGGTCCGCCCTTGCAGATCTGTGCGCACTCCGCCCATCGCGTAGTGCGCGGCCGGATGCACGGGGGCAGGCTGACTCACCAGGTCGATCCCGTAGGCTTTGCACGTTTCGTAGATCCGCGGAAAGCGCGAAGCAATGCCGTCCAGATGGGTGAGATCAAGCCACATGTGCGGCTCCCCGGTTCTCTCCATCTCGTCGAAGATGGCGCGCGAGACCACATCTCGCGGCGCAAGTTCCGCCATCGGGTGTTTGCCTGCCATGAAGCGCTCCCCGGCGGCATTGCGTAGAAACGCACCTTCTCCCCTCAGCGCCTCCGACAGCAGAAAACGTGGAACGCCTTCCAGGTGCAGCGCCGTCGGATGAAACTGAACGAATTCGATGTCGGCGATCTTTGCTCCGGCCCGATATGCCATCGCCACGCCGTCGCCCGTGGCAACGTCCGGATTCGTGGTTTCCCTGTACACACGGCCCAGCCCGCCGGTGGCCAGCAGAACCGCCCGGGCGCGAATTTCTACGAGGTGTTTTGACTTCCCGTCGAAAGCCAGCGCCCCGGCCACTTCGCCGCCGTTGAGAAGAAGGTCGGTTACTGCCGCGAAGCTCTCAAAGCGAATCCGGCTGAGCGAGGCGGCTTTGGCGTAGAGGGCGCGGGTCATCTCACGTCCGGTGGAATCGCCATGTGCGTGCAGCACGCGGGACCGGCTGTGCGCGCCTTCCCGCGCAAACAGCAGCCGGGTGCCCTGGCGGTCAAAATGCGTGTTCCAGTGCATCAGCAACTGCACTTCGGCCGGGCCCTCTTCCACCAGCGTGCGAACTGCGTCGCGATCGCACAGGCCGTCGCCGGCGGCGATGGTGTCGGCCTCATGCAGCTCAATTTCATCGTCGTCGCTAAGCACGACGGCGATGCCGCCCTGCGCCCATTGCGAGTTTGATTCCTCCAGCCTGTCTTTCGCCAGTACGAGGACGTTGCCGGCTTCGGCCAATGTGATGGCGGCGCGCAATCCGGCTACGCCCGCGCCAACAACCAGGAAGTCCGTGGTGATCGGTTCCGATGGAGTGGACAAACCTCCATGGTACAACGAGAGTATATGCCATCTTTCCGAGTGGAAACGCCGCCCACACCCTACAATGCCGTGGTGGAGCGCGGCGTGCTTCACCGTGCCGCCGAGTATCTCCCGGCCAGGGCCGGCAGGATCTTCATCGTCACCACCCGCGACGTTTGGCACTTTCACGGCGTGAAGCTGGAAACGGCGCTGGATGGCCGCGATCCACAGGTCCTGTTGTTCCCCGGCGGCGAGGACCATAAGCGCCTGGCCGCAGTGGAGACGCTTGCCGAAAAGATGGTGGATGGCGGCGCGGACCGCTCAAGCCTGGTGATCGCCTTTGGCGGCGGCATTGTGAACGACCTTGGGGGCTTCCTGGCCGCCATTTTCATGCGCGGCATTCCCGTACTGCAGATTCCCACTACCCTGCTTGCCCAGGTGGATGCCGCCGTCGGTGGAAAAACCGGGGCCAACCTGTTGTCAGGGAAGAATCTGGTGGGTTCGTTCCACCAGCCGCTGGCCGTGTTGATCGACCCCAATGTCCTCGCCACGCTGCCGGAAAGAGAGTACCGCGCCGGGCTCTACGAGATCATCAAATGCGGCGTCATCCGTTCACCACGTTTGTTTGATCTGCTCGTAAGCCGGCAACCGGACGTTCTTGCCCGGGAGCCCGGCGTGGTGGAGGACATCATCGCCGAGTCGGTGCGCATCAAAGCGGAAGTGGTATCGGCCGATGAGAAGGAGGGCGGACTGCGGCGGATCCTGAATTTCGGCCATACCATCGGCCACGCGCTGGAGGCGGAAACCCGTTACACCCGATTCCTGCACGGGGAAGCTGTCGCCTTTGGGATGAACGCCGCCACGCGTCTGGCGCGGCTCTCGGGGCTGCTTTCAGAAGCCGACTGCGCCCGGATTCTTGAGTGTGTGCGCATGTACGGACCGATTCCGCCGCTGGACGGCATCAGCGCCGAGCGCCTGGTGGGGCGCCTGTCGTCGGACAAGAAGACAATTCAGGGCAAGGTGCATTTCGTGCTCCCGGATCGGGTCGGAAACACGCGGGTGGTGACCGGCATCCCCGAAAACCGCATCTATGAGGCCACCAAGGCGGCGCTGGCATGAGGGCGGCGGGCACCACTCCCGCCGGAACCGAGGGGGAAGAGCAGGCTGCGCGCTGGGTGCGCGAAATGTTTTCCGGCGTGGCTGGCCGCTACGATCTGCTGAACCACCTCCTGTCGCTCAATATTGACAAGGCCTGGCGGAGGCGCGTGGTCAGCCGCGTACGCCCGATCCTGGCCGCGCCCGGCGCACGGGTGCTGGACTTGTGTTGCGGAACGGGCGACCTGCTCCTGGAGATGGAAGCTGCGGCGGGACGGCCGCTGCTGGGAAGCGACTTCTGCCATCCCATGCTAACCGCGGCCGGCGCCAAGCTTGCCAGGCGGCATTTCCGCTCCCGGCTGTTTGAAGGCGATGCGCTGAAGCTTCCGCTGCGGGACGGATCACTGGACCTGATCACGGTGGCGTTCGGCGTGCGAAACTTTGCCAACTACCGGCGCGGATTCGAGGAGATGCGGCGAGTGTTGAAACCGGGGGGGACAGCGGCGATACTCGAGTTTTCGCAGCCACCCAACCGCGCCTTCGCCGCCTTCTACAACTGGTACTCCCGCCAGATACTGCCGCGAATCGGCGCCATGGTTTCCGGATCGCCCGAAGCTTACACCTACCTGCCGGAATCGGTGCGCAAGTTTCCAGGCGCGGAGGGACTTTCAGAGGAGTTGCGCGGGTGCGGATTCCCCCAGGTGAAGTTTGAGCGAATGACGTTCGGCGTTGTGGCTCTCCACCTTGCCCGGGCTTGAGACAGGGCTACACCGGCTGCGGGGTTTCCTCCACGCGCAGGTAACGGTTCAGGATATGGGAAAGCGCGGTCTTTTCCACCGGTTTGCTCAGATAGTCGTCCATGCCCGCCTCCAGGCATTTCTCGCGATCGCCGCTCATGGCGTTGGCTGTCAATGCAACGATATAAGTATGCCTCGGCTGCCCGACCAGGTAGAGCGCCTCACGGCGGCGGATTTCTCGGGTGGCCTCATAGCCGTCCATCTCAGGCATCCGGCAGTCCATCAGGATCAATTCATAGTCGCGGACCCTTACGGCCTCCAGCACCTCCAGTCCATTGCGCGCCGAGTCCACCTGGTGGCCCAGCCGTTCCAACACCCGTGTGATCAGCTCGAGATTCGCGTCGTTGTCCTCGGCCACCAGTATGCGAACTCCCGATGCGGTCCGGCAGGTCACCGGCGCCGGCGGAAGGGCGATCTCCGGCGCGGGAGCCGGCAGCGCGTTCGCCAGCGCCTCCAGCAGATGCCGCCGGTGAGCCGGATGCAGCAGGATCGATTCCACGCCTGTTGCCGCCAGCCTTGCGCGGACCAGCCGGTCCTCCTGCGCCGTGATGGCAATCACCGGCGTCTCCGCCAGTTCGCTGCGGCCGCGCATGGCGCGCGCCAGCGTAATGCTGCCGGTTCCCCCGCTGACGATTACAGCCTTGAACCGGTCTCCCGTTTCTACTGCCCGGCCCAGCAACTCGAGCGCCTGCGCTTCCGATTCCGCCGCTTCTCCGCGCATGCCCCAGGTGGAGGCGCAGCGCACCAGCCTGTCGCTGCATTCCGAATCGCCGGCCACCAGGATCCGCCCGCCCGCCAACCGTTCCGGAGCCAAGATCGAGGATACGCCCTGGCTGACGGCTTCCAGCCACACCGTGAACCAGAACGTGGAACCGCCGCCTTCCTCGCTTTCCACGCCGATGCGCCCGTCCATCAGACCGGTCAGCCGCTGGCAAACCACCAACCCTAAGCCAGTCCCCCCGTATCTGGTGGCGGCCGAGGCATTGGCCTGGACAAAGGGCTGGAACAGCCTCGCCTGTGCCTCCTGAGAGATGCCGATGCCGGTGTCCTGAACTTCACAACGCAACTCGATCCTCGAACCGGCGGCGCTGTTTGCCCGCACGCGCAACACAATTTCGCCTTCCGAGGTGAACTTCACTGCGTTGGCCAGCAGATTCACCAGCACCTGGCGCAGCCTGACGGGATCGCCTCGCACGGCGTCCGGGACACTTTCCTCCATCCACACGTAGATGCGCAGGCCCTTCTTCGCGGCCGCGGGCATCATCAGATCGACGGCCGTCTGCATCAGCCAGTCCGGCGCAAATTCAAGTTCATCCAGCGTAAGCTTGCCCGCTTCGATCTTCGAGAAGTCGAGGATCTCATTGATGATGCGCAGCAGGTGATCGGCGTTTGACCGCACGGTGGCGCTGTAGCGCCGCTGCTCAGGCGTGATGGCGCCTTCCATCAGCAGATCGGTGAAGCCGGCGATCGCGTTCAGCGGCGTCCGCAGTTCATGGCTGACCGTTGCGAGAAACGCACTCTTGGCGCGGCTGGCCGCCTGTGCCTGCGCCGTGGCCTCCCGCAGTTCCGCCTGGCGCTCCAGCAACTCCTCGCGCGCAGCCGTCAGTTGGGCTGCCATACGGTTGATACTGTCGCCCAAATCGCCCAACTCGTCGTTCCGGTTCAGCCGGACGCGGTGGTCTAACCGGCCCTTGGCGATGGTTTGTGTCGCCGCCACCAGTTCGGCCACGGGCACGGAAAGGCTGCGCGCAAACCAGGATGCCAGCAGCGTGCCAATGGCCAGGCCGCCCAGCGCCACCACCATCAGGGCGACGGCCTGGTTGCGCGCTTCGGCGTAGAAAAAATTCACCGGACGATCTGCCTGAAGCACCGCTACCACCCGGCCCGAACCATTGCGGACCGGCGCGGCGGCCGAGATCCAAATGCCTTCATTGTCCTCGTAAATGCCTGTCGCCGTCGCGACGCCTTCGAGCGCCTTACGGTTATGCGGCCGGGAACGGTAACGGTTTCCGGTGAAGTAGTTCCCGTTCGGATCCGGGTCCGTCATGACGACAAATTCGAGGTCGCCCGATTCATCCGCCTCGGTGCGCCGCATCAGGTAAAGCGGACTGCCTCTGCTCTCCAGTCCATTGGCGTTGCGGATCGACGTTAACAGCCCGCGGATCGCTTCAAACTCCTCAACTCCCGACAGCCTTCCGTCTTCATCGCGAAAAATCAGGGGAATCAGATCTCCGTCCACAGCCGGAGCGGCTGAGTTCACAATGCCTAGCAACTCCGCGCCCAGGTGCCTTTCCAGCGCCTTCTTTGAGAGGTGGTAGGTCAGGGCCGTCGCTACGGCCATCGTCACCGTCAGCAATAACAGAGCGAATCCGGTGATCCGTAATCGGAACCCGGCCCGGCGCGTGCTGCTGTTGCCCTGTGGCCCCATCTTCTTTAAATTTCCTGGTTGTGCAAGCGCACAACCGTATCGTGACGTTTACTTCCCCTATCGGCGGTTGGCTCGCGGCGCATAAGGATCGCCCACAAAATGGGCCACACCACAGAGCCGTACTCCAGCCAGCGGAGCCAGGGTGGATGGTCGTACGGGCCCAGTGTGGTATCGCCCAGATGCAACCCGCAGACATAGCTGAGTGCCGGCGCGATTAGCGCGGCCAACGCCCACCCAACGGGACGGCCGGCCACAAACGGCAGTATCCAAAGCAGGTACCAGGGATTGACGACAGGCGAAAGGGCAAACAGGCCGCCATAGGCCCACTCTCCACGAATGTCCAGGCCTTCTCTCTCTCGCAGAAGCAGCCAGACGTAGAACAGACAGAAGAGGATTGCACAGGCAATCCTTGCCGCCAGGCCGCCCGCAAGCCACGACACCATCGCGAAAACCGATGAGTTGAACTCCCAGTCTCCGGCCAGCGTTCCCAGGCCGCCGAAGCCGAAACCGGTGGCCAGCGCGGCCGCTGTAGCGGCGAAACCCACGGCGGCACGCCACCCTCCCCGCCACAGGATCCATGGAATCAGCAGCGCGCCCGTCAGCTTCACTCCCGCAGCCAAGGCCGCGCACACCCCCGCCAATCCGGGCCGCGCGGCCACAAGCGAAAGGGCCGCCACAAGGAATAAGATCCCCAGCGAGTCAGGATGCGCCGTGAACGCGGTCTCCTTGATCAGCAGCGGGCACCAGGCGTAGAGCAGCAGGTTCGCTGGCGCGAGCCTGCGCATCAGCAGCAGCGCCGTGAGAATGTCGGCCGCCGTCACCAGCAGCTTCCACGGCCAGAGCCGGCCGGGAGCGATACGATAGCCCAACAGAAACGCGGCCTCGGTGAGCGGCCCGTAGACGGTGGGAACATCGGGATGATTCACGCGATCGAGGATGTCCTCGAACGCTGGCGGGACCGCCGGGTCACCGAAGTAGTCGGCAGGACTGCTGGCGTAGGGATCGCCCGTCGTGGCGTAGGTCCAGCCATCCCACAGATAGCGGTAGTGGTCATCCTCCAGCACCGGATCGCCCCACAGCCCCGCCGCCCGGAACATCAACGCCCAGATCCATACTCCGCGCAGCAGGGGCGCCCGTGGCAGTTGCGGCGCCAGACGCCAGGCCCACAGCGTGGCGCACCACGCCACCCCCATCACCGTCAGAAAGAAGGCCAGTGGAACATTGGTTGGCTCATGGGAGCGGATGGCCAGCGCGATCCACGCCAGCAGGCTGACCAGTCCCAGGGCATGAAAGGCCCTCATCGCTTTGCGTCGAAGCTGAACGATGCGGAAACGCCCACTACCAGCTTGGCGCCAGTGTTCCGGCCGCCCAGTGCGTGCGCGCTGAATAGCTGATAGTAGACGCCTTTGCCCGTGAATCCAAGACCCAACTCCAGGCTCTTCACGATCTCCTTGAGCCGCGGAAACGTGAATCCCGAGTCGCCGATGTCCATCCCCGAAAGCCCGCTCGCCTGACGGTAACCGGCACTGAGCGACACCTTCTTTACGGTCTTGTAGATCCCGGCCGAGCCGAACAGATCGTCCGGCACTCGGCGGGCCCGCTTGCGAAATCCGATGTCTCCGTAGGCGCCCAGGCCAGCGTCGGAGAACGCCTTGCCCAGCAGCAGGGAAATTTCTCCCCCCGATGCGCCATCGCCCGCCGAGAACGGGTAATTGGGCCGGTAAGAGCCTCCGGCTATGACGCCGATGCGCGCGGCGATGGTCGGCAGCCAGCGCGATCCGGCGGCGGCCTCATCCACCAACCGGTAGCGGATGCCGGCGAGCGTATCGGTCATCCCTGTGTCAGTTCCGTTTCCTCCGAAGGCCGTGGTTCGAGTGCCGGTGTAGCCGGCCGTGAAGTCCGCCGCCAGCTTGCGGCTAATGCCGTATTCGACGCCGAGCGTCAACGAGCGCTGCCGGACCGGATCGGACAACGTGGCGCGGTTACCGCCCATCCAGAACCTGTCAAACCCCTGATAAACAAAGGCCGGCGTCAGCACGACTTTGCGCGGGGGCGGAAGCCACGCCGACTGCGCAAAGGCGCACGCCGCCAGCGGCAGAGCAAGAAGGATGCGCTCAGGTCTCATTTGATCTTGTACCGGATTTCGAGGAAATACGCGAGCGCCGCCATCTGGTCCGGCGTGAGCTTGCCGGCAAAGGCCGGAAGATCCACCGAAAGGCGCTTGGCGGTGGGCAGCCTCGACTGCAGTTCCTTCAGCCGCTCCGCTTGCACCCGTTCAGTTTGTCCGCGTTCGGCCCCCGGCGCTGGACTCCTCAGTTCGAGTTTCCCGGCAAAGATGGTTTTGCCCAGCTCGTACCGCCTGGAGTTCTGAATGACCGCTTCGGGCGGACGCGGAGGCCGGGTTGAGTAGCTGCCCGAGGCCTCGAGCCGCCCCGTGAGGATCGCGGCGGTGAGCAAGCCAGGCAAAGCGCGTCGTGGAATAGCCCCCACGATCTGTCTTATCGGCAGAATTGCGCGAATCGATTACTTTGATTTTCCGGCAGGCGCGGCAACGGCCGCGACTGGTTCGGCCGCCTCCGCGGCGCCCTGTCCCAGTCCAAGAGCCTTACGCAGCTCCCTGTCGATGGTACTTCGGATGTCGGTATTTTCCCGCAGGAACTGGCGCGAGTTCTCTCGGCCCTGTCCGATCCGGTCGCCCTTGTAGCTATACCATGACCCGCTCTTTTCGACGATATTGTTGGCCACGCCGAGGTCGATGAGATCGCCTTCCTTGGAGATCCCCTCGCCGTACATGATGTCGAATTCGGCTTCGCGGAACGGAGCGGCCAGCTTGTTCTTCACAATCTTGACCTTGGTGCGGTTGCCTGTCACCGTTTCGCCGTCTTTGATGGCGGCGATGCGCCGGATGTCGGCCCGCACCGAGGAGTAGAACTTCAGCGCGCGGCCGCCGGTGGTGGTTTCCGGGCTCCCGAACATCACGCCGATCTTCTCGCGAATCTGGTTGATGAAAATCAGGCAGGTGTTCGATTTCGACACCACGCCGGTGAGCTTACGCATCGCCTGGCTCATCAGGCGCGCCTGAACGCCCATGAAGCTGTCGCCCATTTCGCCGTCCAGTTCCGTTTTGGGCACCAGCGCCGCCACCGAGTCCACGATCAGCACATCCACCGATCCCGAGGCGATCAACGCGTTGGTGATCTCCAACGCCTGTTCGGCGTAGTCAGGCTGTGACACCAGCAGGTTGTCGACATCCACCCCAAGCTTGCGGGCGTAGCTGGGGTCGAGCGCGTGTTCCACGTCGATAAACGCCGCCATGCCGCCAACCTTTTGGGCTTCCGCCACCACCTGCAGGGCGACCGTAGTCTTGCCCGATGATTCCGGGCCGAAGATCTCACTGATGCGGCCCCGCGGGAATCCGCCGACTCCCAGGGCCCAATCAAGCGAGATGGAGCCGCTGGAGATAATCGGGGTCTGCACCACCGCCTCCTTTGCTCCCAGCCGCACGATGGAGCCCTTGCCGAACTGCTTTTCAATCTGCCCGAGTGTGTTGCTCAGGGCGCGCGCGCGTTCCTTTTCGTCAATCATGTCCGTTAGGAAAGCAGTATAGCAGAATGGTGAAAAGATTTACAGTAGACTCTTGCTACTTGATTGTGTACGGACCGCAGTGGTCTCCTTCCGTGCTAGAGCAGAGTTGGACCGCCACTTTTTCGATGGTTTCCGACTGGTTTCGGAGCGGGACTTGGGTCCATTGCGAGGTGCTTTTGGCCTTGAACCGAACCGAATCGAGTTTGAGTGGTGTTTGGCTATCCTCTTCGACCTCGATCAGAGCGTCCTTGGACGCCGAACGACGAAGCCTGTGTTTGGCGGAAATCATGCGAATCGATGAGTTCGGGTTCTTACCCCAGTGAAACGCAAGTCTTTGTCCAGTGTCCGGGAATACCGACAGCGAACGGTCGTCCAGGGCGCAGGGGCCCGTGGAGCCGCTGATACACGGGATTTCGATCGTCTGTCCGTTGACCTTCTTCCACAGCCTGATTGCGACCAGCGGGTCGGCTCCTTCGCGGTAGTAGGACCGGTTTTCGTCGATCAGATCTCCGGGATTGCTCTGCGAATCGGCGGCGAGGTCAAAGTCGGCCTTGATCGAACCCTCCTCAATGATGATGGGTTCATCGTGGTCGGACCTTATGATCCAGTCCCTGACGAACAGCCCAAATAGCGCCAGGCCCGCACCTAATACTCCGCTGAAAAGGGTCCGCTTCAGATTCTCGCTCATTGTTCCCTTCCTATTTCTCGTTGTGCCCCGTCATTGTGAGGCGTCTGTTGATGTCAGCCCTGCGTGACCAGTCGCGAAAGGCCTCGTCACCCATCTTCAAGCGCAGATCGGCGAGGATTTGTGACACCGCCCGCCGCCCCTGAGCCGTTCCGCCTGCAGCCAGCCACTGAGCGATGAGGTAATCGGCCGGTGAATCTTCCACGGCTCGCTCTCGCAGGAGGGCCTCCGCGCCGCTGGAGGCTTGCGCTGTACGACCCGATAGGAAATGAATCTCGACCTCCCACAGCCGGGCCAGCGACAAATGGCGGCGGCTGCTGGCAGCCTCCGCACGGCTGGCGAGTCTTCTGGCCGCCTCATTCGCCCTCCTCAGATCACCGTCTATGAGCAAAGCTTCGGCCTCAATCGAGAGCGCCTCAAGACCGCTGTGAGGAGATTGGCGCGCAACCGTCGCCCTGTCGAGCAACCGGCGAGCTTCCTTTGGTTGTCCCCGCCGCAAGGCGTCACCCGCCAGCGCAATCTGGAGGTAGTTGGCGGGCGCTACCCGGGCATCTGGCTCTAACTCGGCTATCAGTTTTTGCGCCAGGGCGAAACTGCTGGCGGCCTCCCCCACCTTGCCGCGCAGACTGGCCGCCTCGGCCTTCAGCATCACGGCATATGCTTCTGAGCGTTTCCTTCCGGACCGGCGCGTCAGATCGAACGCCTGGTCATAGAGCGATCCCGCCTCGTCGAGGTCTCCTGTATGGATCAGTGCCCGTCCCCGGCTCTGCAAGGCGAGAATCTGCAGGTTCGCGTCGGAGTTATGTTTGGCCGAATCCAGCACCTCGGAAAACCGCTTGGCGGCTGTGGCGAACCGGCCTTGCTCGAACTCGATCTGGCCGAGCATGTAATTCGCCGACGCCAGGTTCCGCGCGTGATTCACGCGCCGGTAATACGGCAGCGCCGCGGCAATGGCCTGCTCGGCGCGATCCGGCTGCAACAACCGCTGGTAGACCACAGCGAGCGACAGACTTGCCCGCGCCTGGTTCTCCTCGTCCCGATAACGCCGGGCGATTTCCAAGGCCCGTTGCAACTCAGTCACCGCCTCGTGATTCTGATTTTTGATCGTATGAATATTCGCAGCCGCGAAAATTCCCTTGAGCGACAGAGTCTCAAGGCCGTTCTGCGTTGCAAGCCGCACCGCCTGATCGGCCAGACCGCGGGCGCCTGCAAGTTCTCCCCGCCGTCTGGCAACGTTCGATTGCTGGAAAAGAATGCGGATCTGCTGCGGAACGCTGCGCGTCGTGCGGGCCAGTCCCATTGCTTCCCGCAGCGCCGCGTCGGCCTGATCCAACTGGTCGCGTTCGTTGGCAAAGGTTCCGCGCGTGAGCAGCACCTCGGCGACCCCCTCGAAATTGTTCAGCTCGCGGTACAGTGCTTCGGCGGAAACCAGCGCCCGGTCGGCGCTTTCCAAGTCCTGCCTTCCATGGGCGAGCAATGCCGACCGCACCAGCACCGCCGCATTGCGGGGATCAAGCTTCGCCGCCTCGGTCAGCGTCTGGCGGGCGGCGGCGGCCTGTTCACAGCGTTCCTGCGCCCGCGCGAGGCTGGTAAGAGCGTAGGGACGCAGCGACTGCTCCACCGCCGCGGCGTGGGACCGGAAGGCGCTGACGGCGGCCGGGCAATCGCGCAGCAGCAGGCGCCGCACACCTTCCACATACGCGCGGTCGCCGGCGGCGCCGCGCAGATCGGCCGCACGCAGCACGGTTTCGCGGGCTTCCGGCAACTGATCGAGTTCGATCTGCGCTTCGGCGAGGGCGGCATAGGCGGCCGGAAAGCCCGGGGAAGCGGCGATCGCACGGCGCAGTTGGTTGGATGCACGGACCGCGGCTCCTTCAGCCAGGTCGCGCCGCGCATCGCGGTACCACAGCAGCGCTTCCGGTGTGGACCGCGAGCCCGGCATAAGGTACGGCCAGCCGACCCACACTCCAATGAGCATCGCAGCGACGGCGGCCGCGGTCGCAAGTGGCTGCGACAGGCGACTGGGCCAGCCCGGCGCATCCTCGATCGCCGCGGCGAGTTCGGCCGCGGAGGCAAAGCGGTTCCGTGGTTCGAATTCGAGACAGCGCGCAATGACGGCGTCGATATGGCGGGGAAGCCCTGGAACGGCGCGGCCAAGAGCGGGCGGCCCCTCGCGAATGCGGCGCATCCAGGAATCCAGGGTGTTCTTGCCGCTAAACGGGCGGGCGCCGTTGAGCATTTCGTACAGGATGAGACCCAGCGCATATAAATCGGCGGCTGCGGTGATGGCGTCGCCGCGGATCTGTTCCGGGGCCATGTACTCGGGAGTGCCCACCAGCAGGCCGGAAGCGGTAACGCTATTCACCGGGCCGTTGGAGACGGTGACACGGGCCAGTCCGAAATCCATGATCACTGGCCGTAGCTGCCCCGCGGCATCCGGCACAAGCATGATGTTTCCAGGTTTCAGGTCGCGGTGCACGATCCCGGCCGAATGCGCCGCCGAGACCGCGGCGCAAAGCTGGCCCGTCCAGTCCAGCGCCACCGACGGTTCGATCCGGCCGCCGCGGTCCAGCCGCGCAGCCAGAGTCTCTCCCGCCAACAGTTCCATGGTGAGGAACCAGAGTGGCGCACCCGCCAGTTTCTCCTCGAACAACTCGTAGAGCCGGCACACATTGGCATGCGCCACACGGCGCGCAAGCTGAAGTTCCCGCTTGAACCGTTCGATCGCTCCCTTGTCGCCGGCGATTCGCGGGTGAATGGTCTTGATCGCGACATCGTCATTCAAACGGTGATCCCGCGCCGCCCACACCTGGCCCATGCCGCCTTCCCCCAACAGGCGCAATAACTCAAACCGGCCGGCCAGCCACGTGCCCGCCTCCGGCCGGACCGCCAGGGAGCCGCCGTCCAGCATGGGGCCGCTCAGAAAAGAGTCATCCAAGTCATGGTTTCGTAACAATTCTTCGATCTCGCGCCGGAACGCATCGTCACCCCCGCAAAGGGTATCCAGCAGCCGGACTCGCTCCTCGGGGTTGGCCGGTTGCACCTTGCTGAAAACAGCCTGTTGGCGCTCCCAACGTTCGGGGTTCATGACGCGCCAGTGCCGGAAATTTTGCCAAGCAGCCAGGCCCGGGCGAATTTCCAGTCCCGTATCGCGGTGCGGGAAGAAATGCCGAGCACGTGGGCCGCTTCCTCCAACGTCATGCCGGTGAAGAAACGCATCTCCACCAGCTTTGCCTTGCGCGGATCGCACTTGGACAATTCGTTGAGCGCTTCATCGACGGCGAGCAGCCGCTCGGAGTAGGAATCCCCCTCAGCAGTGACAACAAATGCCGCTTCGTTTAACTCGACTTTCTTCAGGTCGCCCTGCCGCTTTTGTGCCCGGCGGCTGCGGGCGCGGTCAATGAGAATCCTGCGCATGGTCGATGCGGCGCTGGCGAAGAAGTGCGCCCGGTTCTCCCACGAACCGTTACCGCCCATCATGCGAAGATACGCCTCGTTCACCAGTGCGGAGGCGGGCAGCGACTGGCAATGCTGTTCGGCCCTAAGTTGGTTGGCTGCGATGCGTTTCAGTTGTCCGTAGACCGCATTGATGAACTTGGAATGGCTGTGTTGGTCGCCGGCTTTGATCCCGGCCAACATCAGCGTAATGTCCGGCGAGCCGTCGGTGTCAGACATGAGGGGTTCGTACCAATTCTAAACACAGACTGTCAGAATTTCCACACAGATCCCTCACGCCCGATCTTACAGCCGCGGCGCGTAGTAGCCCTTCCGCGCCCGCACGATAAAATCCTTGCGGTTCTTCACGCGGATGTCGACGGTGTGATAAAGCCCGTCGGTATGCAGCGGTTCGGGGCGGTAGAGCAGGTTGTACTGCGAGCGCAGTTCGTTGGCGATGTTCTCAAACGACTGGCTGAGATCCTCTACTTTGAAGGGAAACAGTGCGAGGCCGCCGGTCTCCTGGGCCAGGTACTTCAGCACCTTGTCGCCGTCCGATTCCACGCGCGTGATGTTGGTAGAGATGGTGTAGAGCACCACATCGGCCTTCTGCGCCATCTCCAGTGCCTGGTCACGAGTGTAGCGGCTCTGGTTGTCGTCGCCATCGCTGAGCACCACCACGGCGCGGCGGAATTTGTGACGGGGTTGGTCCTGCATGAGCTTGTCCTTGCAGGAGCGGAAGATGGCGTCGTAGAAGGCGGTGCCGCCGCCGGGGCGGAGGTCGCGAATCGCTTTA
>JANRLE010000401.1:0-32907 GCA_033762895.1 Bryobacteraceae bacterium | reverse complement strand
CGAGCCAGCCGGAACCCGCGGCCACAACAAGGACGAGCAATAAGGGCAGAGCGCGCTTCACGGGTACGATTCCCCATTGTCGTCCAATTCTGGTACGCTTGCACCCATGAAGCGCATCGTAATCACGGCGATTGTTTCCTCGGTGGCCACCCTTGGCGTGATGAACCTGCTGGGCGGCGCCAAGGCCGGATACTCGGAAAAGGTGATTTTAAACAACGCGAAGGTCACTGTCACCGAACGCGTCATCGATGTGGGTGTGGGCCGCGATCCGCACATTCGCGAAACAGATCAGGTCATCGTATTTCTCAATGACACCGCCTACGACCGCGTGGATGCGCAGACCGGCAAGGTGGAACGGCGCGCACGTAAGTCGGGCGAGGTGATCTGGCACGATAAGGGCGAACACGCGCCCAAGCTGATCACGCGCGGCGCGCGGCCGATGCGTTCCCTGGTGATCGCCCTGAAATAGGCTAGAGCGATTTTTTCCAGGCGCTCAGCTCCAGCACCAGGCTGGCGGAAACGCGGACGTAGTCGCTGTCCGATGACCGCAGACATTGAAGCGCCGCCGCGGTCTGGCCTTTGAGCCCCATGCGCAAGACGGCCGCAGCCTGCCGATGGAATTCGGCATGGAGCTGTCGCACTTTTTCGTAGTGCGGGTGAGAGCCGTGCTCAGGAGAGGCGTACAGCCACTTGCCCAACTCGCACAGGTTGTCTTTTTCAAGCTGTGCCGCATCGAGTCCCTGTCCCCCGCTTTGGACCGCGTCTGCCAGCCGCTGCTTCCACAAGCTATGAGCCGTTACCGCCGAATTCAGCCTGGACTTTAGATCGCTCGCTGTAGCCGTCATGGTGAGCTTATCGGCCCGCCCCCAGGATTTTTAGAATCCGCCGGGCGGCATTGACACCGTTACTCTGTGCTTCCTCAAAGATCGAGAGCCCCGAAAGATCGGAGTTCGCCAACACGAGCGTCCGGCCCGATGACAGCAGACGGGCGCGCCCGGGGTCCAACATCCATCCGGGAACGGGCCGCGCCATGGCATGGCCGAATCGCATCACGTCGATGCGCGACACACATTGGCGGATGTCGGCATGGGCGCGTTCCAGATCCATGAGGATGGCCTCTTTCCAGAACGCCCAGTCCTTTTCCAGCAACAGACGGCGCCCCGCCGCCGGCGCCATCTCAGCCAACGCCCGGTAGTAGGTCCAAACCGTCTGGCTGATGCGGCTGCGCAGGCTTTGATGCGTCGCCACCACGTAGCCGAGCGAGGGCGATCCGTAAATCACGTTGTCCCATGCCGGTTCGCCGTGCTGGCGTTCCGCGGGGATCCGGTGCAGCGTCAGGTTCGCCGTCACCCATGGCGAATAAACGATTGCCGTTGCGTCCGGCGGCTGCTCCATCAGATAGCGCGTGAGGAAGGATGGCGCGGCGAAAATCACCGCCGCGGCATCGTATTGCGTGTGGCCGGCACTGACCTTCCAGCGCTGGCCGCTACTTTCAATGCGGTGGACGAAGGCGCCGGTCCGCACGTGGTTACCCACCCGTCCAAGCAGGTGTTTCACCAGCCAACCGTTTCCCTCGGGCCAGGTGAAGGGGCCGCGCTCATCGTGCTCGCGCGAGGCGAAGTAGTGGATTCCAGCCCAGGCCGATGTATCGCGCGCCAGCGCGCCGTAGTCGTCGCGGCATGCGTAGTCGACATACCAGTGAAGGTAGGGCGAGGAAAAGCCGTTCTGGCGAAGCCACTCAGCCATGGAAAGGCGATCAAGCACTCCGCTGCCGGGCGCGGGTCCCACGGGTATCGTGAAGCCACCTGTTGCCGCAAACTCGCGCATTCGCAGCCCGAACCTGCGAAACTCCTCGCGATCCTGCCGCGTGGCCCCAACTTCCGGCTCCAGCCCTTCCTGCCATCGGCCGTGCAGAAACAGGCGCTCCTGCGGCGAATGG
The DNA here is from genome assembly GCA_033762895.1 of Bryobacteraceae bacterium. Lineage (GTDB taxonomy): Bacteria > Acidobacteriota > Terriglobia > Bryobacterales > Bryobacteraceae > CADEFT01. Next base: position 30,968 of record JANRLE010000401.1, on the reverse strand, counting down.
CAGAGGTGGCGTTCATTCCATTCACCCTGATGGAGCAGTCCGGCTTCCTCACACAGATCGCGCACCAGCCCGGATCCGCGGTTCGGCACGGGCAGGTAGTGAGCGGCCCAAGGGTAGGCGGACACTTCGTTTTCCCCCCAACAGGAATTGCCTCCCGCCTGTCGCTCCATCTCCAACAGCACGAAGTCGAAGAAGCCCTTACGCCGCAGCTCCCATGCCGCCGAAAGTCCGGCGATGCCGCCGCCGATGATCACCACCGGGACGCGAATGCTGTGCCGGGGGGCCGCAAACGCGGCTTTGTCGCGCAGCCGGTGCCCGGCAAGGTGCGAATCATCGACGATGCGCCCGTCAATACGAGATTCGCCTTTGGCCGTGAGACCAATCAGGCCAAAGACGGCGCGGCGCTTCATGGCTGTCTCAACCGGCAAAGGGGATCGCCCACCACGATGTTCTGCCAGCTCAGGGCTGGAATCGCCAGGTAGTAGCTCTCGGCCAGATTACGCCCGTTGTTAATGTAGGCCGGCAGCAGGATCTCGGGCCTTGGAGTGAATCCCAGTTTCGGTTCCGCCACGTGGCCGGAGGCGCCGGTGACGCCTTCATGAACGTAGTCCGCCGTCAGTGTCTGCGGACTTTGCTTGAACCACTTGGGCTTGTCCTTCTGTTCCCAGGTGGAGATATTCCAATCCGCGGGCGGACGCTCAAACGTCCGTCCGTTGGTGGAGACGAACTCGGTCATGATGGCGCCCGGCAGCCATTCAAACCCCAGCAGTCGCTGCTTGCGATTCTTGTCGTTGGAGCCCCAGGAGGCCAGCGCGATCACATTCTTCTGCTTGTACAGCACAGCGTCGGATTCATCCAGAATCGTGCGGCTGGCGGGCAGCCGGATGGCCGCGTTCTTCAGCCAGTCATTGCCGATGTCATCGAGCGCCGACCGCATGTCGATGACGGCCATTCCGCGGTTGACGGCGGCCAGAGAGCGGTCAATCAGCCCGCGCACATCGGCAAAGTCATAGCCCGCCAGCCGCGTGACCAGATAAATCGGAAACGCCGGGTGGCTGAAGGCCGCGTCCGTCTGGCGGAAGTACGGATTGGGCCAGGCGCCCTGCACACGGTGCGGACGCCCTTTCATGGCGGAGTAGAGCAGCGTCAGTTCGGAATCAACGGCGGCGATATCGCCCTCCATCCCGCCGGCCCCTTCCACGATGAGCGGCACGCCCAGCGTGGTGACGATGTAGAGGATCTTCTCCTGCAGCCCCCGGGAGACAAGACAGCGGGCGATGGGCCGGGCGATCTGGGTTTCGTACACCAGACGGGAAACGCTTTCGGTGGTGGCGGTGCGGATGTAGCAGACCTGCGCGGCCGGGATGCCGCGCTTTCGCGCGTAATACTCGGCAATGCTGTTGGATACCGGTGAGGCGCGGTTGGCGACAATGAGCACGTTCTCCGGCTGGCGCGCGGAGACGGGCCGGGCCGCCAGAAGAATCAGAATGAGCAGAACTGGCAAGATGGTCAACTTCGGCCGGCGCGAAAAGGAGTCATATATCCTGATGCTATAATCGGGGCAGCTTAAACCGCAACCCGAAATCGCAGCGGCGGTATGCAACCCGGCGGCGCCGGGCTATTGGTTTGTACTGGGCAGTATGGACCTGGACCAACTCCACACGTTCCTGGAAATTGTCAGGCTGAAGAGCTTTTCGAAGGCGGCGCAGACCTGCTTTCGCACTCAGCCCGCCATCAGTGCGCAGGTGCGCCAATTGGAACAGGAGATGAACGCTCCGCTGTTTGAACGCCTGGGAACGCGGATATCGCTGACGCCGGCGGGCAGGATTTTCGCCGACTACGCCGAACAGATCCTGGACCTGAAACGCCGCGCCCAGGACGCGATCAACGAACTGGAGCGGGTGCCGCGGGGTGAACTGGTAATCGCCGCCAATGAGGCGACTTGCATTTATGTATTGCCTGAAGTATTTTCGGGATATAAGAAAGAATTCCCAAACGTGCAAATCCTGGTGGATCGCAGCTACGGCGCCAGGGTGGTGGAGGCCGTAACCGATAACCAGGCCGACTTCGGCATCACGCAGCTTCCGGTGACCGAGAAGAAGCTGCAGACGGTAAAGATCCATTCCGACGAGATCCGGCTGCTGGCGCCGGCGGGCCATCCGCTTGCATCCAGGAAGGCGGTGAATTGCCGGGACCTGGTGGAATGGCCGCTTTTGCTGCCCAAGTCGGGCACGACGCGGGCGCGGTTGAATGCATGGCTGGAACCGGTGGAAGACATGATCCGCATCTCGATGGAACTGGACTCCACCGAGATGATCAAGCGGTTCGTGATGGCCGGACTGGGGTTGTCGTTCCTGGCGGCATCGCACTGCGCCGAAGAGGTTGCGGCGGAAAAACTGGTGACCGTGGGGCTGGGACCGGAACCGATGATGAGGCAACTGGGTTTGATATACCGCAAGGATAAGGCGCTCTCTAAGGCCGCGCTAGGGTTCATCGAGGTGATGCTGAAGCACGCGCGTGTCGAAGAGAATGTCAGCAACCTAACGATATAGGCTTGGAGCGAGAATGGAACAGCGGGTGAGTCAGAAGCTTTTTGTGGTGTATATCGCCAGCGGCGACAATACCGAGGTGTTCCGTTCGCTTGAAGACATGCCCGAACCGCTGCGTCAGAAGCTGGTCCGGGTGGCGCGGAACTCGCACATCGACACGCTGGTGATCGCCAACGAAAAGGGGCGGGAACTGCTTGAAAGCGAAGGGCTGAACCGGCGCGGCTCAGAACCCGGGCCTAAGGTGAACCCACTCTCCAAGGGCGTCCGTTGGGCGATTGCCTGCATGCTGGCAGGGGCGGTGGGACTGCTGATGCTGGCGGTGATGCAGTTCACCCAGCGCTAGGCCTTCCCGGGCCTGCGTTCCACTTCGATCCGGATACTGAGTCACCAGCTTTCGCGCGGTGACGTGATCTGGCGGCCTCACACGCCAACACAGATAGAAGCGCGCCATCGCTTCTTATCTATTCCGGAGGAAACGCTCGCTATGGGTTCAGAGTGGGGCGATATCTTTAATCAACTCGGCCTGCAGAAACACGCCAAGGAATTTTGGGCAGCCGTCCGGCGGGGAGACACAGCCCGCGCCCGTGCACTGTTGCAGCACATGGAAAACGTGATTGCCAAGACCAACAATCTGAAAAGGGTGGCCGCCACGTTGCAGCGCATGCGCACGGCGCTCCAGGCGATAGGCGCGGCCGCCGAGGTCGCGCCGGCCGCCATGGGCGAAGCGCTGGTTCTTTCCGCCGAAGGCGCGGAAATCTTAGCCGCGGCAGAACTGGGGGGCGCGACGGTGCTGGCCGAAGAGGCGCCTCTGGCCGCCGCCGGGCCCCCCGGCTGGGCGATCATCGCCATCACCCTGGTGGTGGTGCTGTTGCTGGCCGCCGCCGCCTCAGCCGAAGAGAATCCGCCAAAACCGCCGAAGCAAAAACCGTTCGACGATCTCCCGCCCAATCTTCGCAACGATGCCACCATCAATCCCGCAGCCCGCATTAACCAGCAGGCGCACCAGAAACTGCTCCAGCAAAAGGAGTTCCGCAAGAAGAAGTGCCGTTGCTTCGGACAGGCGGCGCTCGGCGGACCGGTCGTTGGTCGCCAACTCGCGATTGCCCCGCCGGCGCGCCCGCCAGCCCAGTCCTGCTCATGGCCCAATTGCCCCCCGCGGCATGCCTGAGCGCGGCGGCGGAGCAATCGCATTCGCTGGTGAAAACTGACGGCTGCCTCAACGCACACCATTTCACACACACATGCCCGTCGCTGAATCCGTTGGCCGGCGTCAGGGATCGCTGCGCCGGCGCCTGCTTCACCGCCAAGCTCCCGCCGCTCGTCTTCCGGTGCAATCGAAGGGCCGCGGGAAGTGTCAGGGAACCGTAGGTTCGTGAACTTCGACTTCGCCGGCTTCGATGCCCGTCACCGCCGGCTCCGGCAAACGTCCCGAACCGTCCAGGTAGAGCCAATAGAACGCCGTGAGGGAACTCAGGACTCCCGATACCGCGCCGATCAACCGCGGGCTGTAATGCTGGCTGGCGATGCCTGCGCCCAGCATCGACAACAACATCATGCTCCAGTTCAAAGATTCGATGGTGGCGAAGACCCGCCCCCGATACTGGTCCGGCACATGCCGGAACAATTGCGCGTAGTTGCTCACCGCGCTCACCGCCACCCCGGCGCGCGACAGCAACATAAAGCCGCAGGCGAGCCAGAAGTCCTTCATCTGGCTGAACACCACGTAGCTCAATCCGTGCACCAGATACGCGAATACGATGACTCGTTTGTAGGCGGAAAAACTCAATCCCGGGAAAATGCGATGAGCCAAGGCCCCGCCCATCAGCAGGCCTACTCCGGCGAACGCCCAAATCGTTCCGATGCCGGAAGCTCCTCTGTGGAATACCTTCTCGCCGAAAAGGCTGAACAGGATCTGCGCCGCACCACCGCCTGAGGCCCAACCGACCGTCAGCACTGCAATGCCAACCAACAGCGGAGTGGACCGCATGTATCGCAACCCCTCCACGTATTCGTGCCACGGACGCATCATGTCGTTCTCGGTAAGCGCCTTCCGCCCGGCCCTTTGCGCATTCTTAGGAAGCCGCAGCATTGAGATGCACCACGCCGAAAACAGGAAGGACATGGCGTTCAGGAAAAACGCCCATGCATAGCCCAGCCCCGCCACACTCAAGCCCCCCAGCATCGCGCCCAGCGTCAGTGTGCTCCACTGCGTGGTTTGCGTCAGCGAATTCGCAGTCAGCAATTGTTCCTTCGTCGCGATCGTGGGCAGTATCGAAGATCGACCGGCCGTGAAAAACGGCGAGGCCGCCATCAACAGCGCACTGAGCACGTAGATGAGATGGTGACTCGGATCGGTAAGCGTGAGGATGAACGCCGCGGCCACTACGCCACGTACGAGATCGCTGACAAGCATCAGCCGCTTGCGATCCATCCGGTCCAGCAGAACTCCCGCCAGCGGGCCGATCGTGATCGCCGGAACGGCCCGCGCCAGCATAACCCCCGTCACCGCCATTCCACCGCTATCCTGCTGCACCACCAGGCTGAACACGGCGATATTGTTGAAGTGATCCCCAATTTCGCTCACCACCTGTCCCATCCAGGTATAGCGGTAGTTTCTGTTCTCTTTCAGCAGCCGGACAAACCCCGGCATTAGCCCCGCTCCGATAAAAACACGCCAGTTACGACGAGTGAACCGCCCGCGACCAGTTCAGAAGACACGGTGTCGCCCAGCAGCCAGATTCCCAGCATCGTGGCCAGCAACGGCTGCAGGTATCCGACATTCGATACCCGCGAAGCTGGAATGTGCTTCAGCGCGTAGTGAAAAATCAGATAACACAGCGCCGACGGGAACAGGGTCATATATGCGAGACTCGTCCAGGCGACGCCACTGACCGAGCCGAAATCGAATCCGATCCCGTGCCAAATCGCCGCAGGCGACAGCAACAGTCCGCCTATGACGTAAGAGAACGTAGCGATGGTCAGCCCGCCCTGCCGCGCCGTGAGTTTCTTGCCCATTACTGTGTAGATTGCGAAGGTCAATGACGCGCCGGCGATCAGCAGATCACCGAGGATAGTGGCCTCCCCGCTCGAAGCGCGGGTCATTTGCAACACGGCGACCCCCGACAGGGCAACCCCCATGCCAACCATTCTGCGGGCCGTCAGCTTCTCCAGCCCCCACACTGCCGAGGCCACAAGCACAAAAAGAGGAGTCAGTCCGATCAGCACAGCGGCGTGGGAAGTGCTGGTGCGCTCAATGCCCAGCAGGAAGCATAGTTGATTGAGCGCCACCCCTAGAAAGCTCAACATGGCAAGCAGCGGCAGGTCTTGCCGGGACAAAGGCGGCTCGGCTTTCGCCCGCACCCGCCAGAACCAGACCGGCAGCAGAATCAGTCCGGCGCTGATGGCGCGCAGGGAGGCGGCGACCGTTGTCGGTATCTCACGCAGGGCAAAACGTGCAACGACGAAATTCAGCGCCCAAAGTGAAACCATCAAACACAGCAGGGAATAGATCCGCCGGTTCGATGGGGTGCTACTTGACCCCTCGCTCAAGAAAAAGTCTCCTCACGTATACTAACCGATTTGATGAACGCGGTATCTAAATTATAGCCGAACCCGGCTTGGTCCCGCACCATGATCGTCCCGCGTCCCGTCACTTCGACCTCAGGCTCAATGATGTCGCGTTTCCAGTACCGCCTGCTCGCCGACACATCGCCCGGCAGCACGAAATTCGGCAGCGTCGACAGCGCAATGTTGTGAGCGCGCCCGATGCCTGACTCCAACATCCCGCCGCACCACACCGGAATCCCCGCCCTCTGTGCCACGTCGTGTACCTTCTTCGCCTCCGCAAAGCCCCCCACCCGTCCCAGCTTGATATTGATGATCCCGCACGCCCGCAGCCGGATCGCCTGCTCGGCATGGTGCGCCGATCGGATGCACTCATCCAGACATATCGGCGTCTTGAGCGCCGCCTGTAGGGGCACGTGATCGATGATCTCATCGTGGGCCAGCGGCTGCTCTATCATCATTAAATCGAATTCGTCCAGCCGCTTGAGGTGCTCCAGGTCGCCGAGCGTATATGCGCTGTTGGCGTCGGCCATCATCCGGATCCCCGGAAACCGCTTCCTCACCTCCCGGATCACCTCAACGTCCCAGCCAGGCTTGATCTTGATCTTGATCCGTTGATAGCCCGCGCCAAGCTCAACGTCGATCTTCGAGAGTAACTGATCGACTGAGTCCTGTATCCCAATCGACACTCCGCACGGTATCTCCTTGTAAGCGCCACCACCGATCGTCTTCCACAGCGGTTCTCCCTTCAGCCGGGCCTCTAAGTCCCAAACCGCCGCCTCCAGCCCTCCGCGCGCCATGTTGTGGCCGCGGATATGGGCCGTTCGCCCGCAAACACCGGCGGCTGAGGCAAATTCCAGGCCTAGAACCCGTGGAATCGCGTAATCCTTGAGAATCAGCCAGGCAGACTCGGTCCATTCCTCGTTGTAAAAGGGATTTTCCCCGCAGGTCACTTCCCCCCATCCCGAGACCCCACCGGAACGCACCTCCACTAACACCATCTGCCGTTCATAGGTGCGGCCGAAACTGGTCTCAAAGAAATGCACCAGCGGCATACGGATCAAACGCAGAATGACTTGCTCGATTTTCATTGGCCTTCGCTCAGCAGGTAGGTACCCGACTCCGCCGATTTTTCGAATCCGCTGACCCACATATTCTCCCGGAAGTGCTCCTGGAACTGCTCGCTGACAGACTGCTGGATGCGGCGGGCCCGCTGCGGGTCAGTGATCTTCAATTCGGCGACATCGGCCGGCACAACGATGCGCGCCAGCACTGCAGGGCGCTCCAGGGGCTTGCCGTCCAGCAGGTTGACCACCCGGGGCGAACGGATCCACCACTCGGCGACGCAGCGGTCGGTGGGCAATCCGCCGTGCAGGTGGCTGGAGGTTGTCCCGTATTGATTGGGCACAAAACGGCGCACTTCCGCCCCAAGTTTCTCGATGTTGAAGTAGGCGTTCTTGAGCTCAAGCGGATCGAAGGTCCATTCAATCAGGTCAATGCCCCGCCCCAGCGCTTCCTGGCGCTGCTTGAGCTTCAGCATTCGTCCCAGGCCCTTGTCCCGGTATTCGGCGAGCGTCCCGAGCATGTGGCTGTGCAGAAACGTCGTGCCATCGGCCTTCAAACCGGGAATCGCGATCAGGAACGCCACCATCTTCGCCCCATCGAATCCCGCCAGCGTCTGCCCCCCCACCTTGTTCGCCACCACGAAAAGGCGGCGCGGAAGCAGTTCGATGTCTTCGAAACCCCAGATGGTCTTCTGCAGCCGCACTGCCTCTTCAAACTCGGCGATTTGCGAAATCGGCCTCACTTCCAAACTCATATGGATTTCGCCTCCTGCCACAGTGCTTCCATTTCTTCGATCGTCGCGTCTTTTGGCGACTTACCCTGGGCCGCCAGCCCTTGTTCCACATGGGCGAACCGGCTGCGGAATTTCGCATTCGTGCGCCGCAGGGCCTGTTCCGGATCGGCGTTGAGGAAGCGCGCCACGTTGACGATCGTAAACAGCAGATCCCCAACCTCGGCTTCGGCTTCCTCCCGGGTCCTGGCGTGTTCGAGTTCGCCAATCTCTTCGCGAACTTTGTCCAGCACCTGGTGCAGGCCGGGCCAGTCAAAACCGGCGGCGGCGGCTTTCGAACTGATACGGGCTGCTTCCACCAGCGCCGGAACCGCCCGCGGAATCCCGTCCAGCAGTCCGGCGGCGGCGCGCCCGCGGGCCTTTTTTTCCTCAGCCTTGATTTCGTCCCAGCGGGTCTTTACGTCGGCAGCGGTCCTTGCTTCGCCATCGGCGAACACATGCGGGTGCCGGCGCACCAGTTTCCGGTTGATCGCATCCAAACAATCTTCAATCCGGAACCGCCCCGCTTCCCCCGCCATCTGCGCGAAAAAGACCGGCTGCAGCATCAAGTCGCCCAGTTCATCGCACAACCCGTCCCAGTCCTGCGTGTCGATGGCCTCCATCACCTCGTAGGCCTCTTCGAGCAGGTACCGTTTGATGGTGTCGAAATTCTGCTCCCGGTCCCAGGGACAACCGTCGGGAGCGCGCAGCCGCGCCATGATGTCCACCAGCCGCTGAAAGCGGTCACCGGCCGTGGAACTTGAGGAATCGGGCATCTTTCGTTCTTGGTAAGGGTGTGCCGGCGTTCAGGCCGGCCGGCAGCCTCAAATCGGGGCCCACCACGCTTCTAATCTAACAAATCTGCTACGTTGGATTCGGATGAAGCGGCTCCAGCCAGTAATTTGGATGAAGGGAACTTTCCTCAACGCGCAGTACCTCCAGAGCCAGGATCGCTTTCTTGACTCGGTACTGCAGTTTCAGATGGACTCATTGTCGTCTTTCCCCTGGGGATTCAGTTCGTTGCGGCTGGACCAGGAAGCCCTTGCGGCGGGCAACGTGGCCATCGCCTCGGCCGCGGGTATCTTTCCGGACGGACTGCTGTTCGACATTCCGGCCGCCGACGCGGCCCCGCCCATCCGGCCCTTCGCCGATTCGTTCGAGGCCGACCAGAAGCAAATGGATGTCTACCTCGCGATTCCGGCCTACCGGGACCGCGGCCTGAACGTGGCCATGACGAACCGCGCCGCCGACACCCGATTCGTCGCAGACGTCATCATGCTGCGTGATGAAAATACGGGTCTGTCTGAAAAGCCCGTCCAGGTGGCCCGCAAGAACTTCCGTTTCCTTTTCGAAGGGGAAAACCTCAACGGCTATTCGACGCTTCGCCTCGCCAGAATGAAGCGAACCCAGGCCGGCACTTTTCAGATGGATTCCCGCTTCCTCCCGCCGATGCTCGACGCCGGAGCGAGTGACTACCTGATGTCGATCGCCCGACGGCTGGTCGAAATCCTCGCAGCCAAGAGCAGCATCCTGGCCGGCACGCGCCGCCAGCGCAACCTCAGCCTGGCCGATTTTCCGATTTCCGACATCGCCAACTTCTGGCTGCTCTACACCATCAATTCCCATTTCCCGCTGATGCAGCATTTGTTTGAAAGCAAGCGCGGCCATCCCCAGGAGTTGTTTCAGACGATGCTCACGCTGGCCGGAGCGCTCACCACTTTCTCCACCACAGTGCATCCCAGGGACCTGCCCAAGTACAACCACGACGATCTGGAGCCGCCCTTCACCGCCCTCGACGAGATCCTGCGCAACCTGCTTGAAACCGTCGTCCCCTCCAACTACATCTCCATTCCCCTGAAACTTCAGCAGCCCTATATCTACGCCGCCCCGCTGGCCGACGATAAATACTTCAAGGACACCCGCATGTACCTGGCGGTGAATTCGGAGATGAACGAAGGGGAACTCATTGCCAAGGCGCCGTCGCTCATCAAGGTGTGCTCGGCCAATCACATTGAACATCTGGTGGCCAAGGCGCTTCCGGGCGTGGTGTTGACGCACAATCCGCGTCCGCCCAGCGCCATTCCGGTAAAGCTGAATCACCAGTACTTCAGCCTCACCACCAGCGGGGTCTACTGGGAAGCCGTACTGCGAGCGCGCAACCTCGCCGCCTACGTCCCGGGCGATTTCCCCGCTCCGCAGCTCGAACTGATCATCCTGCTGCCCGAATGAGATTTTGCCGGTCCAACAGCCCGGCCTGCCGGTACGGTTATAGTAGAAGATCGCATGCTTTTTTTCCGTACACTCGCGATCCTGACTGCCATTCAGTTCGGCCTTGACGCACAGACCGTGCGCGGGTCAATTGTGGGCAGTGTCACCGATGCCTCTGGCAGCCCGGTAGCCGGAGTTCCCGTCAAGGCCACGGAAATCGACACCGGCAAACGGCGCGGCGCCACGGCCGATTCGCAGGGCCAGTTCACCATCGGCCAGCTCGCTCCCGGCTCCTACCGCATCGAGGTCGAACGGGAGGGCTTTCGCAAACACGTCCAATTGCTCACCCTCCAGGTCAACCAGGAGTTGCGCCTCGCCATTGCGCTGGCGCCGGGAAGCCGGTCCGAGGCCGTCGAAGTGACCGCCAGCCGGGAGTTGCTGCGCACCGAAACCGCCGCGATGGGCGCAGTCATTGAAACCCGCCAGATCCTCGGTCTACCGCTCGACGGACGCAACTTTTTCGAACTCAGCCTCCTCAGCCCGGGCGCCGTGCCCGCCGCCCAAGGCTCCGCCGGTTCGGTGCGCGGCGATTTCGCCATGCATCTGAACGGCAGCCGCGAGGACGGCAACCTCTTTTTGTTGGACGGCGTCTACAACGGCGATCCCAAGCTCAACGGTTTTGCGGTGAATCCTCCGGTGGACGGCATCCGCGAGTTCGAGGTGCTGGCCTCCACCTACGATGCCAGCTTTGGCCGCAACGCGGGCTCCCAGGTGAACGTGGTGTTGAAGTCAGGCACAAACGCAATCCACGGCACCGCGTATCACTTCTTCCGCAACGCCTCGCTCGATGCCCGCAACTACTTTGCGCCGGCCGGTGAGCCCAAACCCGCCTACCAGCGCAACCAGTTCGGCTTCTCGCTCGGCGGCCCCGTGGTCAGGAACAGGACATTCTTTTTCATGGACTACGAAGGACGCCGCGTGAGGGAGGGATTCACTCGCCTCACCCGCGTTCCCACGCTCGCTGAGCGCAATGGAGATTTTTCCTCGTCGGCGCGCCCGCCCCTCAATCCCTTCACCCAACAGCCATTCCCCGGCAACCAGATTCCGGCCGCCTTTCAGCATCCGATCGGACGCGCGATCGCCAATCTCTATCCGCTGCCCAACCGTAGCGATCCGGTGCAGAATTTTGTCTCGTCGCCCGCCCAGCGCGAGCGTTCCGATCAATTCGACGTGCGGCTGGACCATGCCTTGCGCAATTCCGATCTCTCCTTCCGCTACAGCTTCACCGACCGCGATCTATATGAGCCTTTCGCCGGCCCATCGTTTTCCCAGGTGCCGGACTTTGGAAACAATGTGCCCCGCCGCGCCCAGAACGTAATGCTCAGCGAGACCCGCGCCTTCCGCCCCACTCTGCTGAACGAAGTGCGCCTCGGTTTCAATCGCGTCGCCAACGGCGTCTTCCCGGAACTCAATTCCAACAACATCAACCGAGCGGTCGGCCTGCCGGATCTGAGTTCCAACGCCCGGGATCTGGGCCTGAGCTTCCTCACCATCACCGGCTTTTCGCCGCTCGGCCACGAGTTCAACAATCCGCAGCAGGGCGTGACCAACACCTACCAGATCATCGATCAATTGACGTGGACAAGTGGACGGCACCTGCTGAAATTCGGTGGTGATATCCGCAAGCTTGAGCAGAACGCCTATCGCGACGTCCAGTCGCGCGGCTTCCTCCAGTTCCTGGGCTTTATCACCGGCAATCCGATGAGCGATCTGCTGCTCGGCGTCCCAACCGTCACCGGCGGCGCCACGCTCGACAATCCCCAGCATCTGCGCAGCGAGTCCTACAACCTCTTCTTGAACGACACCGTGCGGCTGAAACCGAATCTCACGCTGAGCCTCGGCATGCGATACGAGTTCAACTCAGCGCCGGTAGACCCCCTCGACCGGGCCAACGTTTTCGATAGCGCCACCGGAGGGCTGCTGCAGGTGGGTACGGGCGGCGTTCCGCGCTCAGGATATTTTTCCGACAGGAACAACTTCGCCCCGCGCATCGGGCTCGCCTGGACGCCTGCCAATTCGGGCTTCGTCATCCGCACAGGCTACGGATTCTATTACGATCAATCCGCGCTCGCCCCCAGCGAAGGCCTGTACTTCAACGCACCTTACTTCAATCTGCGGCTCTTCTTCTTCCGGCCCGATTTTCCGCTGGCTGTGCAGAATCCGTTCCCCGCCAACTACCCGGTTCCGATTCCCGCTTCGGCGTTTTCCTTCCAGCGCGATCTGAAAACACCGTACGTGCAGCAGTGGAACGTCAGTGTGCAGCGGCACCTTGGGCGGTCCCGGGTGCTTGAAGTGGGCTACGTCGGCTCCAAGGGCACGCACCTGCTTTCGGCGCGGGATGTCAATCAGCCCAGGCCCAGCGCCGCGGAGTTCAACCTGCGTCCCCTGCCCCAGTATGACGACATCACCCAATTGGAATCGCGGGCCAATTCGAATTATCACTCTCTCCAGATCCGCTTCCAGCAGCGCATGAGCGCCGGCCTGTCGATGTTGTCGGCCTACACCTACGGCAAGTCCATCGACGACGCATCAGCCTTCTTCCCGAGCGCGGGCGACCCCAATTTCCCGCAGGATTCGCACAATACGCGGCTTGAACGGGCCCGTTCGAACTTCGATATCCGCCAGCGCTTTTCCGCTGGCTATTCCTACGACCTGCCGTTCGGAAAAGGCAAATTGCGCGGAGGCTGGCAGACGCACGGTATCCTCACTCTGCAGACCGGGCGCCCTTTCACCGTGGCCCTTCTGCCCGAATTCGACAACAGCAACACGGGCCGCTCCAACCTCGGCTTCGGCGCCAACGACCGGCCCGATGTCTTATCCAATCCCGCCCTCTCGGGCAGAACCGCGGAGCGTTGGTTCGATACCCGCGCCTTCGCTCCATCCCCACGCGGAACCTTCGGAAACGCAGGGCGTAATATCCTTGATGGGCCTGGCCTCGCTTCACTCAATTTTTCCCTGCTCAAGAACGTAGCCTTCGCCGAGCGCGCGACTCTCCAGTTCCGCTTTGAAACTTTCAACCTGCTGGACCGTGTGAACTTCGATCTTCCGGACATTTTCCTCGGCTCGCCATCGTTCGGACGGATTCAATCGGCCCAAAACGCACGCCGCATTCAATTCGGATTGAAGCTGCTTTTCTGACCGGCCGGACCGCGCTCCGATCGATCTGTGATACGCTAAAGTCTTACATGCCAGATCGGAAGATCCAGGTAATTCCCCTGGGAGGTTTGGGGGAATTCGGGATGAATTGCCTTGCCCTGCGCTATGGCGATGACATCATCGTTATCGACGCGGGCATGATGTTCCCAGACGCCGAGTTGTTAGGCGTCGACATCGTTGTCCCCGACTTCTCCTACCTCGAAGAGAATCGCCAACACGTCCGGGCGCTGGTGCTCACGCACGGCCACGAGGACCACATCGGCGGCGTCCCGTTCCTGCTGGGCCTGCTCAACATTCCCGTGTACGGAACCGCGTTCACGCTGGCGCTGGTGGAACGGCGCCTGGAAGAACATGACCTCGAGGAAGAACCGGACCTCAACGAGATCGAACCCGGTGACCGCGTCGAAATCGGTCCCTTTTCGGTTGAGTTCATTCACGTCACGCATTCCATCGTCGACGCCGTCGCCCTGGCGATCACCACTCCGCTCGGCGTCATCATCCATACCGGTGACTTCAAGATCGATCCCACCCCCACCGATAACCGGCCATTCGACCTCCATACGCTGGCCGACTACGGCAAACGGGGCGTCCTGCTCCTGCTTTCCGATTCCACCAACGTCGACCGGCAAGGCTATACAGAAAGCGAACGCGCGGTCCGCCCGAGGCTGGACGATTGCTTCCGCCGCGCCACCGGCCGGCTGGTGATGGCCTGCTTCAGCAGTTCCATTCACCGGCTCCAGCAGATCCTCGATGTTGCCCACGAACACCGCAGGCGCGTCGCCTTCATCGGCCGCAGCATGATCAGTTCCACCGAGATCGCCCATGACCTCGGACTTCTGGACATTCCCGATTCCATCCTCATCCGGCCTCAGGACCTGATGCAGATGCCCGCCGACAAGGTTGTGGCCGTGGTATCCGGCACGCAGGGGGAGCCGATGTCGGCAATGTCGCGGGTCGCCGTGGACAACCACAAGCACCTCTCGGTCCGTCCGGGCGATTTAGTGGTATTGAGCGCGCGCATCATTCCGGGCAACGAAAAGCCCATCTTTCGCATGATGGATCACCTCGCCCGCCGGGGCGCCGACATCATCTACGGCAGCATGAATCCGCCCGTCCACGTTTCCGGGCACGCGAGCGTGGAAGAACTGAAGCTGATGCTCAGCCTCACCCGGCCGAAATACTTCATGCCGCTGCACGGCGAGTACAGGCAGCTCGCCCAACACGCCGCCCTCGCCCATCGCGTCCTTCACGATCACCTTCAGGGAGCCTTTGTCATCGAGTCCGGCCAAAGCCTGGAGATCGACGGCGAAGGAGCACGCCGCGGCGCCACCATCGCCGTGGGCCGGGTATGCATCGATTCCGGCTCGGTCGACGAAGTCGTCGAGGACATCGTCATCCGCGACCGCCGCCACCTTTCCGAGGACGGCTTCGTCCTGCCCATCATCGCCATCAACAAGCAGACCGGAAAAAACGTGACGCTTCCTGAGATCGTCAGCCGCGGGTTCGTTTCTTTCGACGAGGACTCATCCCTCATGCAGGAAGCCCGGCGCGTGGTCCTCAAGACGCTTGAAACCTCTTCGAAGGAAGAGCGCGGGGACTGGGGCGTGATGCAGGAGAAGATCCGCACCGATCTCCGCCGCTTCCTCAACAAACAGACCTCGCGCCGTCCGCTCATCATGCCTGTCATCCTGGAAGTGTGAGTACCGAAATTCCCATCTCCTACCTTGAAGACGCCTCCGGTTATCAGGGCGAGGCGGAAGCCCTTTTTGTGCCTGAAACGGAGGCGCAACTGCTGGATGTGCTGCGCCGCGCGCAGCAGGAGGACGTACCGGTGACCGTTGTGGGCTCTGGCACAGGCGTTGCCGGCGGACGTTGCGCGCACGGCGGTTGGGTCCTGTCGGTGGAGAAGTTCCGCAAACTTGAAATCGGTGAGGGCAGCGCAAGGGTGGGCGCAGCGATCGCACTGAAGGAATTGCAGGCCGCGGCGCTGGCAACGGGCCAATTCTATGCGCCCGATCCCACAGAGTACTCGGCAGCCCTGGGAGGCACCATCGCCACCAACGCCAGCGGATCCCGCAGCTTCCGGTTTGGCGACACACGCCGCCATGTTCTTGCCCTGAAGGTCGCTCTCATCGATGGGACGCTGCTGGAGTTGCGCCGCGGCCAACCCGCCCCCTTCCCCATCCCCGCCATCCCGATGCCCGCCACAACCAAACATTCCGCCGGCTATTGGCTCAAGCCGGAAATGGATTATCTCGATCTGTTTATTGGATCGGAAGGAACACTGGGTGTCGTTCTCGAAGCCGAAGTGAAACTGCTGCCCGATCCCAAACACCTGTTGACGGGCGTTGTGTTCTTCTCCGATGACGATGCGGCATTGGCTGCCGTGGAAACCTGGCGGCAGGTGCCGTTGCTGCGGATGCTCGAATACATCGACGACGGGTCCATCCGATTGCTGCGGCCGAAGTATCCGGAGATCCCCGGCATTGCTCACGCCGCCCTGCTCATCGAACAGGAACTGGACAGCGAGGACTCGCCCGAAGTGGACGCCTGGCTCGAACGTCTGGATGAGGCCCACGCTCTGAGCGAGGCCTCGTGGTTTGCCGGAAACGCCGCCGACCGCGAGCGCTTCCGCCGCTTCCGCCACGCCCTTCCCGAATCGGTGAACGACATCGTGCGCCGCAACGGCTTCCTCAAACTCGGGTCCGACTACGCCGTCCCCATCGCCAAGAACCGCGAGATGATGGCCTGCTACCGCGCCAAGCTCGAGCAGGAGTTTCCGGACCACTACGTCATCTTCGGCCACATCGGCGATGCCCACGTCCACGTCAACATCCTGCCCACCAGCCACAAGGAGTTCGAACGCGGCAAGGAACTGATGCTGCAGTTCGCGCGCGACGCGGTAAACCTCGGCGGCACGGTGGGGGCCGAACACGGGCTGGGCAAGCGCAAAGCCCACCTGCTCAAGCTGCAGTACACCGAGCAGCAGCTCGGGGCCATGATGGCCGTCAAACGCCGCCTCGATCCGAAATGGCTGCTTGGCCGCGAAACCCTCTTTCCCGTTCCGCTACAGTAGAGAAATGCCCGCTTCCCGACGCGAATTTCTTGACTATTCCCTCAGAACGGCCCTCGCCGCCGCCATAGCCGCCAAGGCAGACGCCGCTCCGCCCGCCACCAGCGGCGAATGGCGCAACAGGCAATCGGGCATCGCCTACCGCCGCTTCGGCCGCACCGGCTTCATGATTTCCGAAATGGTGATGGGCGGAAACACCATCAGCCCCACCAATCATGATCAGGTGCTGTGGGCCCTGGACCACGGACTGAACTACCTTGACACCGCCCCGGCTTACGGAAACACCGCCAGCGAGAAGGGCTACAGCCACATCATCAAGGCCCGCAAGCGCGATTCCTTCTTCCTCAATACCAAGGTGAGCCTCTGGGACATCAACCGGTCCAGGCTCTACCGGGACATCTTCCAAAGTCTCTCCCAACCCGAGCAGAACAAGCTCAAATCGAAGGCCAAGGACGAACTTGAGCGCACCCGCGCCCTCCATCGCGACTACTACGGACACTACTTCCCCGCCCAGGTGGATGAGATGGAGCAGTCGGCTTTGGCCAACGTCATGGAACAGAAATACGGCCGCGCCATCGATCGGGGGAAGAACTACCGGCAGTTGATCATTGATTCGCTCGATGAGAGTCTCAAGCGCCTGGGAACCGATCACGTCGATATCCTGATGTGTCCGCACGGTGCGTCGAACGGCTACGAACTGAAGAACTACCCCGAGATCTTCGAAGCCTTTGAATCGGTGAGGAAGTCGGGGAAGGCGCGATTCCTGGGAGTGTCGGCACACAACGATCCGGCGGGGGTACTCGAAGCGGCGGTCGACACCGGGCGCTACGACGCCGCGATGGTCGCCTACAACATCGTCAATCACGCATTCGTTGACAAAGCCCTTCAGCGCGCCCACGCCAATCAACTGGGCGTCATCGCAATGAAAGTGGCGCGCCCTGTGTTCAACGGCCGGAACAACGGGACCATCGATCCGCCCGAACGCGTCAGCAAGATTGAGAACGCAGTCCCCGGGCCGCTCAAGATCCCGCAGAAAGCATATGCCTGGGCTCTCCGCAGCGCTTACCTCACCGCCGTCATTTCGGAGATCGTCAACCTCCAGATCGCCAGGGAGAACCTGCCGTTGGCGGCGCCGAAGGCCTGAAAAATGACGGAAGCTTCATCTGCCGAAACTTGCGCTCGGCCCCCCGTTTGTTCTATAACCATACTGTTTGCTCCAGTATTGGCGTTGCAAGCCAGTAAATCCAAAGGAGGCTGCTATGAAGAAGGTTGCTGCTCTCTCCCTGTTCGCCCTCTCCGCTTTTGCGGCGAGTTGGACCGGATACATCTCTGATGCCGGCTGCGGCGCCAAGCACGCCGACGGCTCTGAAAAGTCGATGAAGTGCGTCACCGGCTGCGTGAAGGGCAAAGGCGCTGCGCCTGTGTTCGTCGTTGGCGACAAGGTCCTCAAGATCGACGCCGCCAGCAAGGACAAAGTGTTGGAACACCTCGGCCACAAGGTCACCATCAACGGCAAGCTGGCAGATGACACCGTGACAGTGGAGACTGTCGAAATGGCCAAGTAGCCATTCATCGAATTCGATCAACACAAGGGCCGCGTTGCCAACTCGGGAGCGCGGCCCTACTTGTCTCTAACGGCCGCCCGCATCTCTCGTACCGTTTTTTTGGTAATCGGATGGCGCAGATCCGGCGCAATCTCAGCCAGCGGATCCAGAACGAACCTTCGTTCCTCCATGCGCGGATGCGGCACCACCAACTCCGGTGCGCGAATCACTGCCGAACCATAGAACAGAATATCGATGTCGATCGGGCGCGGCCCATTGCGAACCGTCCGCTTTCGCCCCATCGCCTGTTCAATGCTTTTCAGCCGCTTTAACAGCGTTCGGGGAAAGACCTCCGTCTCACCCTCCATCACCTGATTGAGAAACATCGGCTGGCCGGTGACGTACATCGGCTCGGTCTCATGGGTTGAGGACATACGCAGCGGCGTGACGCCGGCGGCGGCGATGAGTTCCGCTGCCTGCCGCAGATTCTGCGCGCGGTCCCCCAGATTGGACCCCAGGCCGAGATAGACCAGCTTTTTCATCCAGGCTTCTTCGCCCACGATTCTTCGGCAAACAACGGCGCCTGTGCGCCGTTGGCCCGCAGCCGCGCTACGTTGAAGTATTCAAATGCCCGGTCAGTGGCCTTCCGGCCTCTCGGCGTGCGGTCTAGAAAGCCAAGCTGCATCAGATAGGGCTCGTAGACTTCCTCGATGGTGTCCGGCTCCTCGTCCACCGAAGCGGCAATCGTATTCAAACCCACCGGCCCCCCGGAGTATTTCTCCAGAATCGTCATCATGATCTTCTGGTCGACCTCGTCGAGGCCATAACGGTCCACTTCCAGAAGGTCCAGAGCCG
The DNA here is from genome assembly GCA_033762895.1 of Bryobacteraceae bacterium. GTDB lineage: Bacteria > Acidobacteriota > Terriglobia > Bryobacterales > Bryobacteraceae > CADEFT01. Next base: position 12,125 of record JANRLE010000401.1, on the reverse strand, counting down.
TACGGGCAACGGTGAGATCGATGTGCCCTTCCGCACGTACCTGGGCGTAATCGCGCACACGGCGCAGCAGCCGGTTAGCGATGCGCGGCGTACCGCGCGCCCGCCGGGCGATTTCATCCGCTCCCTCTTTCTCTATCGTCACCTGCAACAGACCGGCCGAGCGGATCACAATGCCGCTCAACTCGGGAACTTCATAATGATTCAGCCGCAGCAGCAGTCCGAATCGTCCGCGCATCGGCGCGCTCACCATGCCCATCCGGGTGGTGGCGCCGATCGCCGTGAAACGCGGCACCGGCAGCGAATGCGTGCGTGCGCCGGGACCGGCTCCGACAATGATGTCCACACGGAAATCTTCGAGCGCGGAGTAGAACATCTCCTCCACGTCCGGCAGCAGGCGATGCACCTCGTCTACAAAAAAGACCTGGCGCTCTCTGATATGGGAGAGCATGCCGGTGAGATCGAGCTTTTTTTGCAGGACGGGGCCGGAAGTAAGGTCGATCTCCACGCCAAGCTCCGCCGCGATGATGTGCGCCAGTGTGGTTTTCCCCAACCCGGGCGGGCCGTAAAGCAGCACGTGGTCCATTGCCTCGCCCCGCTTGCGCGCCGCCTCAATGGCGATCGACAGCACTTCTTTCAGGCGCGGTTGCCCGGTAAAATCGTCCAGCCGTTTCGGCCGTAAGGCCGCTTCAAATTGCAGGTCGCCTTCCTGCCCGAACGGCGATCCGATTCCTCTGTCGGCCATCTCTCTAGCGTACCAGCGCAAGCGCGCGGCGGAACAAAGGTTCGAATTCGGAAGCCACGCCCTCGGCCCGCGCCTTCTGAATCGCCGCCTCCGCCGCCGCCCGCGGACAACCCAGGTTCCCAAGAGCGCTCAGCACATCGTCCTCGACGGCGGAAAACACCACGGCCGCCGGCATCGCGGGCGCCGCCCCCTTCGGCACAGCGCCGATCTTGTCGCGCAATTCCACCACCATCCGTTCCGCTGTCTTCTTTCCGATGCCAGGCACACGGGTGAGTTGGGCAACGTTTCCCGCTTGGATTGCCGCGATCAGTTCGCCGGTCGGGATGCCACTTAGCACCGTGATCGCCAGCTTCGGCCCGATCCCGCTCACCGTGATCAACTTTTCAAACAGCCCTTTCTCCTGCGCCGTCAGAAACCCGAATAGAGCTATCGCATCCTCCCGCACATGGGTGTGGATTCGCAGCTTTACCTCGCTGTTCGCATCGGGCAGCCCGGTGAACGTCGAGACTGGAATGGTGACCAGATAGCCGACGCCCTGCGCTTCCACAATCACTTCATTGGGATGCTTTTCAAGAAGTACTCCACGAAGGTGGCCAATCATAGGAAAATAGACTCTTTATTGTACATGGCCAGACGATTGTTCTTTGTCGATGGCGTCCACAGCGGGCGCGCGGAGTTGACGGGCGGCGATGCCGCCCACCTCACCCGTGTGCTGCGCGTGGAGCCCGGCGAGCGTTACGAAATTTCCGACAACCAGCGCCGCTATCTGGCGGAGGTGGAATCCGCGCGCAAATCGCTGGTGGTCTTCCGCGTCCTGGAGACGCTGCCCTCGCCCGCTCCCCTGCTCCATCTCCACCTGCTGGCTGCACTGGTGAAGTTTGACCGGTTCGAATGGGTGCTGGAAAAGGCCGCCGAACTCGGCGTCGAATCCATCACCCCGGTGATCGCCGGGCGCAGTGAAAAGGGTCTCGATCAGGCTGCTCCGAAACGGAGCGAACGCTGGAAGCGCATCCTGCTCGAAAGCAGCCAGCAGTGCCGCCGCACCACCCTGCCTGTGCTCAATCCCGCCACCACGTTCGCCGGCGCGCTGGCTCAGGACGGCCTCAGGCTTTTGTTGGATGAAGAAGCAACCATGCCGGTATTGCACGCGCTGCCGGCCGCCAGACACGCCACTGACGGCGTATTTCTACTGGTCGGCCCCGAAGGCGGCTGGACCGGCCAGGAACGCCAATCGGCCAGGGAAGCCTTGTGGCAGCCCGTGTCGCTGGGACCGAACATCCTGCGAGCCGAAACCGCGGCGGCCGCTGCGATGGCCGTTATTGTTGCCGCATGGGAAGCTGCGCAGGCGCCTGCTTCACCAATGCGCTGAGGCTTCGGATTACCTGGGGATGCCAGCCGATGCGGTTCCCGCCGCCAACGCTTCCCGGATCGCAGCCGCGTGCTCGCGAAACAGGGGCTCTGGTGTATTCCACTTCAAAGCGTTCCGCAGCGCCTCAGCGGCCTCGGTCACGCGGCCCATGCGGAAAAGCACCCACGCGTAGGCGTCCCATGTGTAGACATCTTTGCGGACCTCCAGGTCCGCCCTGACCGCTTCCAGCGCTTGCGGTAGATTGCGATTCTGGTCGGCGTAGATCAGCCCCAACTGACGGTTCGCCTTCTGTCCGTAAGCACGTTCCAGGGTGGCGATGGTGTCAATCAGCTTCCATTGTTCACGCGCCTGCTGAGGTTTTTCGTCCTTCGTATGGAGCGCCGCCAAGGCTGCTGCGTATTCAATCATCGGTACGATCGACTGCGCCCTGCGATAGGCCGCGACCGCAGCGGACTGATTTCCTGACGCCTCGGCCACCTTGCCAAGCCCGGCATGCGCCGCGTGTGAACCGGCAAAGTGCTGGAGGGCTGCTTGAAACACGGCCCCGGCGTCCGCGACTCGCCCAGCCTTCAGATACAGGTTGCCCAATTCCGTCAGACACCAGGCAGTGCTCTCCTCTCCCGGGCGCCCCGCTTTGACTGCGCGGCCCATCATCTCGATCGCACCTTCCATATCACCTGTAACGAAACGGAACCAGCCAATCCGGTTGAAACTCATCAGATCCGGCCGGAGGTTGACCATCTGCTGATAAGCCTCGGCGGCGTCATCGTACTGCCCCATTTCCATCAGGGCGTCTCCAAGCACCGCGAAGTTCACCGCATCTTTGGGCTGACGGACCACAAGTTCCCGGGCGCGTGCGGCAACCGTGGGAAACCGGTGGTGCATCAGGTCAACCGCGTTCTGTACCTGCAGGGATTCGTAGTGCCCAGGGGCAAGTTTGAGAGCCGCGTCCAGCAGTTTCCCCGCGCGATCCACCAAGCTGGAGTCCGCGGTTTCGCGCGAGCGGTCAACGTAGGCCTGGGCCAGCCCGGCCATGAGCGAAGGATTGCTGGTCTCGGTCCGCATTCTGGCGGTAAACGCCGCAATCCGCTTTTCAGCGGAAAGACGCTGCAGGTGCTGCCGCGATTGCGCCGGGCAAACCGCGACAGTCAACAGGACGCATGTCAGGATTCGGATCGGGGTCATCACGTTACTCCTTTGCTAGCAGCTTGGATGCGATCGCAATCGCCTCGGCGGCCTCCGGCGCCGTCTCGAGCGCCTTACGGGCAAGCTTGGCCGCCCGTTCCGGATTCGTCTTGGCGGTCAGCCTGGCGATGCGCGCCAGGATCCATGCCCGCCGTAGCGGCTCACTGGCGGACGTGACCTGGTAGAGGTCGTTTAGCGTGAATATGGCGCCGTCGGCGTCGCCGAGCCTTTCCCGAAGGATCGCCGTCAAACGCATCGACTCGTGGTGTTGCGGCCGCAAACGTAGCATCCACTGCACCTGCCTTTCGGCTTCCTGGATATCGCCTAGCGCTATATGGCACTCGGCCAGGTAGCCGTAGATCTCCACATCATCTGGCACTTGCCTGTTCAGGATGCCAGCAAGTTGTAATGCCTTCTCATGATTGCCGCCCAGCAGCTCAGACCACGCCTGGAGCTTCCTAAGGAAAAAGTGCCCAGGATCAAGCTTCGCCGCCTCGGCGAGGTTACGGCGGGCATCCTCCAGCAACTGCGGCTGCGCGGTGTAGCGGAATCGTTGCAGGGATTCCAAGGCCTGATCGAGCCGGCGCGGCACGGAGGGCTGCGCGGTGAGCGTGACAGCGGCGAAGGTGAACGCCAGTGCAAAACGGATCGCCATACAACCCCCTTCTTTGCTCGACTCGTTACTTTACCGGTCCGCCGCCCTCTTCGCCCGGATCAAGGTGGCGCCGGTCGCGGCCACTCGGGCAGAAGCCCACGTAAGGGAAGACCGGGGAGTAAGGCTGGTCGTCTACATTGACGCCATCACCCAGCCGGTTGTTGGGGAACTTGTTGAACCCCTCCACCAGTACGCCACCCACCACCACGCGGAACGCAATGTCGGTCACATCATCCTGCAGCCTCCTGCCGTTCGGAAAACCGGCCGCGTCGCCGCCAATCAGGCCAAGACGGTTGATCATCGCAGGTGGCGTCGCGGGCACGCCGGTATTCAGGCGAAGCAGGTCCGCCACCGGTCCGGGTGGTGTGCCACGCGCGGCGATGGGAGGAGCATAGGTCACCAGCGGAAGCAGGTCGGTGCGTGGCGGAGGCGGAATCGCCACCACCCCACCGGTGGCCGCATTGACGATGCGAGCCAGCAGCGGATCGAGTGCGAAGTTGGCGAACTGGGAATCATTGCGTGGCTGGTCCATGCTGAAACGGTCTTTCGAGCCAGTGCCGATGATGAGTTCGTTGATCAGCGGATTGCCCATACGCTGCACCTGACGCAACTCGCCCGACGTCTCCAGCGGATCGGGGGAGCGGCGCACAGTGGTCATCGGGCGTGAAGTTGTGGCCCATATCCCCAGCGTGGCGGCGGGCGCGGTGGCTGGTTCGCGGCGGCCGGTGCTGGTGAGCAGTTCGATTGGTATTTCCACGGCGATGGTGTTCACCGCGTAGCCTGACACCGTATCGGTAGCAAAGTTCCTCTTGGCCCCATCCTCTTCGTCGGTGAGCACGGCGGGAATGCCGCTGCCCAGAGTCCGCAGGTTCAGCGTGTCGAAGGCGCCGCCGAGATCGATCCAAAAGGCATCGTCGGTGGTGCCGGCGAAAACCTTTATCCCCTCCGGGGTGCTGTAAGTCCCCTGTTTGTACAGCGCTTCGTAGTCCATGGTGCGTGGCCCAGGATTGGCCGGCACGGCATAAAACTCGCGCGAGTCTTCGCTGCGCAGCTTAACGCCCTGACTGTTGCGGATCCAGGTCACCTGGTAGCGCTGCCGCTGACCGAGTCCGGGGGAATCAAACGACGTGATGCGCGGCGGGATCAACGGCGTGCCGGCAGCCACAGGGGCAGGGGAATTTGCGGGCGTTCGGACGCCATCACCTACCCCCGCGTAGACCTGGAACACGCCCGGCAAGCGCTGGTCGTTGTGGAACTGGAACTGGAAAACGATGTCTTCCACCGCGTCATGATCGTTGTCGATCTTGATCGCGTACTCGATTCCGTCATCGAACGGAAAATAATTGGGGCCGTTTGCTGGTTCCAGCAATGGGTCCACCGCCATAATGATGGTGACCTTTTCCGGCGGCTGGTTCGGCCGCTGATCCGGGCCGTAGGAAACAAACGCGTACACATCTGTGATGTCAGCCTTGTGATCGAGCGCGGTCACGGGCGCTTCGCGGTGGTTGGCCGCGGGCAAACTGGCCGGCATGGCCATCACCAGCGCCATCCCCGCCGCTACAACCGATTGAACGGTGCGCATAATCCACTCCTTGTTGAAATTTCGTCTGCGAAGGGCCGGTGCCCGGCAGAGACTCAACCATGGATACGGTGTGGAACGCCCACCGGATGTAGACACACGAAAAATTCAGCGGCAGTCAGGACCCGGACCGGGTCCACGGGGGGCTCAACCGCCCGGCCCAAGATAACGGCTGGCCAGAAAGGCCGCCACCGCCACCAGAATCACCCAAAAGATATCCACAACTCAATTCTACTGCGGAAATCCCGCCGGCCCAAGGCCCGGAATCAGCCTCACCGCGTTTTTGTAGTAAACCTTCTTCAGCACATCGTCGGGCAGATCCAAACCGTACATCTTCCAGATCCCGTGGTACTTCCGGTCGTGGTCGAAGTACTCATCGGCCGTCTCCAGCGTGCGGAAATATGTGCCGTACTCGGCTTTCCGCCACGTATCCTTGCCAAAGAAAATACGGTCCTGATACTTGATGAAGAACTGCCGCGCGAAACGCGGCTGCCGCCCCAGTTCCTCAATCACCGCTCCGATCTCTGTATACATGTTCGGCAGCCTGTCCATCAGCTTGCCCAACGCCCCAAGATCGATTCCCAGCCACGAAAGATGCGCGCTGATGAAGTTCGTCTTCGGATGCTTGGCGAACAGCCGGTGCTGTTCGGCCATCAACTCCTCCCACGGCGGATACTTCTCCAGCGTCCGCCCGCGATTGGGGTGCAGCTTCAACTCCAGCCACCTTTCGTTGCTCTTGTCCATCGGAAGAAACAGGCCCTTCGGCTCGGCCGTATGTATCAGCACAGGCGCCTTGTACTTGGCGCACATCTGGAAAATCTTGTCGAAACGCGGATCGTCCACTGGAATCCGCTTGCCCTGCCCATCGCGCGTGTCCATGCCGTGATTCTTGAAGATCTTCAGCCCTTGCGCTCCCGCTTTGAAGTCGGCCTCAAGCTGCGCCGCCGCGCGATCGGCGTAGTCCGGTGAGTCGATGTTCTGATAGTCGATGTTGGCGAACACCACCACCCTGTCCGGATATTTCTTCTTCTGCCGCTCAATATTGGCCCGCAGCCGCTCCCCGTACCCCCCGCTCAACATCACCATGACGCGCATGTTGATGTCGTCCATGTCCTTGATCAGCGCATCCAGTTCCGCGCCCCCGCGCCGGTTCTGATGGTTGTGAATGTCGACGAACGGGAACTTCGCCCGCGTCACCTTGCTCTCTGGAACGACAAGCAGAGACTTCGGCTCATATTCGTCGATCGTCATTTGTGGTTGGGCCGCCGCGGTAGCGGCCATCAGCAGAACTAGCGCCAGATTCATATAGAAGCCAGTGTAATTTGTTCAGGGAATGGTTTGCTTGATCTGCTCGCTCATCTCGCCCACCACGGCCCTCACCTGCTCGGTGAGCCGCCCCCGGTCCTTCGCCGTCAGCCCCGCCGTCGGAATCGGATCGCCAATCCTCACCTCCACCTTCCCAGGCACCATCCGCCACGATCCCATCGGCATCACTTCTCTCGTTCCGCGCAGCGCCACCGGCACGATTGGCACGCCCCCGGCGATTGCGATCATCGCCGCCCCTTCCTTAAATGGACGCAGTTCCCCATCCGTCCGTCCGCCTTCGGGGAACATCAGGATCGAGATCGCCCGTTCCCGTATGATCCGGCCGGACTCCTGTATCGCCCGGATCGCCGCCCGCGCATCTTCCCTCGGAACCGGAATGTGCCCGCCCCGCCGCAGATGATACCCGATGAACGGAATCTTGAACAGGCTCGCCTTCGCCATAAAACGAAACTGGCACGGAATGTTTGCGAGCATGACGGGCGTATCGGCAAAGCTCAGGTGATTTGACGCAAAGACGTAGCTGCCGTTGGGTTCGATCTTCTCCAGTCCGATGACCCGCACCTTCACCGCGCCCACCGCCAGCAGCACCTTTGACCAGCCCTGCGCGATGCGGTGCTGCCAATTGCCGCTTGAGTCCACCAGGCTGGCGATCAAATCGGCCATGCCATACAGGACCGTGAACAATACAACCAGCGGACCGGTCCACACCGCGGTTCTCAGATAGCTAAGAAACATCGTGACGATTCTCTATTGTACGAGCAGCGCGCGCGCCTCTCCCACCAGAAACAGCGACCCGGTGATGAACACCGCATCCCCCGGTTGCGCTTCCTGCTTTACGATGCCCAGCGCCTCGCCCAACCTCGACGTCGCCCGCGCCTTCCTGTGCCCGCACACCCCCAGCAGGCTGCGTGGGTCCAGCGCCCGCGGCGCCTGGGGAGCCGTCAGGATCAATTCCTGCGCCAGCGGGAACAGGGTCTCGGCGATCTCTCCCACGCTCTTATCGCGCATCGCCCCATAAATCAGCCATATCTTCCGGCCGGCGTAGAATCGGGCCATATGGGCAGCCAGCGCGCGGGCGCCCGCCGGATTGTGCGCGCCGTCCAGGATGATCTCAGGTTGGGCGCACACGCGCTCCAGCCGGCCCGGCCACCGCGCCTTGGCCATTCCTTCCCCAATCGCCTCATCGCTCAATCCCAACTCACGGAGCGCGAGCATCGCCGCCGTGGCGTTGTCCACCTGATGCAACCCCGCAAACGGGCACCAAAGCCTCAGTCCGGGCCATTCCAATTCGCTGCCGTAGGCGCCGGCCCTCACCTGTGGCTGGTGGTCCGCTGCGCGAATCACGCGGCATCCCAGTTCCGCCGCGCGCTTCACAATCACCCGTTCCGCCTCCGGGCGCTGACTCCCCATCACCACCGGCACTGCCGGCTTCAAAATTCCCGCCTTCTCAAACGCGATCGATTCGATCGTGTTGCCCAGAAAGCTCTCGTGATCGAAGTCGATTGGCGTAATCACACACAACACCGGCATCACCACGTTCGTTGCATCCAGACGCCCCCCCAACCCCACCTCCAACACCACCGTCTCCACCTGCTTGTCCCGGTAAAGGAGGAATGCCATCGCCGTCACCGTTTCAAAGTACGTGGGGTGGTTCGCGATCACGCCATCGTCCAGCATCCGCTCGGCCGCGCGATGTACAGTCTCAAAAGCGCGCGCGAATTCCTCCGCGGTCACCGCCTCCCCGCCAATCTGAATACGCTCGGTCGGTTCCACCAGATGCGGCGAGGTGTAGAGCCCCGTGCGGACGCCCGCCGACCGCAGTCCCGCCTCGATCATCGCGCACGTCGACCCCTTGCCATTCGTGCCCGCGACATGCACCCACTGGCACGCCCGCTGCGGATAGTCCAGTGCCGCCAGCAGCCGCTCAATCGTCTCCAGGCCGAACTTCGCCGCCTTGATCTCGTTGCCGAGAGCATAGAGGAACCGGACCGAGTCCGGGTAGCTGTTCATGGAAGGGAACTACTTATGCGCGGCGTCCTGGCAGCCGTAGGTGGCAGGAACCCGTCCGCCCTTGTTCAGTTCTTTGCCGCCGATGTCGGTGGCGTAGTAAATCCGGCTCGTCATTGTCTTCGCCATCCGGAAAAAACCGTTCCCGGGCCCGCTGCCTTTTTCGAACTCACTGAGCATCGCGGTCTGCTCGGCCGCAGAACAATTCACGAATGGCTTGCCGTATTTTGCGATGCACTGGCCGTCCAGATAGGCAAGGCCGGACAGAAACTGGTTGCGCTGCTCCACCGGACCGTCGTTCAGCAGCAGATCGATGTACCGGTTGACACCCGCCGCCTTGGCCCCCGGCGTGTCCGTGGCCGGAATAATCAGTTCGGTGAGCGCCACCACCGTGTCGTTCTGATGTGTGTCAAACAGAAGAGGCTTCCAGGCGGTGGCCTGCGCCATGGCCGCCGGAGCGGTCACCGCGGTGGCGGAAATCTTGATCAGGTCGCGGCGATTCATAACCGTTGCTTCATCGTAGCACCGCCCGCATCTGCTGCGGCAGAAGCGCAGCGTACAGAAACCGGTGTACCGGCGCATCGATCCCACGGGCTGCCGCCAGCCGCACCACCGCGCCGCTCCAGGCTTCCAGTTCCGATGGCCTGCCCTCGGCAATGTCGCGCTGCAGCGACGAGGTTCCTTCGGCGGGCTGGGTGTCCACGAACGCCATCGTCTGCGCTACGGCGTCTTCGGGCAGGCCGATCCCCTCCGCTCGCGCCAGGCAAAGAATCTCCCGCATGCCTTCCTCCATCAGGCGGCGCGTTTCAGCAAGGGAGCGGATCACGCCGATGGGAGCGCGCGTCACGGCTCCCACGCCACCCAGCGGAGCGACGAAAAGAAACTTCCTCCACATCGCCACCGCGATATCGTCCGCAATCCCGGCCGCGATCCCGGCGCCGCTCAACACCTCCAGCAGCCTTTCCACGCGCGCCGTCCGCCGCTTGTCCAGTTCTCCGAATGTGATCGAAGCGGCCCCGCCCACGTGCCGGATGTGCCCGGGCGCTTCAATGTAGCTGAAGATCTTCGCCACCCCGCCCAGCACGTTTTCGCCGCCCAACAGCGCCGCCAGTTGAGCGGGAGCCTCCACTCCATTCTGGAGAGGCAGTACCAGACTGCCGCGGCCAACCAGCGGCCGGATCATCTCCGCCGCCTCAGTGAGCTGCCATGTCTTTGTGGCGGCGATAATGCAATCCACCTCGCCAGCCTCCCCCACGTTTGAAACCACGCGCGCCGGATGGACGACGAAGTCACCCCGCACGCTATCCACACGTAGTCCCTGGTCGCGAATGGCCGTCAGGTGCTGGCCGCGGGCAAGGAAGGTGACGTCTTCGCCCGCCTGCGCGAGCCTGCCGCCGAAATAGCCACCCACCCCACCCGCGCCAACAATGAAGAAACGCATCCGCAAATCGTAGCACTAGTACAATACCGGAATCGCTGCAAACCGGAAGGAGCACCACTCAATGGCGAATGAGCGCATCGCCTTCGATGCCATGCACGAGGAGGAACTGGCGGCGCTTGGAGCCTCGCGCGGGACCAAACTGGCGGCGCTGTGCATCTCCGGCGGCGGCATCCGCAGCGCCACTTTCGCGCTCGGTGTCATCCAGGGCCTTGCCCGCCGCGGCTACCTCGACAAGTTCCACTATCTTTCCACCGTCTCCGGCGGCGGCTACATCGGCGGCTGGCTCTCGGCCTGGATTCACAGAGCCGGCGGCGCCACCCAGGTCGCCCGCGTGCTCGCCAATCCCAAACCCGAAGATCCCCTTCACTGGCTCCGCAACTACTCCAACTACCTCAGTCCAAGACTCGGACTGTTCTCCGCCGACACCTGGACGCTCGCCTCCATCTACTTCCGCAACCTGCTCCTCAACTGGCTGATCATCATCCCGTTCCTCGCCGCGCTCATGCTCGTCCCCAGAATGGTGGTGATGGCCATCAGCGTCAATTCGGACAAGATGCGATGGATTGCGATGGGCTACGTCGCCCTCGGATTCATCTGCGCGGCGCTCGGCATGTCCCGCATCCCCCAATACATGCGCGAGCGGGGCGCCCATGGCACGCCCGAATCGGCTGTCGTGCGCTGGCACGTCATCCCAGTTGCGCTCTCGGCGATTTTCCTCAGCACCGGCTGGTTCTACCTCGCGCCGATGTACCGGCTCGGATCGGTCAACGGACTGCTCGCTCTCATGGCGTTCGGCGCCGCCGTTCATCTGGCCGGTTGGGGCTGGGGCTTCGCACGCATTCACTGGTGGCCCGAAAAGGTCGTCGTCTCATGGCTCACCGTCATGGCCAGCGGCGCCTTCGGCGGCATGCTCGCCTGGGTGGCCGGCGCAAAATGGCTCTGGCCGGATCCCGGTCACGTGGTCCTGTTCGCAACCCTCGGCATGCCCGCCCTCGTCATGCTGCTGCTGCTGGCCGGAGTCATCTTCGTCGGCTTCGCAAGCAGTTCCTTCCTCCGCCATGGCAATGGCGGCGAGGGCTTCCTCACTGACTCGGACCGCGAGTGGTGGGCGCGCTCGGGCGCCTGGCTGATGATCGCCGCCATCGGCTGGCTGACCCTCAGCGCCGTCTCTCTCTACGGTCCGTGGCTGATTCTCAAAGGCGGCGGCGAACTCTGGACCGCATTTGGAGGTTCGCTCTCCGGCGTGCTCGCCGCATGGATCGGCTGGAACGCCAACACAAACGGCAAAGGGCCGCAGGAGCCCAACAAAGCCGGATCCTGGCTTTCCAAACTCGGTGAGAAGTTGCTCGCTCCCGCCTTCATCCTCACCCTGCTCGCTTTTCTGTCCTTGTGCTTCACCGCCCTCGGGTTGGGTTTCTGGCCAACCGCCGCTGAACACCTGGATCAGCTCCGCCGCTTCTCGCTCCTGCTGGGTGTGCGCCAGGTCTTCTATGGGTGGCCGATGTCCGGCTTGCTCTCGACCCTCGCCCAGCTCTGGCAGATCGTCGCCTTCCTCCTGCTCACCGCAATGGGCTTTGCCTGCTGCGCGCTGTTCAGCATCAATCGCTTTTCCATCCACTACCTCTACCGCAACCGCCTCATCCGCGCCTACCTCGGCGCCTCAAACCCCGATCGCAAGGCGGGCATCAGCCTCTTCACCGGATTTGCCGAAAGCGACAATATTTTCCTGCCCAGCCTGAAAGGACAGCAACCCGTACACGTGCTGAACTTCGCCTTGAATATCACCAAGGGGCACCGGCTGGCCTGGCAGAACCGCAAGGC
>JANRLE010000400.1:0-30152 GCA_033762895.1 Bryobacteraceae bacterium | reverse complement strand
GTGATTCACTCGCACGCCGGCACGCCGGTGCTGCTGCGGCAGGTGGCGAAGGTGGCAGACCGGCCGATGCAGCGTCAGGGGGCGGTGCTGCGCGACGGCAAGGGTGAGACGGTGTCGGGCATGACGATCATGCTGAAGGGGGAAAACGGGCGCGAGGTGATCGACAGGGTGAAGGAGAAAATCGCTTCGCTCAGTCTGCCAAAGGATGTGCGCATCCAGCCGTTTTACGACCAGAGCGCGGTGATTGACCGCACCATTGCCACGGTGAGAAAGAACCTGATGGAAGCCGGGCTGCTGGTGATGGCGGTGCTGGTGGTGTTTCTGGGGAACTGGAAGGCGTCTTTGATTGTGGCGGCGGTGATTCCGCTGTCGATGCTGTTTGGCTTTCTTGGGATGGCGGCATTCGGGATTTCGGCGAACCTGATGAGCCTGGGCGCGATCGATTTCGGGATGATTGTGGATGGCGCTGTGGTGATGATGGAAAACTCCGTGCGGCGGCTGGAGCGGCATGAGGGGGAGCATTTCAGTGGCTTTCAGCGGGTGAGCGAGGCGGCGCACGAAGTGGCGCGGCCGATCGTGTTTGGAGTGGGCATTATCATCGCGGTGTATCTGCCGGTGTTCGCGCTGGAGGGACTGGAGGGGCGGATGTTCCATCCGATGGCGATCACGGTCTGTTCGGCGCTGGTGGGATCGCTGCTGCTGGCGCTGGCGGTTGTGCCGGCGGTGACGGTGGTGACGCTGGGCAAGGGCGTGAAGCCGCACAAGGAAAGCTGGTTTGCGCGTTTGAAGCAGGCCTATGCCGGCGCGCTGAGGTTTACATTGCGGCACAGGTTGACGGTGACGATGGCGGGCGTGCTGGCGGTGGCGGGGGCGCTGAGTTCACTGGCATTCATCGGGACCGAGTTTATGCCGAGGCTGGACGAAGGCTCACTGCTGATCACAACGAAGAAGCTTCCGGGGATCTCGCTCACCGATTCGGTGAGGCTGAGCGATACGGTGGAAAAGGCGGTGCTGGAATTTCCAGAGGTTTCAAGCGTAGTGACGAAGCTGGGACGTCCGGACCTGGCCACCGAGGCGATGGGAATCTATGAGGCTGACGTTTACGTGCTGCTGAAGGGCGGCCTGGAGGCGCATTCCAAGGAAGAACTGGTGGAGCGCATGGCGGCGCGGCTGGAGCAGATTCCGGGCGTGGCGTACAACTTCACGCAGCCGATGGCGATGCGGCTGGATGAAGTGGTTTCGGGCATTAAGGCTGACATCGCGCTGAAGATCTTCGGCGAAGACACGCTGGTGCTGGAACAGCTTGCCGAGCGGGCGCTGCGGCTGATCTCGGCGGTGCCTGGCGCGGCGGACGCGCAGATGGAAGTGATTTCCGGGGTGGCGGAGGTGCGTGTGGAGCCTGGCCGCGCGGCGCTGGCGCGCTATGGGCTGAACGTCTCCGACATCCGGGAACTGGTGGAGACGGCGATTGCCGGGCGTCCGGTGAGCGAACTGATTGAAGGGCAGCGGCGGTTTCCGATCGTGATGCGCCTGCCGGAGGAGTACCGGCGCGGCCCGGCGGTGCTCGGCGAGCTTCCACTGTTGGCGCCGGGCTGCGAGCGGATCCGGCTGAGCCAGGTGGCCAACGTGGTGACGCAGCGTGGGCCGGAAGTGGTTTCCCGGGAAAACGGGATGCGGCGGATTGTGGTGCAGGCCAACGTGCGCGGGCGGGACTTGGGCGGCTTCGCGGCCGAGGCGCAGAAACGGGTGCAGGCAGGATTGACGGTTCCGCCTGGCTATTCGCTGGACTGGGGCGGACAGTTCGAAAACCAGGAGCGGGCGACCAAGCGCCTTACGGTGGTGGTGCCGCTTTCAATCGTGATCATCCTGCTGCTTCTTTATTCCACGTTCAACTCAATGCGGCTGGCCCTGCTGATTCTGATGAATGTGCCGTTTGCGCTGGTGGGCGGCATTGCGGCGCTGTGGCTCAGGCAGTTGAACCTCAGTCTTTCGGCCTCCATCGGGTTCATTGCGCTGTTTGGCGTGGCGGTGTTGAACGGCATTGTGCTGATCAGCTACATTACGCGCCTGCGCCAGGAGGGGATGGCGTTAATGGAAGCAGTGGTGGAAGGGGCATCCACGCGGTTGCGGCCGGTGTTGATGACGGCGTTGGTGGCGAGTTTGGGATTTCTTCCGATGGCGTTGTCGCAATCGGCCGGGGCGGAGGTGCAGCGTCCGCTCGCTACGGTGGTGATTGGCGGGCTGATCACCTCAACCGTGCTGACGCTTTATCTGCTGCCCGCGCTCTATCTGTGGTTTGCTCCGGCGAAGGTCACTGAAGCCGAAGACGAATTCGCTCATTCGTAACCAACTCATCGAAGATCGCCAGGACCTGTTTGCGGTATTGATAGACACGCTCGAGCGAATCGCGGAATCCCTCACCCCGATAATGGAGCTGCCACTTGGCCAGCGTCTCCCGGGGAATGTCGATGTCCTTGCGAAGATCTTCGATGGAATGACCGCGCAGAAAGAGCCCGTAGAACATGGCGGCTTCCCGCCGGGGCGCAATCGGATCGAAGTCATCGACTCTGGCCATCTTTGTTTCGGGCTCCCAGACAAAAGAGGGCTGAAAACAAAAAGTATAAACACGGACCCGCGCGATGGCAAGGTCTATATCCTTCTTCGACCGGTACCCTCACTTTGTACTGGATGGGCGGGGAAAAAAGTGACCGAAAGCGGTATCGATTGCAACCCGATGACGGCGTGACGCATCCAAAAGAAAATCTAAGGAGACAAAAGATGAAGAAGCTTTCAGTAATCACGGTTTCAATGGCATTTCTGGCTGGTGCAGCGATGGCGGAGAGTCTCAGCGGGACCCTGATCGATACGATGTGCAAGGGCAAGGACGCGGCGAATCACACGCGGCAGTGTGCGCTGGGATGCGCCAAGGGCGGCTACGGCCTGGTACTGTCGGACGGCAAGTTTGTGAAGTTCGACGAAGCGGGGAATGCGAAGGCACTGGCGGCGTTGAAGGCATCGGGCAAGGAGAAGGATCTGAAGGCGAAGGTGAATGGGAAGGTGGACGGCGATTTGATGGAAGTGGAGTCAGTGGAACTGCAGTAGAGGCCCGCTGATCAGCCGGGGTTTTTCCGCAGGTGCGCGCGGCGAAGGGGCACCCACGCTTCAAACACCTCTGGATTTTCCAGCCACGTGATCATCCAAAGAACCATTTCCTGCTTGCTCAGGGCCAGTTCCGGGTTGCGCGCGGCGAGCCTGGCGTGGTCCTTGGCGGTGATGACCAGCTTGCGAATTTCGCGCCTGGCGCCTGGTTGCTGGGAATAGAGGGTGGCCAGGGCGAGCAGGGTGCGCTCCAGGGAGGCAAGATCCTCCTGCCGCACGCCTTCCACCAGCGGATCGAGCGGGTAGCCGCTTTCTCGCAAGAGTTCTCGAAACATTCGATTGGAAACAGGGTGTAGCGTCTCGCGCAGGCTGGCTGCCAGCGTCCGGTCAACTACGGCCGGCTTAGCGCACTGTAATTGCAGGTGAAGAAGCTCCCTGAGTTTTTCCTTTTTGGTTGCCACGGCGGTATTGCGCGACCGCGCGAAGATGGTCGCCGGCGTTGGTGGTGAACACATGCCCGCCCGAGTGATCAGGCCTGGCGACGAAATAGAGAAACTGAGTACTGGCGGGGCGGAGGGTTGCCTCCAGAGACCGGCGGCCTGGGTTGGCGATAGGCCCCGGGGGCAGCCCGGCATGCTGGTAGGTATTGTAAGGATTGCGGTTTTCCAGATCGGACTTGTGGATGATGCCGTCGTAGCGGCGTTCGATCACGGCGGCGTAGATGGTGGTGGGATCGCACTCCAGTTTCATATCGCGTGACAGCCGATTGAAGTAGACCGAGGCGACAGTGGGCCTCTCAGAGGGCAGCGCGGTTTCCTTTTCTACGAGGGAAGCGATGGTAACGATGCGGTGGATGTCGCCGCCGCCGCGGACTTCCTTCCAGGTCTTGCGGAAAGTGGAGAGCATCTCGCGGACCAGGCTTTGCGCGGTGGTGGTTCTGGTCACGCGGTAGGTGGCCGGAAAGAGATAGCCTTCAAGTGATGGCGCATGCGGATCGAGGTCCCGAATGGGGTGGGCGTCGGAGGCGGCGCTGATGAAATCCTCGGCGCGGATGTGGGTTTGCTCGCCGACGATGCGGCCCATGTCGAACAGGTTGCTTCCTTCCGGGAAGGTGACTTCGTAGACGAAGATATCGCCGCGGGCGATGCGGTCAAATACCGTCCAGGCCGAAGCGGGCTCCCTGAAGCGGTATTCTCCGGCCTGTAAGGTGGCTTTGGGGCGCAATGCGCGGATGAGAAGTAACTGCAGGGGATGGCGTATGACGCCGTTAGCGGCGAGCGATTCGGCGATTCCCTTGAGTCCCGCGCCGCGCGCCACCTCGATGCGGAGGGGAAGAGCGAAGCCGGCGTAGGGGGTGCGGAGCCACCAGCCTAGCCCGGCGATGGTGAGGACGCCCAACAGCAGAAGCGCGGCGAACACGCGGCCGCCCCTGTTCACTCGCTTGCGTCTGGCCACTCGGCGGCTCCGGGTAGAGAATCGAGATAACTTTGCAGGATGAGGACGGCGGAGAGCCGGTCCACGGCTTGGCCGCGTTTTTTCTGGCTGATGCCGCTTTCACGCAGGACGCGCGTGGCCTGCACCGTGGTGAGGCGTTCGTCCCAGAGAATGACGGGCAGACCGGTGCGCTCCGCCAGCCGGCCGGCGAAATCCTTCACGTATCCGCCCTGGCGGCTGTCGCGTCCGCTCATGTGCAGGGGATTGCCAATCACGATGGCGCCAACCTCGTACTCCCTGATGAAGTGGCCAAGGCGGGCGACATCTTCGCGCAGCGTGGTGCGCTGAAAGGTCTCCAGCCCCTGCGCGGTCATGCCGAGGGCGTCGCTGATGGCAAGTCCGATTCTACGCATTCCCAGATCGAGTGCGAGCGTACGCGCCGGCGTTGTCGAAGCCGCTTCCGTCATAGCCGACATTCTCATTATATGGGTGCGCGTGATAGATTAAACGTAGCGCCGCCTGACCGGTCCGGGGAAACTTTCGAAGTGGATCTGCTGACGCCATCTCTGCCCGCGAGGAAGCCCAAGAATACGGGCGCGTTTCTGGCTGGGCTGGGGGCGGTGATCGCGCTGCTGTATTTCGGACGGTTATTCTTCATCACGGTAATTGTGGCCGTGATCATTGCCTTTATCCTGGATCCACTGGTGAGCGCATTCATGCGCTTGCGGATGCCGAGAGGGCTGGCCAGCTTTTTCACCTGCAGTCTGGCGCTGCTGGGAGTCTACCTGGGAGTGCTGGCTTTCTATACGCAGGCGGCGGGACTGCTGGCGGACTTGCCCGCCTACAGCGAGCGAATCAACCAGCTTGCGGACACGATTCTGGTGCGGCTGGAGAATACGGAACGTTCCGTCTCGTCGGTGCTGGTGCCCAAGCGTGGCCGCCGTTCCGCCAGCGCCGTGGAGGAACCGGCCGCGGCGGCGCAGAAGACGCCGGCCCGGCGCAGGTCGGCCGAACCGCCGCCCACAGTGGCGCCGACGGTGCAGGAAGTGCGCATCAGCCAGGATGAAGAGCCGGTGATGAACAAGCTCTACAATTACCTGCGCTCGTTTTATGACATTCTGCTGATGGCGTCGTTTGTGCCGTTTCTGGTGTATTTTATGCTGAGTTGGCGCGATCACCTGCGGCGCGGATACCTGCAGTTATTCGAAGGCGCGGACCGCATGATTGCCGGCAAGAGTTGGGAAGGCATTGCCGACATGGCGCGCGCCTACGTGGTGGGCAACTTCATTCTGGGGCTGCTGCTGTCGGCGGCCAGTTCGCTGGTGTTTTGGGTAACGAACCTGCCCTACCCGCTGCTGATCGGGCCGGTGAGCGCGTTCCTGAGCCTGATTCCATACGTGGGGCTGCCGCTGGCGCTGATTCCGCCATTCTTCGCGGCGCTGCCGATTCATCCCAACATCGGGGCGTACCTGGTGATCGGGTCGACGGTGGCGTTCTTTCACCTGCTGGCCTTGAACCTGTTGTATCCGAAACTGGTGGGCGCGCGGGTGCACCTGAATCCGCTGGCGGTGACGATCTCACTCATGTTCTGGGGCACCCTTTGGGGCGCGGCAGGGCTGGTGCTGGGTATTCCGATTACCGCGGGCGTGAAGGCGGTGTGCGACAACGTGCGCGAGTTGGAGCCATACGGGCGCCTGCTGGGCGACTGATCTGCTTGTGACCATTCTTGCAGCCTATCTGTTTTCGCTGATGGCGCAGGACCACGCCAGTCCCGCGCTGATTGCGTCAGAGCAGGGACGCGCTTACACGGGCATCGGGCGGCTGCGCGCGTCATCGCAATGCACGGCGGTTCTGATTCGGACAGCGGGGTCCGGTCCGGCATATGTGGTGACCAATGGGCATTGCGTGGGGCTGCTGGGCGCAAACGAAGTGATTGTGAATCGCGCGCAGAGCGCCTACCGTTTCACGCCGGGGCTGTTTTTTGATGCGGCTGCCACAGAAACGCTTGGTTCGCGCCGCATCGCCTACGCCACAATGAAGCGGACCGACATTGCGGTGATTGAACTGGATGCGCGGCTGGAGGAATTGACCGCACGGGGTTATACGCCGTTGGAGTTTGGGAGCGCGGCTGCGGGGGAAGACGTGATGGCGGCAGGTGCGCCGGTGCAGAATACGCCGATGGAGCGGATGTTCCTGCAACTGGGGCGGTGCAGGCTGGGGCCGCGTGTGGACGTGGTGGAGTTTACGTGGCTGTGGCGGGGGCTGATTCGTAACGATTGCCCGGACATACTGCCGGGATGGTCGGGCGCGCCGCTGATTTCCCGAACGTCGGGCCGGGTGGTGGGTGTGATGAACACCACCACCATCCATTCGTTTTCGCGCGGCGGCGGGTTCGATTGTTACCTGGGAACGCCATGTGAGGTTGGTGCGGCGCAGCGCGTTCTGGACGACACCAGCTACGCGGTGGGCGTGGAAGGGCTGGAACGCTGCTTCGATGCGCAGGGTGAGTTCCGGCTGGGGCAGGGGTGTCCGCTCGATCCGGGACGCCAGGTGGAAGTGACACGGCGGCCGGCGACGCGGGCCGAACGTCCGGGCGCAAGATGGAACGCATCGGTGGCGATCGGCGATCTGGCCGGCTACCGGTACAAGACGTTTCGCGAGGGGCGGGGCGATTGTGGCGACGCCGCGGGCTATTCGGCGCCTACGACGGCCGGTCATTTCGACGAAGTGATTGGCAGTGAGCCGGGCCGCTATTACCTGTGCGTGAATGGCGAAGGGCTGGATCCGGCGTGGGCGGCGGTGCTGCATGTGCGCATCGATGCCGAGCCGCCGGTGGTGCCGCTGCCCTATACGCTGCGCGAAACCGATGCCGCCTATGTGATGGAGATCATCGGGATTCCTTCGGAGGTAAGTCTGGGGGAATGGAAAGCCGGTGCGCCCGCTTCCGTGAATTGCGCGGACCGGGAAGGGTATCGGCCCTACCTGCGGGTGCCGGTGCGGCTGCTGAAGGCGGAAGCACCGTACCGGGTATGTCTGGTGGCCTATGACGATGCCGGGAACGCCACGCCGGTGACCGAGTTGCTGCTGGATGGAATGCGGATACTGCCGCGCGGTGTGGTGAATGCGGCGTCGTTCGTTTGGGGACCGGTGGCGCCGGGCGGGCATGTGGCGGTGTTTGGCATCGGGTTTCCAGGCAGCGGATTGCGCGCGGCGGTGGTGGGAGGCGGGCGGCGGTGGGAAGCGCGTGTCACCTACGCCTCACTGCAGCAGGTGAACGTGGTGCTGCCCGGTGATTTGCCCGTAGGCGATGCGCGGCTGATTCTTACGGATGCGGATGGCCGGATTGCGGAGGCGGAGGTGATAGTGGAGCCTTCCGCACCCGGATTGTACCGGGTGGGCAGCGCCGCCGCCGCGGTGTTGCATCGCGCGGACGGCGTGACGGCGCCGGCATTCTCCTGCCGCGGGAATGGCGCTTGCCAGTTGGCTCCGTTGGATGCGGACGGCGGCGTGTTGGAGGTTTACGGCACGGGGCTGCGGGGCGTGGGATCGGCACGGATCGGCGTGTTGCAGCTGGAGGTGTTGGAGGTGGCGCAGGGCGAAGGCTTTGACCGCGTGCGACTGCGGCTTCCCGATGGATTCTCCTTGCGCGGTTATCAGCATCTGCAGGTAAGCGCGGATGGGCGCAAGTCGGAGCCGGTTTGGCTTTGGTTCCGATAGTCATGATCAAAGCGGCTATCAGGAAGTTATTGGCTTCGGCCGGATACGCAATCTTGAGGGAGCGTGGGCGGTATCACCAGGATGGCCTGCTCACGGTTCACAACGACGGGTTCCGCAGGACTCCTGCGTTCCGGGAAGCCTACGCGCGGGGCGTGAAGGCGAGCAACGGCATCGATCCGGGGTTTGAATGGCGGGTGCATACGGCGCTGTGGGCGGCGCGTGCCGGATTAAGGGTTGCGGGGGACTTTGTGGAGTGCGGCGTCAATGCCGGCTTTATGAGTTCGGCGATTCTGCAGGGGCTCAACTGGAATGCGCTGGACCGGCGGTTCTATCTGGTGGATACATTCAGCGGGCCGGTGATGTCGCAGTATTCCAATAGGGAGGCGGCGCGTGGGCGGGTGCGGCTGGCCGAAGAGGCGCTTGCGGCGGGCGCTTATGTGACGGATCTGGAACGGGTGCGGGCGAATTACTCGGAATGGCCGCGCGCGGTAGTCGTGCCAGGCGCGGTACCTGAGGTTCTGCCTTCGCTGGAGGTAAGTGCGGTGGCGTTTCTGCATCTGGATATGAACTGCGCGTATCCCGAGACGGCGGCGCTGGAGTTTTTCTGGGAACGGCTTTCTCCGGGGGCGGTGGTGTTGTTGGATGATTATGCGTATTTCGGACATGAGGAGCAGGGCAACGCGATGATTGCGGCGGCGGGGAGGCTGGGGGCGGAGGTGCTTTCGCTGCCGACGGGGCAGGGGTTGATTTTGAGGTGAGGGTGGGTCTGTCGGGGTTAGGTTGTGGTCCCGTTGTAACGCCGCGAATGGAAGCTCATCAGCCCACTTCCTCATTCGCCCGCCGCAGCAAAGCGCGCATGTGCGTGATGCAATAAGCCGTGCCCGCGCGCAGCATGCCGGTATCGCCCTGTAGCTTGGGCACATGATCGGGCTCGGCCGCGCCGGTGAACTTCACCTGCCGCAGCGCCTTCATCACCTGGTACATATCCATGTAACCATCATCCGGGAACGTCTCGACAAAATGCGGCAGGGGGCCGGTGACGTTACGGAAATGCACTTCGAAGATCTTGCCGCGGCCGCCGAAGTCCCTGATCATCTCAAAGACGTTCTTGCCCATCTTGTCGCCGCCTTCTGACCATGTGCCGACGCAGAACGTGAGCCCCCACCAGGGCGAGCCTTCGGAAATCTGCTCGGCGCGGCGGTAGCCGTCGTAGTGAACAAAAAGCTTGGCCACACCATTCATCTTGGCCAGCGGCGGGTCATCGGGGTGCAGCGCCAGCTTCACCTTCGCCTCCTTGGCCACGGGCAGCACCGCCCTGGTGAAGTAAGTGTAGAAGCCCCAGATGTCGTCGGCCGAATACTCGCGGTCGAAGGCCTGTTTTTCGATCTTGTTGCGGAAGTCGTCCAGCTTGAACTCGCGGGCGGTGTAGCCGCGGCGCTGGACGAAGTTGGTGGTGTAGGTGTTGGCGGGATGGAAATCGTAGGAGGCGACGGGGATGCCGAGCTTGCCCAGGTCGCGCAGGAAGCGCTGGTAGGTTTCGATCTGTTTGTCGCGGCCGGGCCGGCCCAGTTGGACATCGAGCGAGCGGTAGGCGTAGTGGACGCCGGAGAAGATGCCGATGCCGTACTTCTCAAATCGCTGCTGCAGTTTGCGCAGGTCATCGAAGGTGACCTCGCCGGCTCCAAATTCGACGCGCGCCCACTTCAGGCCAATCTGCTGGAGGAAGTGCATGTCGTCATCGGTGATGGTGCGGGCGTTGAGGCGGTGGGCGATTTTGGTATTGCCGGCGTCGTGCTCGCCGATGGCGGCGCCCTTGAGCGCGGATGGAAGCAGCAGCCCGGCGGTGGCGAGCAAGTCCCTGCGGTTCAGTGTAACGGCCATATCACTACGGAGTCTATCAAAGGCTTAGAATAAAGGGAGCGTGAAGACCGCGGACACTGTTGCCGATATAAGGTTTGCATGACCTCCAGCGCCGCGCCCAAGGTGCGTTCCTCCCTGGAATCCGATGCCCGTGTGTACAATCACGGGAAGAAAATCGGCATTCTGGTGGTGGCCTACAACGCCGTGACGACACTGGCGAAGGTGCTGAACCGGATTCCCGCCGAGACGTGGGAGAACGTGGCGGAAGTGGCGGTGATGGACGACGCCTCACAGGATTCCACCTACGAACTGGCGCTGGGCTACCGGCAGACGGCGGCGCCCTACGCCGATAAGCTGCACGTGGTGCGGCACCAGCAGAACCTGGGCTACGGCGGCAATCAGAAGGCCGGGTACCGCTACTTCATCGACAAGGGATTTGACGTGGTGGTGCTGCTGCACGGCGATGGGCAGTACGCGCCGGAGATCCTCTCGCACCTGTATCATCCGATCGCCAGCGGGCAGGCCGACGCCGTGTTCGGCTCGCGCATGA
This sequence comes from Bryobacteraceae bacterium, assembly GCA_033762895.1. GTDB lineage: Bacteria > Acidobacteriota > Terriglobia > Bryobacterales > Bryobacteraceae > CADEFT01. The sequence continues at coordinate 19,492 of JANRLE010000400.1, read as the reverse complement.
TGAAGGATTACGGCGGCCCGATGAAGGGCGGCATGCCGCTCTACAAGTACGTGGGCAACCGGATTCTGACGATGATGGAGAACCGGGCGTTCGGGCTGAACCTCACCGAGTTCCACAGCGGCTACCGGGCCTACGATCTGCATGCGTTGAAGCAGATCGACTTCACGCACATGACCGATGATTTCCACTTCGATACGGAAATTATCATCAAGCTGCATCATCAGAACTTCCGCATCACCGAAGTGCCGATTCCCACCTACTACGGCGACGAGATCTGCTACGTGAACGGGATGAAGTACGCGGCCGACGTCACACGGGCCGTATACCGCTACCGGCGTACGGTGCGGAGCGTGGAGAAATTCCCTGAGTTCCAGGAATATTGGACGCACTACCCGGTGAAGGAGAGCCGCCACTCGAGCCACGATTATTTGCGGCGCTGGGTGGGAGGCGGGCAGAAGGTTCTGGATGTGGGCTGCGGCAACGGGTTTCAGGCGGCGGATCTGGCCAGGCAGGAGAACGAGGTTTCGGGCATCGACATGGTGGCCGAACCTACGCTGCGGCAGACGCTGCGGCAATACGTGCAGGCGGATTTGAGTGAGGGATTGCGCCCGGTGGCCCAAAGGCTGCAGGATCGTCCGTTTGACAGGATCCTGTTGATGGACATCATTGAACACCTGCCCGATCCTGAACGTATTCTGCGCGAGTGCCGGGAATTGCTGGCGCCCAAGGGGCAGGTGATCATTTCGCTGCCCAACGTGGCGAACATCACCGTGCGGCTGGCGTTGTTGTTTGGCCAGTGGAACTACACCGAGCGCGGGATTCTGGACAAGACGCACCTGCGGTTCTTCACGCGCAGGACAGCGCGGCGGATGATTGACAACGCGGGCTATGAGATCGTGCGCGAGACCATGACGGTGATGCCGCTCGAATTGGCGCTTGGCGTATCGCCGCACAATCCGCTGATGCGGGCGGTGAATTTCTGCCTCGCGGTGGCCACCAGGTTTCTGCCGGGCCTGCTGGGCTACCAGTGCATGTTCGCCGTGCGCCTCAAAAGCTGAACTTCAACGCAAGCTGCAGAATGCGCGGAGCAGCCGCGCCGAAGATGCGGCCCACCTGCGCCGGCTGATTGATATTGGCGTTCGGCTGGCCGAAGTTGGCGTGATTGAAGACGTTGAACGCCTCAAAGCGGAATTGCAGGCGGCGTGTTTCCGAACCCAAGGCAAAGTTCTTGCTGAGAATCGCATCCAGGTTCTGAAGGCCGGGGCCGCGAAGGATGTTGACGCCGCTGGTTCCGAAGGTGAAGTTGGCGGGGTTGGAGAAAGCGGCGGCGTTGAACCATTGCGTGATGGAAGGGGTGGCCACCGTGCCTTCGGCCAGCCGGTTGGGACGGGTTGTGGTTCCCACGTTGGCGATGTCGCGCCCGGTGGTGGGAGTGAAGGGACTGCCGGACTGCAGTTGCAGGATGCCTCCCAGTGACCAGCCGCCAAGTACGGCGTTAGCCACGCCGCTGCGAATCGCCCAGCGCTTTCCCTCGCCAAAGGGAAGCTCGTAGACCGAACTGAGCACGAAACGGTGTGGGATGTGGAAATCAGCCAGCGCCTTGGCTTCCGCCAGACTGTAGGGGTTCTGGTTGGTTGCATTGATGGCGATGGTCTTGGAGAAGGTGTAGGCGGCAAGGTAGGTGAACCCGCTTCGCAGGCGGCGTTCGGCTTTCAACTGGAAGGAGTGGTAGGTGGAGGCGCCCTCGGTGGTGTTGAATTGGATGGTGGAAAAGCGCGGAAAGGGTCGGCGGGCCTGGATGGCGCCCGCGGCCGGGATGCGCGGCTGGTTGGACTGATACTGATTGTCCAGCTTGGTCCCTTTGTTCGCCACGTAGCCCAGTTCGAGCACGGTATCGCTCATCAACTGCTGCTGGACGTTGAAGCTCCACTCCTGGATGTAGGAATTGGCGAACTCGTTCTGGAAAGCGAAAATTTCGGCCAGCGGAGCGGTGTTGCTGGCGGGGAAGGCGCGGGCCAGGGTAAGGGTGGGCACCACGGGGTCGTTGACGAAGGTCTCGCCGCGGAAGAACGGAACCGATCCGATGCTTTGTGTGCTGAGGTTGCCGCCTACCAGGGTGTAGAAGATTCCGTAGCCGCCGCGGAGAACGGTGCGGCCCGAGCCGAACAGATCATAGGAGAAACCGAAGCGTGGGGCGAAGCTCCGGTACTGTGTTTTGCGCAGCGCGCGGGCCGGGTAACCGAGGGAGCGGCCGCTGACGACGCCCATGTAGTCGAGGTCGGCCTGCGAGAAAAAGATGAAGGCGTCCTGATCGATGCGGTCGTCTTCGCCGGTGGCGGAGATGGGCCGGCCGCTGCCGAAATCGAAGCTTGAAATTCGGTTGCGCTCTTCGGTGGGCTGCGGATTCAGCTCATGGCGCAGGCCGAGGTTTAACGTCAGGCGGCGGGAGACTTTCCAATCGTCCTGGAAGAAGGAGCTGATGTTCTGCCAGTTGACCACCTGGCGCAGGCGCGGGAAATTGCGGCCGGCGTTAGAGGGCAGGCCAAGCAGGAAATCGGCCAGCCCGTAGCCGGTGCCGCCGGGCCGCGCGGGATTCTGTGTCAGCACGCCGGAGAATGTGAAGTTGCCGCGGGCGTTGATGCCGTTGAATGCCGCGCGGCGGTAGAAGCGGGCGTCGATGCCCAGCTTCAGCGTGTGGCCGCCGCGAATCCAGGTAAGCGTATCGGCGAAGGATTTCGTGGTGAAGAACTGCTCCAGGGGGCGGATGCCGATGTCGCCGAAGTTGCCGTAGCCGGTGACGTTGAGGATGGGGAAGCCTTCGATGTTACCGCCTTGTTTGCGTCCGTCGAGGCCCGTGATGCCCAGCGGATCAATGATGCTGAGGTTCTTGCTGGCGGTGTCGAAGTTGAGATCAAAGCGCGAGTAGGAGACGCGGAACTCGTTCAGCATGGCGGGCGAGAAGGTGCGCGTATAGCTGGCGATGGCGTTGTAGTTCAGCACGTTCTGCAGGTCGCCGCCGGAGACGGGGAATGGCCCGGGCAGCGCCTCATCGCGGCGGTCGCGGGTGAAGCGCACGAAGTAGTTGTCGTTGGTGGTGAGGCGGTGATCCACCTTGATGTTGTACTGATCGTTGGTGAGACTGCCAACGGAGTTGACGATGTAGCGGTCGCCGGGCGAGTTGGGAACCGGGATATAGGTGAGGATCCCTTGCGATTGCGGGGCCAGGCGGCTGGTTGGGATGATGTTGCCGGGGAACGGATCGCGTGTATTGGCGGCGCGGTTGCTGGTGGCGGGGTCGAACAGGGCGGGCAGGCCGGCGAGGTTTCCACCGCGTTGGGCGGCGGTGGGCGCAAGCGAGTTGCGGACGCTGGCCAGGCGCTGGCGGATGCCTTCATATCCGCCGAAGAAGAACATGCGGTCGCGGCGGATGGGCCCGCCAAGGGTGCCGCCGAACTGGTTGCGCTTGCGGTCTTCGGCGCGGCTGGCGACGCTGAAGAAGTTGCGGGCGTCAAAGACGCGATTGCGGAAGAATTCAAAGGCGTTGCCGTGGAACTGGTTGGTGCCGGACTTGGAGATGACACTGACGACGGCGGCCTGGCGTCCGCTGTCGGCGCCGAAATTAGACGTTTGCACCTTGAATTCCTGAATGGTTTCGATGGACGGGCTGATCTGCACGGTCTGCGCGTTCTGTTCGAAGTTCTCGGCGCCGTCGAACAGGAAGCCGGTGGAGCCGCCGCGATTGCCGTTGACCAGCACGCTTGGCTCACCGGTGAACTGGCTGTTGCCCTGGACGAGGGTGCCGGGCGTGAGCGCGGTGAGCTGGACGAAGTTGCGGCCGTTCAGGGGAAGTTCAACGACGCGTTTGTTGTCGATGACCTGGCCGACGGTGGAGCTTTCGGTATCCACCTGGCTGACCTCGCCCTGCACGTTCACCGTTTCGGCCACGTCGCCAACGCGGAGCTGGAAGTCGACGCGCACACGCTGGTCGACGGCGAGCGAGACGCCGGATTGGGTGGCGGAGCGGAAGCCGCTTTTCTCGACGGTGACGCTGTAGCGGCCCACAGGCAGGTTGGGGAGCACGAAGATGCCTTCGGCGCCGGTAGTGGCGCGATGATCGATGTTGGTGCCGAGATTGCGGGCCAGGACGGCGGCCCCGGGAATGGCGGCGCCGCTGGGATCCGACACGGTGCCGGAGATGGTGGCGGTGTTGACCTGGGCCCAGGCGGCGGCCGACAGTGCAAGCGAGACGGCGAGACGGGTGACGAGCATGGTGCAAGTCTACGACATCCACGCCAGTGCGCAGAGCCGCACGGCGATGCCTGCCTTCTTGGGCCGGATGGAGACGGTCTCCAACTCTTCTTTGGAAAAGTCGAGGGGCTGGCCCAAATCATCGAGCTGTTTCTGCAACTCCTGCTCCAACTCGGCTTTCTGCTGCTGGAGTTGCTCCAGGTTGCCGGCGGCGAAATCAACGTCCTGGGACTCCGAGCGGATACGCCCGACGCGGCCGGCCGCTGACGCCGCCTTGCTCACCTGCGAGGCGATGCCGCCGCGGCGCGATCCGAACACGGCGCCCAGAATGCCGCCGCCGATGGACAGCACGCTCTGCCACTTGGCGTTGGAGGCCTGTTCCTGCTGTTTCTGCAGAGTCTGTTCGGCTTTGCGGATCTTCTGTTCGAGGGCGTCGAACTTGGGTTCATGCTGGCGGCGCAGAGTCTCCATGGCGGCGTCCCTGCGTTCGCGCGCCACCAGTTGCAGGCGGGCGCGGAAGTCGCGTTCCGATTCGCCCTGTTTCGACATTTCATCCTCGGAGGCGCAGTAGAACAGGTCGTAGGTCTGGTTGGCGAAAATCCAGTTGGCGAACTCCTTGTTCCAGGTGGTGTAGCTTTTCGCCTTGCCGGCGGCGGAAGGCAAGGGCTGGTAGGCGGCTCCGGCGAGGGGTTCGTCTTCCAGGTCGGCGGCGTCACAATCGGCCGGTTCGGCCTCCTCCCAATTGAGCGGGGTAGGGCCATCGGTCAAGGGCACCGTCACTGTGACTTTCCGGGTTTCGTCCACGCCTCGCTTGGCGTCAAGGAACTGCACATCGGCGGCGCCGAAAAGGACGGGGTGGTAGGTGACTCCACCGCCGCTTGCGGCGCGTGCGGGCACGAAATACTGCCTGATGTCGGGAGGCAGCACAGGCTTTACGGAACTGGCGTCGCCGATGGGAGCGGCTGCTTTCGGTCTGGCCGCCTCGGCCGCCGGCTGAGCCTTGCGGGCCTGCATCAGGGTCTTGATCTGGGTGCGTGTGAGAGGGCCTCGCAGGTAGGACATCGCCCAGCGCGTTTCAAAGACCACGGGCGCGCCGCGGTGCACATTGTTCAGCAGGAAGACGCGGTTGCCGAGTCCGGAGAGGATCCTGTCGATCTCGCCGCGGTCGAACGAGGCGCCGGAGGTAGTAATGGCGCCTTCCAATCCGTCGAGCACGCGCAATTTGTCGCGCTCGGTTTGCAGGCGTCCGATGAACCATGTGCCGGCGTTGGACAGCCCCTTGTAGTCCAGGTCGACGGGATTCTGGGTGGCCAGCACCACGCCCAGGCCGAAGGCGCGCGCCTGTTTCAGCAGTGTGAGCAGCGGCTTCTTGGTGGGGGGCTCGCCGTTGGGCGGAAAGTAGCCGAAGATCTCGTCCATGTACAGGATGGCGCGCAGACTTGTCGTGCCCGATTGCTGGCGCATCCAACTCAGCGTCTGGTTGAGCAGCAGGGAGACGAAGAACATACGCTCGCTGTCGCTGAGGTGAGAGATCGACAGGATGGAGAGCTTCGGCTTGCCGTGTTCATTAAACAGCAGCGACTGGATGTCCAGCGGTTCGCCGGACAGCCACACTTCAAATCCCGGCGAGGCCAGCAGATTGTTCAGCGCCATCGACAGTTCAAAGCGCTGTTTCTCGGGGTAGAACGCCTCCAGGTCCAGCACGCCGATGCGGCTCATGGGCGGCTTCTGGATGCGGTGGATGAGGCTGGCCAGATCCAGGTCTTCGCCGTTGCGCCAGGCGTTGTCGAGGAGATTGGCCAGCAGGATATGCTCGCGGCTCTGGATCGGGTCGGCATCGATGCCCAGCAGGCCGAGCAGGGCCGTGGCGGTGGCCGATACGCGGTCGCGGAAGATTTCGCGGTCGTCCAGCACTTCAGGCGGTGGCGCGCCGAATGAGCGCAATACCGAGATGGGGACACCGGCGTCGCTGCCCGGCGTGTAGACCGTCATTTCGCAGTTTGACCGCAGGGCGGCGATGCGCTGGCCGTCCTGGCCCCACGCGGCAAGGCCATTGCGCCACAGGTCGGCCTGCTGTTTGGCGAACTCGGCCGGGGTGACGCCCTTGCGGCGGGCATCGTCTTCATTGATCCAGGGGGCAAAGTCCTCAGGGGTTAGGCCGGGAAAGGTCAGTAGCAGGTTGCTGAGATCGCCCTTGGGATCGATAATCAAGGCCGGGATGTGGTCCATCGCCGCCTCTTCCAGCAGGCCCACGCAGAGGCCGGTCTTTCCGCTGCCGGTCATTCCCACGCAGACGGCGTGAGTCACCAGGTCCTTTGACTCATAGAGCAGCAGGTTGTCGCCAGCCTTGCGGTCCGCGATGTCGTACTCGCGGCCCAGATAGAATACGCCGAGTTTTTCGAAGTCTTGCATGGACGTTTTCAGCTTAGTGTAGCGATGTCGGCGGGTGCGCCGCAGCGCCGGGCGGTGAGGTATGGCAATCAGCTATGATGGTCGTTTCGTACAGGAGTACTATTGCCGAATCGATCAGCTACAGTTGCGGCAGAACATCAGCCGTTCCGGTTCAGTCCGGCGCAATCGGTGGGATTGGTGTTCGTACAGACGTTGTTCGGCGCCGCGGCCCAGATCCTAATGAAGACGGGTACTACTACCGTGGAAGGCGGGGGGATTATGGCCTTTGCGGTGGCGCTGGTGACGAATCTTCACCTTTTGGGCGGGTATGCGTTGTACGGGCTGAGCACGGTGCTGCTGACGCTGGCCTTGCGTGACGGGGAGCTTTCGCGGCTCTACCCCATCATTTCACTGACGTTTGTATGGGTCACCGTGTTGTCGTCAATGTTCTTCCGTGAGGCGATCACGCCGCACAAGCTGATCGCGGTTTCGGTGATTGTGGCGGGTGTGGCCGTGCTGGGAGGGGCGAGCAAAAAATCGTGACGCCGACACCGGTTTCCTCAGTAGGCTATGTGTTTCTGGCCTCAATCATCGGCTCAATCGCGGCGGTGTTTCTGAAGGCCGGGGCGGGGCGGCTGCATCGCAACGTGTCATCGCTGATATTCAACGTCCACCTTTATACGGGGGTGGCGCTTTACCTGCTTTCATCGCTGTTTTTTCTAAAGGGGATCAAGCACGGGGAGTTGAGCATTCTGTATCCGATGACGTCGTTGAGTTATGTGTGGGCGTTTGTGTGGTCACGGATGTTTTTCGCTGAGCATCTGAACAAACAGAAGATGGTGGGGCTGGCGATGATCATGTCGGGCGTGGCGTTCCTGTTTGCCGGAACGCGGTAAAAAAACGGGCGGTGAGCATGACGCCCTCCGCCCGGTGCTTCGTTGCTTTCCCCGTTTGCGATCGATCAGCCGCGGCGGGAACCGCGGGCGGTAGTGTGGGTTTTGGCGGGCTCAACGCCGGCGGCGTTTGCCAGGGCCTGATTCAGGTTGATCAGCGACATGTCCACCAGATCCATCATCATGTGCATGGGGAGCCCTTCGGCTTCCTTGAAGAAGGAGAGGGTGCTCGAAGTGGAGTCGAAGTCGACGCGGATCCAGTCGCCGCGGCGCACCTGCTCGGTGGCGATCAGGTTGGACATGGGCTGAACGAGAGATTTTTCGATGGCGCGCTTCAGGTGGCGGGCGCCGTACTTGGTGTCGGTACCCTCCTTGAGCAGAAAGGCTTTGGCCGCCTCAGTGGTGGTGAAGACAAAGGCGCGGTCTTCGCCGTTCATCCAGACGCGCTGCTGCACGAAGCTGAGTTCGATGTCCAGAATGCGCCGCAACTGATCTTCGCCGAGGGGTTTGAAGACCACGATCTTGTCCAGGCGGTTGACGAATTCGGGAGTGAACTTACGTTTGGCGGCGTCGATGCCGGTGCGTGAGATCTTGTCGTTCAGCTTGTCGTCCATCACGGCGGGCTGCGTGGCTTCGTTGCGATGGAGAGCGTTGAACCCCAGCTTGGGACTGAGTAGCGAGCTCATTTCCGAAGCGCCGAGGTTGCTGGTCATGAAGATCATGGTCTTGGAAAAGTCCACGCGCCGGTTGTCGCCCAGCGTCAGCGTCGCCTTATCGAGGATGCCCAGCAGGAGATTCCAGAGAGCGTCGGAGGCCTTTTCGATTTCATCGAACAGGACAAAGCTGATTTTGCAGTTATCAGTGTGATAGAGGCCAAGCACTTCCTGGCTGAGCAGGGGGTGGGTCTCGCGGTGGCCGAGGTATCCGGGAGGGGAGCCGATGAGCTTGGCGATTTCGTGGCTGTGCTGAAATTCGGCGCAATCGATTTTAATCACCGAGCGCGGGTTGTTGACCATGCTTTCGGCGGTGGCTTCGACGATGCGGGTCTTGCCCGAGCCGGTGGGCCCGAGGAACAGGAAATTCCCGATTGGCCGCCCTGGCGAGGTCATCCCCGTCAGATAAAGCTGGTAGATGTTTACGATTTGGTCGATCGCCTCGGTTTGTCCGATCACCAGTTTGCGCAACCGGCGATCGAGCGTCTCGGCCTCGCGGCCCGTTCTGGACGCATCGAGTGGAATGTTCAACTTCGTCATCTTGGTTATGTCTCCTCCGGCGATCAGACCGTTTCGTCCGGTGTCAAAGTCACGCTCGGACCCGGGGCGCTCCGTAAGACCTGGAGCCGCGGATTGGCTCTTCCTCCAACTTCCACCCCATTCCCGAAGCAACCCGCTTTCCATATTCTTGCCCTTCGTTTTTAAGTCCAATGAAGTCAAGCTCCTTGAATCACTTGGCCGGTTTGGAAGGTCGCATCTCGATGCTCGAAACCATGGTTCGTTCCGGCATTGAGACCGCCATCCGTACCACTTCGGCAACGTCTTCGGGCTGGATCTTCCAACCCGCTACTCCCGCCCGGCCGAAATCCGTCGAAACACTTCCGGGCAGCACTGTGGTGACCCGCACGTTGTCGTGGCGGTGATCCAACATCAGTGCCTCCCCGAATCCCACAAGCCCGAACTTGGACGCATTGTATGCCGCACCACCGGCAAATGCGTTTTTCCCGGCCAGGCTTGCGATGTTCACAATATGCCCGCCTCCCCATCGCCGGAACCGCTCTACCGCCAAATGGCAGCAGTGATACACCCCAGTGAGGTTGGTGTCGATTGTGCGCTGCCAGTCTTCGGGAGCCAGGTCCCCGACGCTGCGGAAGATTCCCACTCCCGCGTTGTTCACTAAAATGTCGTAACTGCCTAGTTGATCGTCGGCAAAGGCGAAAAACTTTCGGATGTCCTCAACGTTCGTGATGTCACATGCCATTCCGGCGATCATCCCACCAGTCTCATCGGCCAGTTCGCGCTGCGCACTGTCCACATTGGATTGCGTGCGCCCGAAAATTGCCGTTTCCACGCCAGCCTCAAGGAACATCTTCGCGATCGCCCGCCCGATACCGCGGGTGCCGCCCGTCACAATCGCCTTGCGTCCATGCAGTGAGAGTGTCATGAACAGATGCTACGCTTTCGGCCAGCTATGACACAATAAAGCAGGGGCCAAGTTCCCGATGCACGAAACCAGCGTCTTTTGGCTGCGCATTGCCGCCGCTCTATACTTCATTGGTCTGCTCCATACCCTGCTCACGCTGGTGCGCCAGAGGAGTTCCCTGTTCCGGCTGGCCCATTCGGCCTTTCTGGTAGGCGTGATCCTGCACATGGTCTCCATCGTCGAACTCGCTTTGGCCGAACGCCAACTTCCATTGGGTGACTTTTATCAATCGGTCTCGGTGCTGGCGTTCTTTATTGCCCTCTTGTTCCTCTTCGTCTGGTGGCGCTATCAGTTTGCGCCTCTAAGCCTTTTTTCTTTCCCTCTGGTTTTTCTTCTTACGGTGATTGGGGCTACCCAGGAACCCGTTTCCGGGTGGGCCAATCCCCGCCTGCGCGACGCCTGGCTGATGGTGCATGTGCTCACGGTGCTGTCAGGCTACGCGGCGCTGCTGTTGACGGCGGCGGCCAGCGTCTTCTACCTGGTGCGGGAACGCCAGCTCAAATCGAAGAACCTCTCGCGCGGTCTGTTTGACCGGCTGCCCCCGCTCGGTACGCTGGACAACATCATCACCAAATCGCTGGAATTCTGCTTCGTCTTTTTCACCGTCGGCGTGCTGGCGGGCATCACCTGGGCATTCATCGAAACCGGAACGAAATGGATCGGTGACGGACGGATTCTGGTGGGCCTCATCACCTGGTCCGTCTGCCTGATCACGCTGTTTCTGAGAAGTATGGCCGGCTGGCGCGGACGCCGCGCCGCGATTATCTCGATCACTCTTACCGGCTGCGCGGTGTTCACCTGGGCTTCCCACGTGGGCCTGCGCGCCCTGCTGCTGCGATGACGATCCATATTGTCGGGCTCAATCATCGAACCGCTCCGGTGGAGGTACGCGAGAGGCTCGCCTTTCCGGCGGCACAGCTTTCGAGCGCGATCGATCAACTGCTGCGGGGCGAGGGCGTGGACGAAGGGCTGATCCTTTCCACGTGCAACCGCGTGGAGGTGGCCGTGGCCGCCGAAGGCGATGCGCCCGGGCTGGTGCAGCGTTTTTTTGAGGAATGCCGCCAGGTGCCGCGCGCAGTGGTGGAGCCGCATCTTTATCACTACCATGGGCGCGAGGCCATCCGGCATCTGTTCCGCGTGGCGGCGAGTCTGGATTCGATGGTGGTGGGAGAGCCGCAAATCCTCGGCCAACTGAAGGAAGCCTATGCAGCGGCCAAGCAGCGGGGGGCGGTGAACGGTCTGCTGGACGGGTTGATGACCCGCGCCTTCTCGGTGGCCAAACGCGTGCGTTCGGAAACCGAAATCGGCCAGAACGCGGTGAGCGTCAGCTATGCCGCGGTGGAGCTGGCGCGGGAGATTTTCGGCAACCTGAACGGCCGCAGCATCCTGCTGATCGGCGCCGGAAAAATGTCCGAACTCGCCGCGCGCCACCTGCAGCGGGCGGGCGTCAAGAAGATCCTGGTCACCAACCGCACGCGCGAACGGGCCGACCAGATGGCGGAGTTGTTTCACGGAACCGTGGTGCCCTACGACCAGTTCCAGAAAGGCGTGGCCGAGGCCGACATCGTGATCACCTCCTCGGGCGCGCCGCACTACATTTTGGACCGGCAGAACATGCAGCCCATCATGCACCAGCGGCGCAACCGGCCGGTGTTTCTCATCGACATCGCCGTGCCGCGCAACGTGGAGCCTTCGGTCAACCAGCTTGACAACGTATTCCTCTACGACATTGACGACCTGGGCCGGGTGGTGGAGCAGAACCGGCATACGCGCCTCGAAGAGGCGGCCGACGCCGAGCGGATCATTGAAGAGGAAGTGGAGAAGATGCTCGCCCGTCTGCGCGAGCGCGAGATTACGCCCACCATCGTCGCCATCCAGGAAAGGTTGGAAGAGGTGCGGATGGGTGAGCTGGCGCGTCTGCGGGCCAAACTGGGGCCGCTTTCCGCGCATCAGGAAGAAGCGCTGGAGGCGCTGACGAAATCGATGATGGGCAAGATCGCGCACGGGCCGATCGCCGAGTTGCGCCGCGTGGCCGGCCGTGGCGAAGCCGCCGGGGCCGTGGATCTGGTGCGCCGTATCTTCCGTCTTCCGGATTGAACCGAACATGCTGACAATAGGGAGCCGAGGCTCAAAGCTTGCCCTATGGCAGGCCAATTGGGTCAAAACCGAACTCGAAACACGCGGCCATGTCTCGCGCATCGAGATCATACAGACCACCGGTGACAGGATCACCGATGTCCCGCTGGCCAAGGTGGGCACAAAGGGTTTGTTCACCAAGGAAATTGAGGAAGCGCTGCTGGAGGGACGCATCGACCTTGCGGTGCATAGCTTGAAGGACATGCCGACCGGGTTGCCCGCGGGGCTGACGCTGGCGGCGATTCCCCCGCGCGAAGATCCGCGCGACGCGGTGATCGGGCGCAGGCTGGCCGACCTGGGGCCGGGGGCGAAGATCGGCACCAGTTCGCTGCGGCGGCAGGCTCAGCTCAAGCTGAGACGCCCGGATTTTGACGTACTTTCCGTACGCGGCAACCTGGACACTCGGCTGCGCAAGTTGGACGAAGGCCAATTCGACGCGATACTGCTGGCGGCGGCCGGGCTGAGGCGGCTGGGCTGGGCGGACCGCATTGCGGAAATCCTGTCGCCGGAGGCGATGTGCCCGGCGGTGGGGCAGGGGGCGCTGGCCATTGAGACGCGTGAGGATGGCGGCGCGGGTCATGTGGCGTGTGGTGAATTGGACGATGCCGCCACGCGGCTGTGCGTTTCGGCCGAACGCGGGCTGCTGGCGGCGATGGGCGGCGGATGCCAGGTTCCCATTGGCGCCCACGCCACTATCAGCGACGGCGTGGTCTCGCTGCGCGCGGTGGTGGTGTCGCCGGCCGGTGACCGGCTGATTCCCGGTCAGGCTTCGGCGGCCTGTCAGGATATCGCGGCTGCCGGGACGCTGGGCGCCGAACTGGCGGACCGGATGCTGGAAGCAGGCGGCGCGCGCGCCATCCTGGCCGCGGTTTACGGGCAATGAAGCACCGGCAATGAAGAAGGTTTACCTGGTGGGCGCAGGTCCCGGCGATCCGGCTCTGATCACGGTAAAGGGCCGCGACGCGCTTGCGCTGGCCGACTGCGTACTCTACGACAACCTGGCGAATCCCGCACTGCTGAAGTTTGCTCCCGAGGCGGCCGAGCGGGTTTACGTCGGCAAGAAAAAATCCGATCACCCGGTGGGGCAACAGGAGATCTGCGACCTGCTCGTGGCCCGGGCGCGCGAAGGCAAGTGCGTTGTGCGGCTCAAGGGCGGCGATCCGTTTATCTTCGGCCGGGGCGGGGAAGAGGCCGAAGCGCTGGCCGATGCCGGGATTCCATTTGAAGTGATTCCCGGGGTGACGGCTGCGCTGGGCATGGCGGCCTATTGCGGAGTGCCCCTGACGCACCGCGATCACAGTTCGGCGGTGACGTTTGTGACGGGGCATTCGGTGGAGGCGATCGATTGGGCTCGCGTGGGGCACGTAGAGACGCTGGTGGTGTTGATGGGGCTCACCCACATCGGCCGCATCGCCGGGGAACTGATCCGGCACGGCAAACCGCCGGGGACTCCGGCGATGGCGGTGCGCTGGGCCACGCGGCCCGATCAGCAGGCGGTGGTTGGCACGCTGGCCGATATCGCCGATCGTGTGGATGCAGCCGGCATGAAGCCGCCGGCCAGCTTCATCATCGGGGAAGTGGTGCGCCTGCGGGAGAAACTGAACTGGTTTGAGCAACTGCCGCTATTCGGACGAAGGATTGTGGTGACACGGGCGCGCGGGCAGGCTTCGGAGTTGACCGCGATGCTTGCGCCGCTGGGGGCCGAGGTGATCGAGTATCCGGTGATCGAGATTGCACCGGCGGCCGATCCGGCGCCGCTTGATGCCGCGCTCGCGCGATTGGCTGAATATGACTGGCTGATCTTCACCAGCGTGAACGGCGTACGCTGTTTCGTGGACCGGCTGGACGCCTCGCCCTACGATTGGAGAGGGCTGCGGGCGAAGCTCTGCGCCATTGGGCCCGGGACGCGGCGGGCACTGGAGGCGCTGCACCTGAAGGTGGATCTGATGCCGGAGGAGTATGTGGCGGAGAGCCTGGTGGAGGCGTTCCGGGCGGTGGATCTGACGGGGAAGCGGGTGCTGCTGCCCCGGGCGGCCGTGGCGCGCGATGTGGCGCCCGTTGCGCTTGCGGCGCGCGGCGCGCTGGTGGATGTGGTGGAGGCCTACCGGACGGTGGTTCCTGCCGTTTCGCCGGATGTCTTCGCTTGCAAACCGGACTGGGTGACGTTCACTTCGTCTTCGACGGTGAAGAATTTTCTGGCCCTGGCCGGGCATGAGGTGCTGGAGGGTGTGCGAATCGCCTCCATCGGTCCGGTGACCTCCCAGACGGCGCGCAGGCACGGGCTGAGGGTGGACGTGGAGGCGGCAGAGCACACGATTCCGGGGCTGGTTGCAGCGTTGATCGGCGAGGATTCCCGGAATCGGACACCTACTGGCTGAAATCGGACGCAGGGATCGCCGGGATAACCTGCCAATCCGCAATAAAACGGGCGCAGCCATTGGCATTCGAATTGCCTCCTCAGGACCGGGAGCCAATCGATGGACACGCTGCTTCGCGATTGCAAAGGCGCTTACCGGTTGCTGGTCAACAGCCCCGGCTTCACAGTGCTTGCCGTGCTGACCCTTGCCCTCGGCATCGGCGCCAATACGACCATCTTCAGTTGGGTGAACTCCACGCTGCTGAATCCGATTCCGGGTCTGGCGGACACCGGGAACATGGTCACCATGTCGCGGGGGGATGATGCCGACCGCGCTTCCCCGCCTCTGTCCTATCTTGACTATCGCGACATCGCCGAGCGCAACCGCAGCTTCTCCGGGCTGATGGCCTATCACGATGAATGGGTGGCGCTTACCGGCGCCCCTCAGCCGGAGCGGATCTACGGCGTGCTGGCCACCTCGAACTACTTCGACGTGCTCGGGTTGCAGCCCATGATCGGGCGCGGATTCCAGCCTGGCGAGGAACGCAACCCGGAAGCGGCGCCGGTGGCGGTCATCAGCTACGATCTGTGGCGGACACGATTCGCATCGGACCCCGCGGTGTTGTCGAAAACGATCGAAATCAACCGGCGGCCCTACGCGATCATCGGGGTGGCGCCGCCGCGGTTCCAGGGCGCCAAGTCCGGACTGCGGGCCGACCTCTGGATTCCACTTTCGATGAGCAAGTCCGTGTGGGGAATCGAACAACTGGCTGCCCGCGACAATTTCTGGCTGAACGTCTCGGGGCGCCTGAAGCCGGGTGTTTCGCTGCGGAAGGCCGAACAGGAGATGAACCTGTTGATGCGGCAGATCGCCACCGATCACCCTGAGGAACATAAGGACTCGATCCGGATCACGCTCCATCCGCTGTGGCGGTCTCCGATTGGCGCGAACCGCACTCTGCTTGGCTCGCTCTCCATGTTGATGGCATTGGCCGGAACGGTGCTGTTGCTGGCCTGCGCCAATGTGGCCAATCTTTTTCTGGTGCGGGCTTCCGGCCGGCGGCGTGAGCTGGCGATTCGCCAGGCGATCGGGGCCAGCCGCTGGCAACTGGTGCGCCAGTTGATGGTGGAGAGTCTTCTGCTTGGACTGGCGGGCGGGCTTGCCGCGCTGCTGTTGACGTCCTGGACCAGCGGCTTGTTCCACCACTTCATTCCGCAGATCGATGTCCCGGTTTCGCTCAACGCCGAAGTGGACCGCACCGTGCTGCTGACAACGTTGCTGGTGTCGGTGCTGACCGGCCTGCTGTTCGGGGTCCTGCCGGCTTTGCGGGTTTCCCGCATCTACCCCGCGGCCGTCTTAAAGGAAGGGGGAAGCGTTGCCGGCGGCGTACACAAGTCACGGCTGGCGAGCGCGATGGTTGTGACGCAGGTGGCATTATCCGTGCTGCTGCTGATCTGCGCGGGGCTCTTCGTCCGCAGCCTGCAACATGCCAGACACGTGCATCCGGGTTTTGAGAGGGACAATGTCCTGCTGGTCTCGATTGACCTTCTGTCAGCGGGATACTCGCGGGCCGATGGCCGCGAATTCCAGCGCCAACTGCTGGCGAGGCTGGAAGAACTGCCGGGCGTCGAATCAGCGAGCGCCGCAGATGCCGTGCCGCTCAGCTACACCAACCGCACTTCGATTGTCAGCCCGGAGGGTTACGTTCCCCGGCCCCATGAGCAGATGGAGGCCGCGCGGGCACTGGTGGGCCCGAACTATCTGCGCACGATGCGCATACCGTTGGCGGCCGGGCGGGATCTGTCCACACGGGATACGGCGGACTCACAGAGAGTGGCGATTGTCAGCCAGGCTTTTGCGGAACGCTATTGGCCCGGTCAGGACGCGTTGGGGCGGCGAGTCCAGGTGGGCAAGGCGTGGTCCACAGTCGTTGGGGTGGCGCGCAACGCGAGGTGGGAAGAGATTGCCGGCCCGGTGCGGCCGTTCGTCTACCTGCCAGTGCTGCAGAATTACTATCCGGCCGTCACGGTCTACATCAGGGTAGCGGCGGATCCGATGCGCCTGCTGCCGGCGGTGGAGAAGACGATTCACGGAATGAATCCGCATGTGCCCCTGTTCGACGCCGCGACATTGAAGAAGCGTACCGAGGCGGCGACATTTCTTGCGAGAATCGCTTCCATCATGGTGGGCGTATTCGGACTGGTGGCGCTGTTGCTGGCCGTGATCGGGATTTACGGGGTTGTTTCGTGTTCAGCCGGACAGCGGACCCAGGAGATCGGGATCCGCACGGCGCTGGGCGCGGGACCATCGATGATCATCCGGCTGTTCCTGCGGCAGGGCATCGGCACGGCGACGGCGGGAGTGCTGTTGGGCGGCTTAGGCGCGATTTTCGTGGCGCGGCTGTTACGCAGCCAGCTCATTGGCGTTGAACTGGCCGATCCCACGACGCTCGCGGTTGTCGGGGCGGTGATGACCGCTGCGACGTTAATTGCGTGCTACATCCCCGCCAGGCGCGCCTCCCGCATTGACCCGCTGCTGGCTCTTCGCCGCCAGTGACTATTTCCTCGCGGCGTATTTCTTATATGCCTCGGCGATCTTTGCTTCCTTTTCGTCGCCGGGATGAATGATCACCCGGTAGCGGAAGCGGAGCGTGCCGCCTTTTTCGAGTTGCAGGCTGCCGTCCTTGGACTTATCGCGATAAAAATCGCGCATGCCGAAGATGTTGGCGGCGAACAGCCCGTAGGCTCGCGAATGCCAGTGCGTGGGGTGACGCGGATTGGAAGGATGATCGAAGATGGCGATGCCGAGCTTCTCACCTTCCAGCATGCCGTAGTAATCCACCCACGGCGAAGGCTTGCCCCATACTTCCTTCTCCTTCCTCAACCCTTCGGCATTCACCATCGTGCCGGTCTTCGATTCCTGGAGCGAGGGGGCAAGGCGCAGGCCGAAGCTGCCTTCCTTGGTGTCGCCGAACTTCACCGGCGCGTTGGCGGTGAGGGTGATATCGAAGTCGATGGTGCGGATATCGGCTTCGGCGTGGAACGTCATCACGCGGTTCTCGGTGAGCAGTGGTGAGCCATCCTTGCCCAGCCATTCAAACACGCCGGTGATGCTGCCCTGCTTCCTGCCGCTCTTCACCTGGTTGATCTTCTTGACGGCAATACGGGCCTTCTGGTCGTTCTTCTGGGCCGGATCGCTGCCCCAGAAGTCGATGCCGTTCACATCGCCGTGGTTGAACCACAGGCCGCGGTGATGCGGGTGGTCCTTGGGCTCGCCTTCCACGGTTTCCATGGGCCAGCGGCGGGTGACGATCTTGCCCGAAGCCGAGATCAGCGGGTGCAGGAACGGCTTGCGGAGGTCGGCGCCGGTCCACAGGCTGGTGAACGGTTTGCCGTTGATCTCCACAGAAATCCGGCCGTCCTGCTGTTCGATTTTGACCTGCGCGGCCAGGGGCAGGGCGAGGAGGGAAAGCGCGAGTATGTACCGCATCTTCCCAAGTAGAACATATCGCCTTGACCGCTGGCAGGGGGTGTGTTGAGATGGGTTCGGATTCCCATGCTTTTTGTACTGATGGCGCTGGCGGCAGGATTGGCCGGTGAGGATCGCATCGAGGCCTTTGGGCTGAAATGGCGGGTGCCGGTGGCGGCCGATTGGAAGATAAACGGCGATGTGCTGGAGTTGACCGTGCCGCGGCCTTCCCTTGCGCCACGCCGTCCTTCGCAGTACGCGCTGGCCGATACGCCGGATTACGTCAAAGTGACGGTGGAAGCCGAGATGATGCCCGAACCCAGGGCCGTCCGCAATCGCCGCAATTCGCTGATGATCGTCTACGCCTGGCAGGACAAGGATCATTTCAACTACGCCCACATTTCCGTGGACAGCGCGCACGAGGCCGCGGTCCATAATGGGATCTTCCATGTCTATGGCGGCGACCGGGTCCGTATCAGTTCCAGAGAGGGACCGGGCACCCTGCGCGATGGCGAGTGGCACAAGGTGAAGCTGGTCTATGACGGGACCAGCGGCCGTGTGGACGTTTGGGTAAACGGAGAGACATCGCCTTCCCTGCGCGCGGTGGATATGAGCCTGGGCGCCGGGAAGGTTGGCATCGGCAGCTTCTTCGACATGGGCTCATTCCGCAACGTGCGGATCACGGGCACGCCGCCGTTACCTCAGAATTGATAACGGATCGCCAGTTGCATCACCCGCGGATCGCCCGCGCCGGTGATCCATCCGAAGTTGGTGTTCCCGAACGTGGTGGCGGGGTTGTTGAAGTTCACCGTGTTGAACAGGTTGAACGACTCCCAGCGGATTTCAGCCGCCTGGCGTTCGGTGACGCGGAACTGCTTGCGCAGCGCGAAGTCAGTGCTGAACTGGCGAGGGCCGAAGGCCGAGTTGCGGGCGGCGTTGCCCGGTGTGTTGATGGCCTGCACGCGATAGGCGGAAGCGGTAAGGAAGTTAAAGCGGTTGTCCTTGGGGCTGACGCCGGTGTTCGCTTCACCGATGCGGTCCGGCCGCAGACCGCCGCCGTTGCGATTCAGGAAACGGTAAGCCTGCCCGGTGGCCGGATTGATGCCGTTGCCGTTGAGGCCAACGTTAATCGGCAGCCCGGAGCGCCAGGAAACGATGGTGGAGACTTTCCAGCCCCCCAGGATCCAATCGGCCGGCCGGCTCAGGTTCGTTCCCCATTTTTGTCCCCGGCCGAACGGCAGATCGTAGGTGACGCCGGTGGTGTAGCGATGAACCGGGGTTTGTGACATGCGGCCCCACTCGGTATCGAAGCGGTCATACAACTGGGGTGAGGCGCCGGAGTCCCACGCGCCGGCCTGGTCGAGGGCCGAGGCCCAGGTGTAGGCGGCCAGAAGGTAGAGGCCGCCGGCGTAGTTGTGTTCGAACTTGGTCTGGAAGGCGTTGTACCTGCTGCGGGCGCGGCTGGCGCCGGTCTGGATGCCCTGCCAGAGGGGGAACGGCCGGTTGGCGGCGACACTGCCATCGACGCCAAAGGGAGTCTGGTTGCGTTCGTAGAGCGCGAAGAGGTTGCGGCCGTTGTTTCCGGCATAGGCCACTTCGAACGTGCTGGCGCGGGTGACCTGGAACTGCAGCGCCACGTTCCACTGCTGGATGAGCCCGGACTGCTGTTCGTTCTCGCGGGTACGAAGGCCCACCAGCCTGGAGTCGAAGTTGCTTAACACGCCGTTGGGAATCGCCTCGGAGACGCGGATGGGCGCCGGTCCCGTACCGACGCGGATCAGCGTCGCCTGGATCAACTGAGGC
>JANRLE010000399.1:0-1587 GCA_033762895.1 Bryobacteraceae bacterium | reverse complement strand
GTACCGGTGCTGGTTCGCCCCGGTCCCGGCGATTTCCATGAAGGTTTGAATGTCCACATGGCGGACAATGTGCCCAAAGCCACCGGTGACGATGTGCTGTTCGGGTGTGCGACGATCCGTCCGGACAAGAACGACTGGGCGCCCCGCATCGGCCTGGCATGGCAGCCCAGCGCCCGTTGGACGGTGCGCACCGGCTATGGCGTGTTCTACGCCCAGGACACCGGCAATCCCATCTGGGACATGGCGCGAAACCTCGGATTCCGTGAGTCGGCGCGCTCCCTGGACGCGATTCCAACGTCGAACATCGTGAATCCCTGGGCACTCAAGGGCGTCGACAGCGGCACCTGCTCCAATTGGGATGGACTCTGTCTGGCAGGGCTTTATACCCTCACCAACGAAGTCAACCGCAGAACCGCCTACGTCCACCAATACCTGCTCAACTTCCAGCACCAGCTAACCGACTCCCTGTTGCTGGAATTCGGCTACCAGGGCAACGCGGGCCACAAACTGCAGCGCATGTACGGCTACAACGATCCGATCTATCGTGAAGGGCCCAACGACCGCCGCAGCGCCAACGAGCGGCGGCCGTGGGGCGGCAACATTTATGGCCGCCTGCAGACCATCGGCAACGTTGTCAATTCGAACTACAACTCCGGCATCATCAAGGTGCAGCAGCGCTTCAGCAAGGGGCTGACCTACCTGGCCGGTTACACCTGGTCGCGCGCCATCGACGGCGGCTCGGCTATCCGAACCAATGACGGCGATAACCTTTTCCCCGCAAACAATTACGACTTCCGCAGCGAGAAGGGGCTGTCGCAGTTCCATCAGCTCCACCGCTTCACTGCTTCCGCCCTCTATGAGCTTCCGCTCGGCAAGAATAAGAAGGACCTGGGCAGGGTGGGCAACGCAGTGCTAGGTGGCTGGTCCATCGGCAGCATTCTCACCATCGCCACCGGCAGCCCCTTCGGCGGCGGCGGCTGCGGCGATATCGCCGGCGTCACCCAAGGCAGCCGTGGCGACGCGACCGGCATCAGTCCGTTCCTTGACAATCCGACAGCGGATCAGTATTACCGCCGCGCGGCATCGGGCCGTGGCGGCGCGGCCGTTTCGTGTACGACACTCGATTCGACTGGCGTCAACGAATTGACCTATCGCGAAGGCAATATCTCGCGCAACCCCTACATCAGCCCCGGCCTCATCGGTCTGGATTTCTCGGCACTCAAGACGTTCTACTTCGGCGAACGGATGAACCTCGAATTCCGCTTCGAGTCATTCAACTTCCCCAACCACCCGAACCTGGGGTTCCCGGACACGGGCGTGACCTCGCTCACCTACGGACGGGTCAACGGCGCCAGGGAAATGCGCACGAACCAGTTCGGCCTGAAGTTCGCATTCTAGCGGCTCTGAATCTGCCGGATCGCGCGCTGAGCCAGTTCACGGGTCTCAGCGTCGCGATCCTGGGCCGCCAATCGCAGTTGCTGCAAAGCTTCCGCGGGGCGGCCCATTTCCGCTAACGCTAACCCTAAATTGATCAAGGCGCGTCCGAAACCCGGACGCGCCTTGATTGCGTTTCGGAAGTCCACTGCC
>JANRLE010000398.1:0-32929 GCA_033762895.1 Bryobacteraceae bacterium | reverse complement strand
TTCAAGAACGGGAACTGGAGTGCGCGGCTGATCTTGAATTCAGTGGCCCAGCCGTTCGCGGAAAGGCCCTGGAAGTAGGCCGGGGGCTTCTCGCCCGCCAGATCGATGCGCGCCAGAACCAGATTGGCCGCGGACGCGTTCGTGACGGTGAGTTCGAACACGTCGGGCGGACCGCCGGGTTGAAGTTCACGGTCGCCCGATCTTTCCCAGGCGAAGCCGCTGCGCCCGGTGACCGACCCGCTGGTACTGGCCACCAGCGATACGCTTTCCGCCTGGAATTGGAGGCTGAGGGTGGCGCTTGGGGGGATCGAAACGTTGGGGCCGGCCATCGGAAGTTCCACCACGCCACCCGACGCCGGTAGTTGGCGAAGGGGGAACGGAGTGTCCCGTTGAAAGACGCCATTGACGAAGACCAGCGTCGCATCGGTTTCAAGCGGAACGCCCGGCAGCAGGTCGCAGAGCATGCGCAGACTGGAGAAGATCAGGCGGATCCGGTCGCCCTGCAGTTCGACGCGCAGGCCCTGCCAGGAGGCCGTACCGATGGTTCTTGATCCGGTCTGGAGAGCCAGTTGGAATGGCGGGAAGTCGAACCCCGTGGTGGGGCCGAAGTTCCACGTAGCGCCAAGCTGCCCGTCCGGCTGAAGAGGGATGTCGCTCGGGCTGGAGGTGGAAGCAGTGAGAAGGCCAGTGGCCGTCCTGAGGGAAATCCTCTCCAGGCGAAGGGAGGATCCGGTGCGCTCGCCTTCCAGGAAGACGGAAAGCATGCTGCTGTTCAGAGCTCTGACACTGGCCATAATCACTTACTCCTTCGATCAAGCCGGCAGAAAAAGCAGAACAGGATCAGGATGCCCTATCGATTTTCAAAGCCCAGCGGTTCCACTTGCCGATGTCCCCGGTGGCGTGGTCGGTCACGTTGAGCGTCCAGATGCCAGCCATGGATTGGCCGCGGAACTGCGCCAGGGTTGGGGTGTTGGCGGGACTGAACGTGGTGATGAGATTGTCTGAACTGTCGCCCGATTGCGTCTTGAGCCGGACCGCCGTTCCGGCCGGTGATGTGAGCGTCAGCGACAGATCTCCAATGAAGTCGTGAGTGATATCGACTGAGACGGAGACGTCGCGGACGTTGCCGGTAGCGGTGACGGTGACGGTGCGGTTGATGCCGGCAGGGTTGAAATCGGGGATCTCAAGACCCGGCGAGTCCTCCAGTTCCATCGCGGTTGCCGCGGCGGCTGAGAATTCGATCTCCCAGCGTTGCAGCGTGCCAGTGTCGCGGGCGGCGACATCGGCTACGGCGAGCGTCCAGGCGCCGGCGATGGACTCACCGTTGAGAGCGGCCAGGGCCGGCGTGTTGGCGGCAGTGAAGGTACGGCGGAGATTCACGTCAGAGGCATTGCTGCGGGTGGTGAGCGGCGTCCGCCTGCCCGAGGGCGAAATCAGCGCCACTTCCAGGTCACCGATGAAGGCGTGAGGGATATCCACGGTGACCTGAACGGAACCAACACGGCCGGATTCGGTGAAGCTGATGGAGTTGGTAACTCCGGCAGGCGTGTTGTCGGGAATGGGCAGGGCCGGCTCGCTGGAACGTCGCAACACCTGCTGCTGGGGCTGTACGGCCCGGCGCAGGCTTAAGGCCTCGGCGACGGCGGCCTGGGCGTCCACACGGCCATGACCAAACCATGGGCTCCATGTGCCGTCCGGGCTGTTGATGTTCTGGAAGGCCCCGCTGTCAAAGGGCGCGATTGGGGAAACATCCCAGGTGGGATTGGGATCGAAGGATGCGGGCGGCGTCTTCGGATAGGGGGTGAAATCCAGATCCTTCGATGCTGTGCGTTTCAGGATCGAGATCACTTCCAGCGCCGTCAGGTCAGGGTTGGCGGAGATGACCAGCGCGGCGATGCCGGCAGTGAGCGGCGTGGCGCTGGAAGTGCCGCCGAACGAGCGGGTGGTGGTGGTGGGGCTGGCTCCCTCCACAGTCGTGATGCCGAGACCGGTGATGGAAGGCATCCGCCGGTAGATGTGAAGGTTGTTGCTGGGGGCGGAGATATCGATGCCGGTTCCGTAGTTGGAATAGTGGCTGCGTTGGGCGTTGCTGGCGACGGCCGCCACGTACATCACGCCGGGAATGCCCACCAGATTGTGGCGGAAGGTGCGCGAAGTGTTGACGCCGACCCAGTTGCCGTTTCCGTCCCGTCCATCGTCAAACGGCGTGTCTACATCGGCGTTGTGCTGAATGGGGCAATTCTCGTTGCCCGCGGCCCAAAGGAATACGATGCCTTTCCGGCGGGGGCCGCCGGTCTGCGCCAGTTCGCGGATGCGGGCGATCAGGACGGCCGATGAGTTCGACTGAGGTGAGGATCCCCACGAGTTTGAGATCACGTCCACCTTGTCCGCCACGAAGTCGAGAACGGCCAGAAGCTTGCCGTCTGAGATGGCGAGAAACTCTCCTCGGTCTTCTCTGATCAACTCCCACTTGATGGGCAGCAGGCGGCATCCCGGGGCCGCGCCCACGGTGAGGCCGGCATCGATTTCAGCGCCGATCACTCCCGCGCAGGCCGTTCCGTGGTCTTCGCCGTCCTCATACATCCGCGCGCGGTCGGCGCCGGGGCTCAAGTTGGTGATGAACTGGTTTCCCTGGAAGAAGCCGAAGCCGGCGAACTTGCCCGTGGAATCAAAATCGCGGTGGTCCAGCCGGCAGCCATCATCGGTCACGCAGACTACCACTTCGGCGCTGCCGAAATTGTCCAGCAACTGCCAGGCCCCCTCGCAGCGCGAGGAAGAACGGCGATCGAAGAGCGAGTGGCTGCGCCTGGTGTGCAGATGCCACTGCTCGAGGTAATGCGAATCGGTTGGCACGGCAAACTGCATCCGCTTCACGCGCTGGTTCAGATCGTGGTCCACGAACTCCACCACCGGCTCGTTCTCGGTTAACTGAACCACCAGTTTCACGGGGTTCATGCCGGTCTGGTCAGTGAGTTGGAAAAGAAAGTCCCGCTCGCTGTAGTTCTGAAGTTTCAAAAGGGCGTACTTGCCGACAAAAGCGTCGAGTTCCTCGCCGGACGGCGCCTGCTTGAAGGTGACCAGGATGCGATCCGTGATGAGGAACTCCGAATTCGTCTCAGCCGTATCGTAGGCGTGATGGGTGACGCCGTAGTTGCGGCACTCCTCCATGGCCTTGTCGACGTTGGCGGCGGTGGTGCTGACCCTGGTGGAGTGGGGCGAGACAGCCTCGGTCTTGTCCCATCCCCTGGCTTTTAGTACTTCGGGTGATGCGCGTACCACGAACTGGTCCGGCCGCTTGGTGAGTACCACGCGCTGGCCCGCGCGGTAGCTGTAAATCTCGTTTTCTGAAGTCTTTTTGGCTTCGGAAGTGCTTTTGGTTGCCATTTCTACTCCTGATCCCGTTGGGGTTTCAGAAACCCGTTCGCAGTTGGAAAGCGAGAATGATATCTTAATCGGGCCAGGACTACTATACTTTTTTCAAAGTTCCTGAAAATCGATTGGATGGCGGCGGGAGTTCAGGTAGAGTAAGGCTCAATGGAACGCCTGCCCGCCATCTCCACTGATCCTTACCAGGACAATTTGCGTCTGGGCGAGATCGAGCATTCGCTGGGACGGACGCTGCTGCAATCGATGCCGCGATGCCTGGGCATTGTGATCGGCAATAGCTGCAATATCGATTGCGTACACTGCTATCAGCCCAAAAACGGCGACAACCTGCTGCGTCCGGCCGGCATCGGGAGAGAACTGCGGCGCGAGTTCGAAGCGTTCTACCCCTACCTTTCGACATTGCGGCTGCAGGGGGGCGAAGCGTTTGCCCTTCGCGGCTTCAGCGAGTTGCTGGACGACGTGGCGGCGGCGGCATCAAGACCGATTGTGAGTGTGAGCACGAACGGCACACTGATCGATGAGATGTGGGCGGAGCGGATCGTGCGCACGCCGTTCCGCACGGTGACCATTTCCATTGACGGCGCGAAGCCATCCACGTTTGCGCAACTGCGGCGGGGTGCGGAGTTGGAGAACGTGTTGGAGGGAGCGCGGCGGATCGCGCGGTGGAAGCGGAAACTGGACTCACCGCTGCCGTACCTGGATTGTTTCTATGTGGTGATGCGATCGACGTTCCGGGAAATTCCGGAATTCCTGGCGCTGATGCGCAACAACGGGATAGACGACGTGGTGCTGCAAACCGTCGAGGTGACCGAACACAACGCGGCGCGGACGCCGGAATTCGCCCAACGGGAAGTGATCCGGGACGCCGGGGAAGTGCGTGAGTTGCATGCGTTGGCGCGCGAGGCGGTGTCGAAGGAGCGGCCGCGGTTCCGCAGCATCCGCTGGTGCGGGATGGAATCGTTGTTTGCATCGCATGGTCTGGAAACGGAGTTCCTCAATGAGGGCGCCGACGGGCTTTATCCCGATTCCGACAGCATGGAGACGAGAGTGGAATTATGCCCCAATCCCTGGACGACACTCTTTGTGATCGAAAACGGGGACGTGCATTTATGCTTTCTCGCCGAGCCGGTAGGGAACCTCTACGTCACCCCTCTGGTGGAGCTTTGGAATTCGCCGAAAGCATTGGCGAAACGAAGCCGGATGACCGCCGGCCGCTACACCGAATCCGGATGTTCCCCGCAGTACTGCTCATGGCGCGACGGGCACAAAGCGCCGGCGCCCGTTAACGGGATCGAACTAACGGGCCAGATGCGGGTGATTGCCGAACGCCTGAAGGAGGCGAAGGCGTCGCGGGCGGTGAGCGAGGTTTCCAATGGGCTGACCGCGGTACGGCGGATGCTGGAGGCAAGGGACAGGCTGATCGCTGAGTTGGAGACGGAGTTGCGGGAATCCTGCGATCTGCTGGAAGCGGGACAGCGCCACATCGATCATCTGGAAAGCAAAGCGGCGAAAGCCCTGGCGGATTATCACGAGTTGGAGAAGGGGCGTCGCACGTGGGTTTCGAAGCTACTCGGGAGGTTCGGGAGGTAGCGGCAGTTCGTCGAACCGGTAAAATACGATCTCAAAATCGGATGTTTCGCGGACATACAGCCGCACCACCTGGCCGGCTTCGGAGTCTGTTTCACCGGGGCCGATTCCCATGACGCGCGGATACCAGTTGCCCACGTCGCCGAGAATTTTGGCGGGCTCCGCCCAACCTTGTGGATTTTCCAGGTCCGCGTTGAAGGTGATGTAGATGCCTTCCTGCGGCCAACCCGGCTCACAGCAGGAGCGGTTCATCACCGCGACGTAAGTTCCCAGATAGTAATTCCAGTGGATGGAGGGACCCCAGAAGGCGTCGGCGTCTTCGGCCTGCCAGGCAGTTTTCGCCGGAAAGACGGGCGAAACACGGCCGCCGAGTCCCGGTTCGCTCCACTGCCCTTCGAAATATTTCTGCACCGCGCCGGCGGGCCGGTTACGATCGGCGAACGGCATGCGGGCAATGGCCACACCCTGGTTGGTAACATCGCCGCCGTAGTTACCGAACAGGAAATAGAAATAGCGTGACTCGCGATCGAGTATGACGGAAAAGTCGCCGTGCCCGGAGGCGAAGTATCCGTTGCGCGCCGAGCAGTCCGGGGCGTCAGCGGACTTGAGCACGATACCGAAGTCGCTGAATGAGCGTCCGCCATCGAAGGAAATCAGCGCGCCGATTTCGGGCGAAGTCAGCCGCGAGCCGGGACACAGGCCGCCGGGTTCGTGGTGATACCAGGCGTACACCAGGCCGTTTCCATCCTGCCAGACCGATTCGATCCACATGGGGAAGCGGGAACGATTGGCGATGTTCACCGGCACGGCGGGCCCCAGGTCGAACTGACTGTTGCCAACGCTCATCATCGGCGTTCCGACCGAACTGTAGATCACCAGTTCGCCGTCGCGCCAGAACGAGGGCGCGTTGGAATCAATGACCAGAGGCTGCAGCCAACGGTCCACCGGACGCATCTCCACGATCTGCCCAACGAGAGCGGGCGCCAGGAAGGCCAACATCAGGGCAATCATGTGGGTAATGACTTACTTCAGCGTGTCGGCATCCACCGGCTGGTCGGAGTGATCGCTGTCCGGATTCTGATCGGCGGGATCGCCGCCGCCCGGATCGGACACGAACACAATCTCCCAGGAAGAAACGCCCATGATGTAGAGCCGCGCGATGCGCCCTGCAAGCGTATCGGTTTCGCCGTACTCCAGGCCCATCACTTGCGGATAGTAGCCGGGAGCCACACCCGTTTTTGCGCCTTCGAGAATGCGCGACGGCCCGCTCCATTGAGAGGGCATGCCCGGATCGGCCGCGAAGCTGACGTAGATGCCTTCCTGCGGCCACCCGGGCTTACAGCAGGAACGGTTCAACAACATGACGAACCGCTGCAGGTGATGGTTCCAATGGACGGCCGGGCCCCAGTAAGAGTCAGTATCTTCCCTCTGCCAGGCGCGCGCGGCGGGAAAGACAGGCGTAGTGCGTCCGCCGATTCCAGGTTCACTCCATTGGCCACGGTAGTACTTCTTCACCGCTCCCGCCGGATGATAGCGGTCGTCAAAGGCCAGGCGCGCGGTGGCCACCCCCTGTTCTTCGGCGCGCCCCCCATAGTTGGTGAAGAAGAAGTAGAAGTAGCCGCGATCGCGATCCGGGACCACGGAGAAGTCGCCATGGCCGCCGGCGAAGAACCCATTCTTCGCATTGCAGTCCAGGGCATCGGCCGATTCCAGCACGATACCCAGATCCGTCACCGTGCGGCCTCCGTCGTAGGAGATCACCGCGCCGATTTTCGGCGCCGTCAGTGACTTGCCGGGGCAGACGGCGTCGGGTTCATGGTGATACCAGCCGAATATCGCGCCGTCGTCGTCGCGCCAGGCGGCCTCGATCCAAAGAGGAAAATGATTGTGTCGTGAAACATCTACCTTTTCGCTGGTCCACGGCCCAAACTGGCCGGGGGCTTCGCTGATCATTTCCGGATTGCCGGTGGAACTGAACAGACGCAGCGAGCCGTTTTCCCAGAAGGCGGGGCTGTTGCCGTCGATATGGGTCGGCAGAGCATGACGCGGCGCCGTACGCAGATGGGCGGACTGTGCGGCGCACATGGCGGCGGCTGCGAGCGTAGCGAAAACGATCCTCATCCTAAACGCATAGGTGCATCTGTTCACCGATAGGTAACACCTTCGGCGAAATCCTTTACGGTTCTTTACAAGTTGTCAGTCCGCCGACCCGGAGTGACGGCGGACTGACGCGCTACCATCGGACCTATGCATCGCAGCCTTCTCGCGTTCGCCACGATATCGATCAGTTACGCCGCCCCCGCCGAGTGGGTGGAACGCAGCAATCAGTACGCGCGGATCGTGCTTTCCACCATGGCCCGGTTCAGCCCGGAGGGCGCCGGATCCACCGGCATGGAAGGTGTGGATGATCAGGTCTCCATTCTCACCGAGGCTCGCCGGAGAGAGAGTCTGGCGGCGCTGCGCAAGGCGGCCGCGGACTTGAAACGCAAGCTGGATTCCGAAAAGGACGCACGCGTACGCCAGGATCTGGAGATCATTCTGGAAGCCTGTCAGGACAACATCCGCGGTAGCGAATTGAGCGAGAAGTACTCACTGCCTTACCCGAGAATCGCCCAAATTGTGTTCGGAGGACTTCGCGGACTGCTGGACGATCAGGTGGCGGCCTCACGCCGTGCCGCGGCGCTGGTGCGGCTGAGAAAGTATGCGGGCATGGAGCCGGGACACACGCCGATCGCCGTTCAGGCGGAACGGCGGGTGCGCGAACGCCTGAGGAATGCGAAGCTTCTGGGCCCGTTTCGCGAGGCAGTGGAGCAGGACCTGGCGCGCTCGGCGACGTTTCTTGACGGCATTGGACAGCTCTTTGAGAAATACAGGATTACGGGATTCGAAGGTCCGCTGGCGAAGTTGAAAGAGCAAGTGGCGGCCTACAACGCGTTCGTGAAGAAAGAAGTGCTTCCCCGCGCCCGCACGGATTTCCGCCTTCCGCCGGAGTTGTACGCGTTTTCGCTGCGCCAATACGGCGTGGACATCGAACCCGCGGAGTTGATAGGGATGGCGCGCGCCGAGTTCACCGCGCTGCAGACGAAGATGGACGAAGTGGCGGCCAAAGTGGCGGAGGAACGGGGCTGGAAAAAGAAGGGGTATCGGGACGTGATCAGTGAGTTGAAGAAGGAACAGCTTGTGGGCGATGCGATTCTGGCGCACTACCAGCAGCGGCTGGCGC
The DNA here is from genome assembly GCA_033762895.1 of Bryobacteraceae bacterium. Classification (GTDB taxonomy): domain Bacteria; phylum Acidobacteriota; class Terriglobia; order Bryobacterales; family Bryobacteraceae; genus CADEFT01. The sequence goes on along the minus strand of JANRLE010000398.1, from coordinate 24,732 downwards.
AAATGGAGGCGATTGTGAAGCGCGAGAATCTGGTGACGCTGCCCGGCCGGCCGGCGCGCATCCGCATTTCGAGCGCCGCCGAGACGGCTGCCCAGCCCGCGCCCAACATGCGTCCTCCGCGGCTGATCGGCAACACGGGCGAATCGGGCGAGTTCGTGCTTCCGTTGAATATCCCGGACAAGACCGGCAAGAGCCTGCAATATGATGACTTCACTTTTGCCGCCGCGTCATGGACGCTGACGGCGCATGAGTTGCGGCCAGGCCATGAGATGCAGTTCGCGAAAATGGTGGAGGCGGGCGTTTCGACGGCGCGGGCGGTTTTCGCGTTTAACTCCACGAATGTGGAAGGCTGGGGGCTGTACGCCGAGGCGTTCACGCGGCCCTACATGCCCGCGGAAGGACAGCTTATATCGCTGCAGTTTCTGTTGGCTCGCGCCGCGCGGGCATTCCTCGATCCGGAATTGCAGCTTGGCAAGGTGACTGCGGACCAGGCTCGGCGCGTTCTGATGGAGGATGTGGTGTTGAGTGAGGCCATGGCGCGCCAGGAGGTGGAGCGATATACGTTCCGGGCGCCCGGCCAGGCCACATCCTACTACTACGGTTACCGGCGTCTGATTGCGCTGCGGGAAGACGTGGAGCGGGCGCTGGGCGCGAAATTCGAATCCCGGCGTTTTCACGATTTCATCCTGGCTCAGGGCCTGTTGCCGCCGGCCCTGTTGCGCAAGGCCGTGATGCGGGAGTTCGTTCAATAGGCTAAAGTAGCGAATGCTGGCAATCATGTCTCGCATTCCCTACGTTGTGCTCCCGTTGTTGATCGCGCTGCCATTAGGCGCGCAATCCGGAAAGAAGAAGAATCCCGCAATCGGAAATCCAGCGGCGATTGAAGCAGGCCGGACGCTCTATATGGGCGGCTGCGCGGGCTGCCACGGGCAGGGCGGCCAGGGCGGACGCGGGCCGAATCTGAAGGGCCGCGGCATGTGGCACTCGCTGGATGATGAGGGCCTTTTCAAAACCATACAGAAAGGCGTGCCCGGCGCCGACATGCCGCCGTCGAATCTTTCCGAGGATCAACTGTGGCAGCTTGTGGCGTTCGTGCGGTCGATCAACGCGCCGGCGGTGGAACAGAAGATCGCCGGCAATCCGCAAGCGGGCGAAGCCGTGTTCGCCAAAGCCGGCTGCGCCAACTGCCACCAGATCCGCGGGCGCGGAGGGCTCACCGGCCCCGATCTCAGCAACATCGGCGGCACGCAGACGGCCGAGGACATTCGCGAGAACATCTCTGATCCGGCGGCGGACTGGAACGAGAGCTACCGCAAGGTGGTGGCGGTGGGGCGCGACGGGCGGAAGGTCGAAGGCATTCTGCGCAACCGCAACAACTATTCGATGCAGATTCAGGACGCCGCCGGCAGGATCCACCTGATCGCCATCGGGGACCTGAAGGAATACTCGCTGGACCGCCGCTCTCCGATGCCGAACGATTACAAGACCCGCCTGAGCCGCCAGGAGATGGACGACCTAGTGGCCTATCTCAGCCGCCAGAGCATGCGCCCGCCCGAAACCGATTCTGAAAAAGGAAGCAACTGAATGCGAATCACGGCATTCCTCCTCATCGCCACCGGATTGACGGCGGCCGCGCAAGTGCGCCATGAAGACATCCTGAAAGGGCCCGGCAACGACTGGTTGACTTACGCCGGCGGTTTCGATGGGAAGCGCCACAGCCCACTTACACAGATCAGCACCGCAAACGTGGGATCGTTGACCCCGAAGTGGGTGTTCCATGTACCGAAGGCGAACGGGCTGCGCACGCATCCGCTGGTTCATGACGGCGTGATGTACGTAACGGCGTCCAACACGGTATTCGCGCTGGACGCCACCACCGGCCGCCAGATCTGGGTTTGGCGGGACACGCGCGCGAAGAAGGAAGGGGTGAACCGTGGAGTTGCGCTGCTGGGGGACCGGGTGTTCTTCTCCACCGCGGACGTGCATCTGGTAGCGCTGGACCGCCGCACCGGCAACCTGCTTTGGCAGAAGAAGTACGGCGACATCGAAAAGGGGCTGTTCGCCTCGGCCGCTCCGCTGGCAGTGAAGGACCGGGTGCTGGCGGGCGTGGCGGGAAGTGATACCGGCATGCGCGGATACGTGGCCGCCTTCTCGGCATCCACTGGCGAGGAGTTATGGCGCACTTACACCATCCCCGGCCGCGGCGAACCCGGATCGGAGACTTGGAGTAAGGAACTGCTGGACTGGGGTGGCGCGGGCACGTGGCTGAGTGGAACCTATGATCCGGAGTTGAACTTACTCTATTGGACGACGGGCAACGCGTGGCCCGATTTCTATGGCGGCAATCGCGTAGGAGACAATCTTTACACGTCGTCGCTGATCGCGCTGGACCTGGAAACCGGAAAGATGAAGTGGTACTTCCAGTTCACACCGCACGACGTACACGACTGGGATGCGCAGTCCTGGCCGGTGCTGGTGGATATGCCGTGGAACGGCCGGCCGCGAAAACTGGTGTTTCACGCCAACCGGAACGGGTTCTGGTATGTGCTGGACCGCACGACGGGCGAGTTCCTGCGGGCGACCAAACTGGTGGACAAGCTGGATTGGGCCACCGGTGTCGATGCCAAGGGGCGTCCGATCCTGGTGCCGGGCAAGGACCCGACACCGGCGGGCAACGTGGTGTGCCCGGGAGTGCGCGGCGCCACCAACTGGATGTCGCCCTCCTACAATCCGGTTACCGGCTGGTTCTATATCATGACCGTCGAGCAGTGCGATATCTTCACCAGTTCCGCCAAGGAGCCGGAACCGATGAAGGGTTTCTCAGGCGGCGGAGCGGGTAAGAATCCGAAGACGCCCGGGTATTTCGTGCTGCGCGCGTTTGATCCGAAGACCGGCGAGCGGAAGTGGGAATATCCGATGACAGGGCCGATGGAGGCGTGGCCGGGAACGCTCTCAACGGCCGGAGGCGTGATCTTTTCCGCCGACGATGAGGGGAATCTGGTGGCGCTGCATGCCAGAACCGGGCAGGCGCTGTGGCATTTTAATATGGGGGAAACGATCGCCACCGCGCCCATCACTTACTCGGTGAGGGGAAAGCAGTATGTGGCCATCGCCTCGGCGACGGCGGTGTTTTCGTTTGGATTATTTGAACCGGCGAAGCCGCTGGCGCAGCCGGCTGTGAAGATTATCGAATAGCGGCCTTGAGCCGTGTGATCCGTCAATCAGCGTATTGTCGAAGACTCGCATCGTAGATGCGCCGTAAAGTTCTCTCTGAAGCTTGGAAAGACGCAAGGGCGAGATACCGCATCTCCGTAAGAAAACCTTGCCGTTTCGCTTCGGCCTGTTCGAACGTCACCGCGCTTGGCGGGGTCGTCTCGATCGCGAAACTCCGTCGCTCCTCGATCTGTCCGGCTGAAAAGAGCCACCATTCAACCGCGCAGCACGGTCATCAGCGTTGAAGAACTCCACTCCGAAACTCGGTTACCGCCTCGGCGTGATGCGGGTCATCGTTCACAACCGGAGGCGTCTTGGGCAGTACCACTGTCGGCATAGACCTTGATGGTAACCTCAACCGAGGCCTGTCCGCGCAGGTTCACACGCCGCTCTCGCGTAGAATTGAAGTAGTAGAACACACTATGCCATTTGCTTCAATTCCGGAGGCGATCGAAGACTTCCGGGCCGGCCGGATGGTCGTCATTGTGGACGACGAGGACCGTGAGAACGAAGGCGACCTGACCGTGGCCGCGGAAAAGGTCACGCCTGAAATCATCAACTTCATGGCGCGGCACGCGCGCGGGCTCATCTGCCTGGCGCTGTCGCCGGAAAAGTGCGACCACCTTCACCTGCCGATGATGACGCAGCGCAACAGTTCCAAGTTCGGCACGGCGTTCACTGAATCGATCGAAGCGGCAACGGGGGTCACCACGGGCATCTCCGCGCATGACCGCGCGCGCACGATTCAGGTGGCGATTGATCCGGACACGAAACCGTCGGACCTGGCGAGGCCGGGCCACGTATTTCCGTTGCGGGCGCGGGAAGGGGGCGTGCTGGTGCGATCGGGCCAGACGGAGGCGTCAGTGGATCTGGCGCGGCTGGCCGGGTTGGAGTCCGGCGGCGTGATCTGCGAAATCATGAACGAGGACGGCACGATGGCGCGCGTGCCGGAGTTGCGCGAGTTCTGCCGGACGCATGGGCTGCGCATGATTTCCATCGCCGATCTGATCCGCTACCGCATGCAGCACGAACGGATCGTGCAGCGGCAGGCCGAAGGCCGGCTGTGCAACGAACATGGCGAGTTTCGCACCGTGGCTTATTCCACCTCTGTGGATTCCGGCACGCATCTGGCTCTGATCCGGGGCGATGTCGCCGGGTGCGCGAACGTGCTGGTGAGGATGCATTCACACTGCGTACTGGGCGACGTCTTCGGCTCCAGCCAGTGCGAGTGCCAGGGTTCGTTGCGCGGGTCACTGCGGCGGATTGCCGAGGAAGGAACCGGCGTGCTGGTCTACCTGCACCAGAACAGCGCGGGTGGCCGCACGCACCAGAACAACGGCCAGCGCGTTGTGCAGCATGACGCCGGCATCGGCGCGCAGATTCTGGCGGACCTGGGGCTCAACACCATCCGGCTGCTGACGAATCATCCGCGCAAGGTGGTGGGCCTGGAAGGTTTCGGAATCGAGATCACCGGCCAGGTACCGATCGGGTAACTACCGGGCCGGCGGCAGGATCTTGATTTTCGTCGAGAGGGCGAAGTACTCATCGGTCAGGCCCTGGTTGATCTCGACGTTCTCGGAGAAAATCTCGAAAATCTTCTCGCCGTTCCTCTCGCGCTGGATGTGATAGGGCCACTGGACGCCGCCGCCCACGTCGCGGTACTTGGCAAAGCGGGTGACTTCGTCGAATCGCTCCTTCGTCTTGGCATCGCGCCGCACATACTCCTGGCGGACGGGCAGCCCTGTGCTGGTGTGAACGAAAACTTTGACGGCGAAGTTCTCCGCATCGGTGAGTGTGACGATGTCGACAGGCTGGTTCTCCACCACGCCGGCGCCCTCGTACTCAATGAGGGTGCCGGGCTCGCCCAGACGCATGCGGAGAATGTAGAGGAAATTGCGGCGCGTCGTGTCGCGGAAGCGATCCTCGGAATCCTTCGCCAGCGGACGGGCGCCGCGGTAGGTAAGCTGCCAGGCGGCATCTTCGGTGAAAAGGATCGCATAATCCTCTTTTCCCTTGCCGAATGACTGGCGTTCGCGAAGTCCGAAGAAATCAAGGCGTGGCGGTTCGGGCCGCGTGAGGTAGCGGGTGTAGATGCGCGCCTGGGAAAAGCCGGCAAGTTCGGCGCGATAGAAAGAATAGACGCGGCCGGTTTCCGTACGGTCCCGCATGGCGAGGAAGCGGTCCCCGCCCACGGCCCGCAGCGCGTCTTCCACCACTTTCCTGCCGCGCTCCTGTTTGCTCTGCGCGGCGAGCGGGGCGGGCGCCAGCGCCAGCATCAATTCCCGTCTGGTCATGGCTGCTTGGAAAGTTCCTCCACGGTAAGCGATCCGTTCAGCTTGTATTCGGTAACCATGATCTCGGCAGCCGGCTTGCCGCCCTGCGCCACGTTGATCTTGTGCGGCAGTCTGATGCCGTCCACTTCCTTCCAGTCACTATAGACGGCTTCGGCCTCCACGGGGCCGCCGCGATCGGGCGCCGTATAGTTGGCCTTGGCGGGCAACCCGGTCTTTTCGTCCAGGTGAATCCGGATCCAGTTGCCCTCTTTGTCCTTGATCTCGAATGCCGCCGGGCCAATGGCGTTCACCGTGCGATCGGAATTGCGGTCACTGAGCCAGAGCGCGGTGTGAAGCCGGAACAATTCGTCCCTGGCCTGTTTCGCGACCGGAGGCGGCAGCGGCGAGGCGCCCTGGGGCCCTTTGAACCAGCCTCCGCCGGCGCCGTCGTAATAGACCGAGATCTGCCCGAAGGGCAGCTTCTGCTCATAGCGGATCTTTGGCGGGATGATTCGGGTGACCTGGGTCACCTTCAGCCCGCCTGGCACGGTGAGCACCTTCACTTCCGCGGTGTGCGAATAGTCCTTCACTCCGCTCAGCTTTTCCACGCCGCCCACGGCCTGCTGCAGGCGCTGGATCAGTTCCCTGCCCTTGGCCAGGGTCTGGGGCGTGGCCGCGGCTTCGGTCCGCTTGGGCTCGGCGATGGTGAGATCGATGTTCTTCACCGGCATGTTCAACGCGGATAATGGAGTCTTGAAATCGGCTGGTTTGCCCACGGTGACGAACGTGAAGTTCTCGGGCTTGACATGCTCTTTGGCCACGCGAAGCACGTCGGCCTTGGTCACCGCCTCCAGCGCTTTCTGGTACTGAAAGATAAAGTCCTTGGGATAGCCGTGATATTCGTAGCTCACCAGACGTCCCAGCGTTTTGCCGGGCGAATCGAAGTTGAAGACAAAACTGTTGACGGCGCTTTCCTTGGCGATACGCAGTTCCTCGTCGGTTACCTCAGTGGTGCGGATGCGCTCCACTTCGCCCAGGATGGCGCGGATGGCATCCACCGTGGATTCTGACTTCGTGCTGCCGGAGATGTAGAACGTGCCGGTGTGATCATACTGCGCGTTCCAACTGGCGCTGACGTTGTAGGCCAGCCCCATGTCGGAGCGGATCTTCTTCAGCAGTCGGCTGGTGAATCCTCCGCCGCCCAGAATATCCGTCATCACTTCCAGCGCGGCATAGTCTTTGTCGCGCAGCGTGCCGCCCAGGTGACCGATGCGGAAGAAGGTCTGATTCACATCGTTCTTGGCGGCCAGATGCACGCCGGGCACCGGAGCCTGGCTGACGGGAGGCAGCGGCGGCACGGCTTCGTTTTTCACGGTCCAATCGGCGAAGAGTTTCTCCAGTTTCTGGCGCATGGTGGAAGTGACGAAATCGCCCTGGATGGAGAGGATGACATTGGAAGGGAAATAGAATCGCTGGTGATAGGCGATGAGATCTTCGCGCCGGATGTTGTCCAGCGTCTCATATTCCATCATGCGGCCCCAGGGCGTGGCGGGCCCATAGAGCAGACGGTCGAACTCGCGGGAGGCAATGGGCCCCGGTTCGTCGTTACGGCGGGCGATCACGCCACGGTACTGATTCTTCAGAATGTCGATCTTGTCCTGGCGGAATTCGGGTTGTGTGAGGATGTCCTTGAACGTCTCCAGCACTTTGTCGCTGTGCTCGGTAAGGGTATTGAAGGAAAGCGATCCGCTGGTTTCGCCCACCCCGCTTTCAATGCTTGCGGCGATGCCTTCCAGCATTTCGTTCAACTGATCGCCGGTCTGCTTTTTCGTGCCGCCGGTGCGCAGCACCTCGCCAAAGATGTCGCTCAGGCCGGTTTTCGAAGCCGGGTCAAACACATTGCCGGCGCGAATGGTGGCTGAGCCGCGGACCAGCGGCAGTTCGTGATTCTCCAGAAGGAAAACCTTCATGCCGTTGGCCATCGTGAAGCTGGTGATGTCGGGCAGCCGCACCTGCTTCATGGGGGGGAACTTCAGGTCCTTGACAGACCGGGCGGCGGGCCGTGGCACGGCCTTCTTCACCGGGGCCGGCTGGCCGAACGCGGCCGCGCCAATCAGCAGGATCAGTGTGATGCGCAGCATTATTTCTTTTCCTCCTTGGCCGGAGCCTTGGTGTAGACGACGGTCTTGTGGGTATCGGACAGGTAGGTGGCGGCTGCGCGCCGCACATCCTCGGCCGTCACCTTTTCGATTTCCTGGATGCGGTTGAACATGCGGCGCCAGTCGCCGAAGAGCATGTAGTTGGCGGCAAGCTGCTGAGCCATGCCGAAGTTGCTGTCCAGGGCCCGCACCAGGCCCGCGCGAACCTGGTTCTTGACGCGGCTGAGTACCGCGTCGTCAAACTTCTCCTTCTTCACCCGCTCCACGATTTCGAGGATTGCCTTTTCGTTCTCATCCAGCGTTTTTCCCACGCCGGGCATGGCGCCGAAGATGAACATGCCGGGATACTTCTGGCTGATGAAATTCGCCGACGCGAACGCGGCCAGGGCGATCTTTTTCTGCTCCACCAGTTCCTTGTAAAGGACGCCGGTGCGGCCGCTGGCCAGCGCGCTGGAAAGCACCGAAAGCGCGGCGTCGTCGGCATGGTCGCTGGCCGGGCGCTTGTAGCCGAAGAAGATCAGGGGCTGGCTGGGCGTCTCGACGGCGGCGCGCCGCTCGCCCTCCTGGTCCGGCTCCCGGGTCAACACGCGCGGCGGAGTGGGTCCGGTGGGCATGGCGCTGAAGTAAGTGTCGGCCAGTCGCCGCGCTTCCTTTGGATCCACGTCCCCGGCGATCACCATCACCATGTTGGTGGGCACGTAATATTGGCGAAAGAAGGCTTCCGCATCCCTGGCCCGCAGGTTTTCAATGTCACTGGCGTGGCCGATAAGCGTGCGCTGCGGGTGTGCCAGGAACGCCGACATCTGCAACGTCTCCACCATCTTGCCCTGTGCGTTGGATTCGATCCGCATGCGGCGCTCTTCGCGCACTACGTCGCGTTCCTTGTAGAATTCGCGCATCACGGGCTGCCGGAAAACCTGCGACGTCAGCAGGAACCATAACTCCAGCCGGTTGGAGGGCAGGCTGTAGAAGTAGACAGTGTAGTCAGTGGAGGTGCCGGCGTTCATGCCCACGCCGCCATTCTGCTGGATGAGGGTGGAGTAAGCTTCCTTCTCCACAAAGCCGTTGGCCTTTTCGATGGCCGCCTTCAGTTCCGCCTCCAGCTTCGCCACCGCTTCCTTTGACGCTCGCGGCCCCTTGTTCCGCTCCGCTTCCAGCCGGTCGTAGATCTGTTCGATCAGCGCCAGAGTCTTCTTTTCTTCCAGCCAGTTCTTAGTACCCAGCGTATCGGTACCCTTGAACGCCATGTGTTCGAACATGTGAGCCAGGCCGGTGCGGCCCGTCTGGTCATTGGCTGAACCCACGTTCACGAAGGTGACCATGGAAACCACGGGAGCCTGCGGGCGCTGGAGCACGATGAAGTGAAGCCCGTTGGCAAGGGTGAATTCGGTGACCTTCTTCTCGAATTCCTTCAGATCCTGTGCGGCCAGGGAGCCTGCCAGTAGAAGCGGCGCCAGAGGCCGCAGCCAACTCAATCCCATTTGTTTGTAGTACCCCTCCCTTCAATTCAAACACATTCAGGCAATTGGGAGCCCCCCCGGATCGGGCGGCCCCTCCTCCTTTGCGATTTTCTGGTTAATGTTCGGTAACCTGCGCCCCGTCCCGGCGCGATTCTCCCTAGAATGGAACGTTCGGCAAAGGAGATCCCATGAACTTTGAATCGCTCATCAGAGCCGCCGCCCAGCAGTTCGGCGCCGGAAGCTCCGGCACTGTCACGACTCTGCTGTCGGCCCTGATGCAACTGTTTCTGAATGATCGCGAAGGTGGCATGACCGGCCTGCTGGACAGGTTCCGCAAGGCCGGACTCGGCGACGCCGTCTCCTCGTGGATGGGAGGGCGGGCGACCGAGGCGCTCTCCACGGCGGACGTGGAGCGCGGCATGGGACCGGAAACGCTCTCGCGGCTTGGCGCGCAGGCCGGCGTATCCGCCTCCAGCATTCTCCCGCTGCTTGGCTTTCTTCTGCCCAAGCTCATCGGCATGCTGACCCCTGGCGGGCAGGTGCCGTCCCGCGCCAGCCTGATGGCGCAATACGATTCCCTGAAGGCGCTGTCGCCGGTATCGTCATCGAGCGCAGCGGAGGGTTCCTCCGGCAAGTGGATATTCCCGGCGCTCCTGGTAGGCCTGCTGCTGGCGGCAATTCTGTGGTTTTTCAACCGCGGCGTTTCCGGCGCAAGGACGGTGGTGGAGGAGACCGCCTCCACGGCCGCGCAATCGGCAACCGGAGCCACTTCCACACTCAGCGACGCGGCCCGGTCGGCGTGGGCCGCCCTCGGCGAATTCTTCAAACGAAGGCTTCCGGATGGAATCGAACTGAACATTCCGCGTCTGGGTGTGGAGAACAAGCTCATCGACTTCATCGAGTCGCCCAGCCCGGCCGACAAGACCACGTGGTTCGATTTCGACCGCCTCCTGTTCGACACGGCCAAATCCACCCTGCAGCCCGATTCTCAGGATCAGTTGCAAAGCGTGGCGGCGATCCTGAAGGCATTCCCCAACGTGCATATCAAGCTCGGCGGCTACACCGACAACACCGGTGACCCGGCGGCGAACCTGAAACTCTCCGCCGATCGCGCCAATCACGTAATGGCGGAACTGGTGAGGCTGGGCGTCGATGCGGGCCGGCTTTCGGCTGAAGGTTACGGCGATCAGCATCCGGTGGGCGATAATGCCACTGAAGAAGGACGGGCCAGGAACCGGCGGATTTCCATGCGCGTCACGCAGAAATAAGATGGTGGTTCAGCGGCCGGTGAACCTGGCCGGCCGCTTCTCCAGAAAGTGGGCCACGCCCTCTTTGAAGTCTTCGCATTTCAGGCTTTCGTACATCTCGGCAATCGCGGTCTCCATGGCCTGGTCCAGCGTCTGTGCCTGGGCTTCGTAGATCTGGCGCTTCATGATGCGCAATGAACGCGGGGAAACGCCGGCCGCAAGTTCGTGCGCGAATGCCTGGGCCGCGGCAAGGAATCCCTCTTCCGGCAGCACACGGTGAACCAGACCCATCCGGTGCGCTTCCTCGGCGCCGAACTTGCGCGAGGTGAATACGATGTCGATGGCGTTGGCCAACCCCACAATGCGCGGCAGCATCCACGCCAGGCCATATTCGGCAATCAGGCCGCGCCTGGAGAAAATCACGTTGAAAACGGCCGCCGATGAGGCAAGCCGGAAATCGCAGTAGAGGGGAATGACGAAGCCAAGGCCCACGGCCGGCCCGTTGATGGCCGCAATCACCGGTTTCGCCACGTTCAGCAGATAGGAATGCTGGCGCTGATTTTCCATGCCGCTGACGTTCTGATGCCGCAGCGCGGATCCGCCGCTTTCGGCCACTGAACTGAGAAGGCTCATATCGGCGCCCGCGCAAAAACCTCGGCCCGCACCGGTGAGGATGATGGCGCGGACGGCATCATCGGCTTCGGCCGTCCGCACCGCCTCAAAGACTTCGGATTCCATCACGCGGGTCCAGGCGTTCAGCTTGTCAGGCCGGTTGAGGGTAATTGTGGCCACGCCGCCGGCGGCTTCGTATTGAATCTCTTCCGTCGTCACCCCTGAATTATACGAATTTCATTCTTGTCTTTACTCACAACGGCGTTTGTGTCCAAACTGGAGGAAGCCGTCCAGCACAGGTATATGACAACATCTCCCCCAACTCAGCCCAAACGGGAAAACCGCCCGCTTAAGACGCTGGATCGCGTGCTTTCAAAGGCCGGCATCGCATCGAGAACCGATGCGTGCCAAATGATCGCCGGAGGGCGCATTCAGGTCAACGGCGCGGTGATTCGCGACCCCGAGCACTGGGTCGATCTGGAACGGGACTGGGTCGCCATCGACGGTGAGCCGATCCGCCCGGCTCATCCCGTGTACCTGCTGATGTACAAGCCGAAGGGCTACCTTACCACCCATCGCGATCCGGACGGGCGGCCCACGGTCTACGACCTGCTTCCATTCAACGCCACTCACGTCGTCCCGGTGGGGCGCCTGGACCTGGACACCTCCGGCCTGTTGATCCTCACCAACGATACGCAGTTCGCCGAGGCGGTAATGAACCCGGGCCACAAGGTGCCGAAGACTTACCTGGTGAAGGCGGCGGGCATTCTCACCGACGAACAACTGGACCTTTTGAGAAAAGGTGTGGAACTCGACGATGGCCCCACGCGGCCGGCCGAGGTGCGGCGGATTCGCGATACGGCAAACAGCACGTTCCTTGAAATCATCATCACCGAAGGCCGCAATCGCCAGGTGCGGCGCATGCTGGAAGCCGCCGGCAGCCGTGTACGCAAGCTGGTGCGAACCGCGATCGGCAAGATTCAGATCGAAAAACTGGAGATCGGCAAGTGCCGCGCCCTCACCATCGAGGAACTCAATTCGCTCGCCAAACCTCGGCCTCGTCTGCTCGATCGATCCAAACCTTCTCCAGCCGCCGCAAGTACTCCAGGTGCGCCAAAATTTCGAAAACCGCGAAGCGGTGGTGAAACGGCGCCAGCGGCCGCATCCAGATCTCGCCCACCAGAGCGTTCGCGGTCTTCGCGCCCCGGGCCAAAGAAGCGAGCAGTTGTTCGCACCGGACCAGGTGGTGATCGCAGGTCTCCCGGATCCAAGCCTCGTGGCCGCTGAATGGCGCGTAGTGGCCGGGCAGCAGCACATCGATCTCCATACCGGCCACGCGGCGCAGCGAGGCGAGAAACTCGCCCAGCATGTCGCGCCCTTCCATCCAACTGATGTTCGGCGTGATCGATTCCAGCAGCGTATCGCCGGCGAACAGCGTGCGGTGTTCCTCGCTGAATAGGCAGGCATGGCCGGTGGAATGGCCCGGCGTTTTCACCACGCGCAGTTCACCGGCAGCCGTCTCAATCACGTCGCCCTCGTGCAGAACGCGGTCCGGTTGCAGGGCCACGAAATTCGGCCGGATGTCGGCGAAGGCGGTATTGATGCGCTCCACCAGTTCGGCAGAAACACCGGCGCGCACCATTGGCTGGGTAAGCCAGGCCGGCCGCGCTCCGCTTGCGGCCACCATTCGCAGTTGCTCGAGTTCGGCTTCCTCCATTAACAACTCCGCGCCGGTCAGATCCAGCAGCCGCCGGGCGCCGCCAACGTGATCAGGATGGGCGTGGGTCAGCAGGATCTGGCGAATTTCGCGAGGATCCACATCGGCCTGGCGCATCAGCGCCTGGAAACAGTCCTCAGTATTCAAACCGGTATCGATCAGCAGCCAGCCGTCTCGCAGCTTCACCAGGTAAGCGTTCACTTCGGATAACTCAAACGGCAGCGGCAAGGCCAGCCGGCGCAGGTGAGGAATCACTGCGCCGCCTGCCGGTGGGAATCATCGGCATGATAGGAACTGCGGACCAGCGGCCCGGCTTCCACGTGCGCAAAACCCATCTCCATTCCCGCCCGGCGCAGGTGGGCGAACTCCTCGGGACTGACGTAGCGCAGAATCGGCAGATGTTTCGCCGATGGCCGGAGATATTGCCCCAGCGTGACGATGTCCACGCCATGCGCCTTCAGATCGCGCAGCACCTGGATCACCTCTTCCATGGTTTCGCCCAGGCCCAGCATCAGTCCGGACTTCACCGGTATGGCGGGCCGCCGGGATTTTGCGTACCGCAACATGTCCAGTGACCGTTCGTAGCGGGCCCCCAACCGCACCTGCCGGTAGAGGCGGGGAACGGTTTCGGTATTGTGATTCAGCACGTCCGGCGCGGCGTCCATGACGATGTCCATGGCCTCGTGCGACCCCTGAAAATCGGGCACCAGCACCTCAACCTTGCAGCCCGGCACCGCATCCCGGATCGCACGAATGGTCATGGCGAACAGCAGCGCTCCGCCGTCCTTGCGGTCATCGCGGTTGACGCTGGTCACCACGGCGTATCGCAAACCCAGCGCGGTGACGGCTTCGGCCACCCGCCGGGGCTCATCCATGTCCACTTCCAGCGGCGCGCCCTTCTGCACCGCGCAGAATCCGCATCGCCGGGTGCAGACATTGCCCAGGATCATGAAGGTGGCCGTACGTTGATTCCAGCATTCGCCCACGTTCGGGCATGCCGCGCTTTCGCATACCGTGTGAAGCTTCAGCCGCCCCACCAGCGCTTTCAGATCCTGATAGTTATCGCCTGCGGGAGCGGGCGCCCGAAGCCAGACGGGCCGCTTCAATGGCGATTCGATATTGACCAGCACACCCTTATTGTAGCCGCCGCGGTTCCCCGCCCATCGATTCGCTGGAGTTTCCGGGATGCTACGCCAGAATGCCTTTCACCACATCGCCAGAGATTCCGGTGAGCCGCGCGTCCAGCCCCTGGAATTTCACCGTCAACCGCTTGTGGTCGATGCCCAGCACATGCAGCATCGTGGCATGAAAATCATGCACGCTCACCGGATTCTCCACCGCCGCATAGCCCAGGTCGTCGGTGGCGCCATAGCTGATGCCGCCCTTGATCCCGCCGCCGGCCAACATATAAGTGAAGCCCTTGATGTGATGATCGCGCCCGTCGCCGCCCTGTGACATCGGCGTGCGTCCAAACTCGCCGCCCCAGATGATCAGCGTGTCATCCAGCATGCCGCGCTCCTTCAGATCCCCGATCAGCGCCGCCGTCGGCTGGTCCACCTCTTCGGCCTTCAGTTCCACGTTGCGTTTCACGCCGCCGTGGTGATCCCAGTCGCGATGGTAAAGCTGGATGAAGCGCACCCCGCGTTCGGCCAGCCGCCTCGCCAGCAGGCAATTCGACGCGAACGATCCATCGCCCGGCTTCGCTCCGTAGGCATCCAGCACCTTGGCGGGCTCCTTGCTCATGTCCACCAGGTCCGGCACGCTCATTTGCATCTTGAACGCCATCTCATACTGGGCCACGCGCGTGAGCACTTCAGGATCCTTGAGGGCCGCATGCTGCGAACGGTTCAGCGCGTTGATGGCGTCAATCGACTCCTTCTGCAACGCGGAACTCATGCCCCGCGGGTTCTGGATGTACAGCACGGGGTCACCGATGGAGTTCAGCTTGACGCCCTGGAACCTGCTGGGAAGGATGCCGGCCGACCACTGGCGTGCGGCGATGGGCTGCATCTGTCCGCCCTTGCCCGCCGACATCAGCACCACGTAACCGGGCAGATCCTCGGTTTCCGCGCCCAGCCCGTAAAGCAGCCAGGAGCCCATGCTGGGCCGCCCGGTGATGATGGACCCGGTGTTCATCAGCGTGTGCGCGGGATCGTGGTTGATCTGCTCGGTCCACATCGAGCGCACGATGCAGATATCGTCGGCCACGCTACCGATGCGCGGAAACAGAGAGCAGATCTGCTGGCCCGACTTGCCGAACTTCTGAAACGGATGCTGCGGTCCGAAACAGATCAGCGGCCGGCCCTGCAACTGCGCAATCTGCTGGCCGGCGGTGAACGATTCCGGCATCGGCTTCAGGTGCATTTCAGCCAGCTTCGGCTTGGGATCAAACGTCTCAAGATGCGACGGGCCGCCGGCCTGATAAAGAAAAATCACGCGCCTGGCTTTGGGGGGATGATGCGGCGGATTCACCACACCGGCGGTGGCGCCCGAAAGCAGCTTCGGATTGAGCAGCGAGTTCAGCGCCACCAGCCCCATCCCCGCCGCACCCCGCGAAAGAAACGTTCTTCTGCAGATGTGATTCATCGCCTTCTCCTAGTTCCGGGTCACCGTCTCGTGCATGTTCAGGATCGCGCGCGCCACCGTGGTCAAGGCCGCCAGTTCCGCCGTTCGCACAGCCCCGGGCAGCGGCGCTTCTCCAGTGGAAAGCAACTGGCGCGCCTCGGCCGCATTGGCCCGATACTGGCGCAGGCTCTTCTGATAGAGGCTCGCCAGCGTGCGCTGTTCCGCCGCCGTCGCCTTGCGGCTCACTGCGCTCTCAAATGCCCAGTCGATCTGTGCGTTCAGCCGCGGGGCGCCCTTCATCATGTTCTGCGCCAGCACCCGCGCAGCTTCCACGTACACCGGGTCATTCAGCAACACCAGCGCCTGCAACGGAGTATTGGAGTTCGACCGGTTGATTACGCACTCCTCGCGGGTGGGCGCATCGAAGGCCGCCATGCTCGGGTGCAGAAACGTGCGCTGCCAGAAGGTGTAAACGCCGCGCCGGTACAGATCCGCGCCACGGCTGGCCGAATACTCGCGCTTGGGGAAGTTGAGCGCCGCCAGATAGCCTTCCGGCTGATGCGGACGCACGCTGGGACCGCCGAATTTTTCCGTCAGCAGTCCTGAGGCCGAAAGCGCCACATCGCGCACCAGTTCCGCATCCACGCGGAAACGGCTTTGCCGCGCCAGCAACCGGTTGTCCGGATCCTTCGCGTCCAACTCCGGCGTGCTCATGGAAGACTGCCGGTAGGTTTCACTCAGCACGATGGTCCGCAGCAGATGGCGCACATCCCAGCCATGCGCTCCATCGGCGCGATAGGCAGGCTGCATGAACTCTGCCGCCAGCCAATCCAGCAGTTCCGGATGCGTGGGCCATTCCCCCTGCGACCCCAAGTCTTCGAGCACCTTGGAAAGACCCGTGCCGAACAACTGCCGCCACATGCGATTCACAAACACGCGCGCGGTGAGCGGGTTGTCCGGCGATACGATCCAGTTCGCCAGGTCGAGCCGCGTCGCCTTTCGGCCGTCCGCTGCCCTGCCAAGGAACGCCGGAACCGCGGGCGCCACGATCTCACCCGAATCGTCCATCCAGTTGCCGCGGGCAAGGATGCGGGTGAGTTCAGGATCCTCCACTGACTCGGTGACCACCACCTGAGGCACCGATGCTTCCACACGCCCCATCTCGGCTTCCAGCTTCGCTGCCTCGGCCACCAGCGGCTGAAACTCCGGCAGCGACCATCGCATGTGCCGCACGATGGACTGCGCCTGCTCGTAGGTTCGTTTCCCCGGTTCCGTCTTGAGCGCTCTGCGCAGGTCTTCCGGCAATCCGGTGCTTGAATGCTCGGCCGCTCTGCGTCCCCGCGGCATCGAATCGGGCCAGGAATACTCGGCTGAGGAAAGGGCCAGGCGGAAGCGTCCCGCGGTGGCGCGGCGGAATTCGGAGTCGTGCCGAAGCCGCACGGTGAGCACCGTACCGGCATCGGTCTTCAGTTTCTCCTTGAGGCGCAAAGCCAGAAAGTGGGTGTTGTTTCCGTAGATGGTGAGACCCCAGCCGGTCTGCGGATCTCCGTCGATGGCGGCCATCGGCAGCAGTTCCGCGGCGGGAAAGGCGAGGTTCGAAGTGGCCAGTGCGAAATCCACCTTGCGCGATCCGCAGTCGGCCTCCACTTCGGTAATCACCAGCCGGTCCGACCCGCGCGCCACACGTACACCCGGCAGTGATTCATCGGCCACCACCTCCACGCCCAGCGCCGTCCACTCGCCCGCGCCCGGCTTCAAGGTCACGACGTAGGTTTCGTTGTCCGGATTCGGACCGCCAGCCACCACCAGTCCGTTTCCCGGCTGCCTGGCGATTACCAGTGATCCGCCCGCCTCGGAATTGGTATCCACGGGCTCATCGTTGTAAACAGTGAGCTTTGCGCCGTTCAATGACTTCGCATCCAGAGGCCGCTGATAGCGCCAGTTCAGCTCACCCGCCGCGTCACGGCGCAGTATCTGCTTCTCCCAGGCGGTTTGCCGCTCCCCCATGTCCGAAGACCGCCGGTCGAGTTCGCTTTCCACACGGGCCAGCCGTACGCGCAACTGTGTCAGGCGGCGCGATTGCTCTTCACTGGGAAGATTCAACAATGAGCCCCAGGCTTTCGGGCCGCGGTCCGGCACCAGCCCGGTCTCCCTGATATCGGCGAAAAACGCCTTCATCGAATAGAAGTCCCGCGAAGTGAACGGATCGAATTTATGATCGTGGCATTCGGCGCAGCCCATCGTGCTGCCCAGCCATACGTTGCTGGTGGTGCGCACACGGTCAGCCGCGTACTTGGCCAGATACTCCTTTGGCTGGATGCCGCCCTCGGCCGAAGTGCGATTCATGCGGTTGTAGGCCGAGGCCACTTTCTGTTCCACGCCGCCTCCGGCAATCAGGTCGCCGGCCAGTTGCTCGCGCGTGAAGACATCGAACGGCTTGTTGCTGGAAAAGGCGCGCAGCACGTAGTCCCGATAAGGCCAGGCGGGAAACGGATTGTCGCCATGAAAGCCGCAGGTATCGGCATAGCGCACCGCGTCCAGCCAATGCATCGCCTGCTTTTCGGCATAACGCGGAGAGGCCAGCATGCGGTCCACCAGCCTGGCGTAGGCATCGGGCGACTTGTCGGCGGCGAAGGCGGCCACATCGGCGGGCGAGGGCGGCAGGCCGGTCAGGTCCAGTGCCAGCCGGCGGATCAAGGTGCGACGGTCGGCTTCATGCGATGGCTTCAGCCCTTCCTTTGCCAGCCTGGCGCGGACGAAGGCGTCAATCGGATGGCCGGCGCCTTCGGGTACGGCGGGCCGCTTCACTGGCTCATAGGCCCAATGCCCTTCGTATTTCGCTCCTTCGGCCACCCACTGCCGGATGGTGTTCTTCTGCGCCTCGGACAACTCTTTGTGCGAATACTTCGGCGGCATCAGCCAGGCGGCGCTGGCGGCGAAGATACGCTGGACGATGGCGCTCTTTTCCGGATCGCCGGGTACGATCGGCACGGCGCCCGACTTGGTTGGCTTCAGCGCCTCGTCGCGCAGGTCCAGCCGTAGACCCGCCATTCGAGTGCTCTTATCCGGCCCGTGACAGGCGAAACACGTATCGGACATCAAGGGCCGAATATCTTTATTGAAGCTGACCGCGGCCTCGCCCGGAACGGCCCAGGCAAGCACGGCGGCGAACCAAAGATGAATGCGCATGGCTGTAGCCTATTTTATGACGCCACAAAAAGAAAACGCGCCCCGGCCTTCCTGGTGGTTGGCCGCGGGCGCGTTCCAATCAGCGAGCGGATGAACTAGCGGGGCTGCACGGGGAACGACGTAAACGCTCCCTGCGGGCTGAACCGCAGTCCGAGTCCGGTGATATCGGAACCCGTGGTGGAGAACTCCGCCACGCCGCGGCGGCCAGCCACCACGGAGAAACGGCCCACCAGTTCGAACGCGTCATGACCACGCACGCCAAGGTTGAGCGTGGAGGTGCCCAGCGTTCCGCCGAACTCATCGCGAAGGATCACGTTCACCGCCACCGGTTGGGTGGCGTTGGTGTTGACAATGGCCATCGAGGTCACGCGGCCATTGGTGTTGTCATATGGCAGCAGGAAGCGCGAGGTGGCCGAGGTCAACCCCACCGCCGCTTCCTGTCCCGTCGGTACAGAGCGGAAGACCGAAACGCCGCCCACTGACTGTGAGGACGTCAGTTCCACCCAGCCCACTGACAGTTGGGTGGACGTGCCGGCGGAAGTGATGGTACGCGTGCCGCCCACCGGAATGGTTCCGATGAAGGTGGAAAGCGGAGACCCTTCGCCCTCAATGGCCAGATTCAACGGCTGGCCTGCGGAGGTGAAGAAGCGCAGCGTAAACTGGGCCGCCTGCGTATCGCGGTTAACCAGGATGATCTGCGTCTGCCAGCCCGCGCCGTCAGCCATCTGCGCGATGACCTGCGCGCTGCCGGTAGTGCCGCCGCCGGATCCGACGGTGAGCGTCACCGGAATCGCCAGCGGGCTGGTGGACCCAAGGCCCGTGGGACGCACGATCACCTGCGTGGAGAACGTGCCGACGGAAAGTCCCGCGGTGTTGAACAGCACCGTGAGAACTGTGGGCGCCGTACCGCTGGTGGGCGTGACGCTGAGCCAGCTTACCTGCGGCGTATCCACAGTGAAGCTGGACGATCCGGTGGTGGAAGAGAGAGTGACCGACTGCGCGCCAGGCTGCACACCGCCAGGTTGGAAAGTGGCGCTGATGGCGGCCGGTGAAGCCACAAGGATGCTGCCCGTGGAGCCGCCGGTGGTCACGTTCAAAGTCACCGGAATGGTGATCGGCAGCGCGCCCGCCGCGCGGATGGTGATCTGCGAACTGATCGTCCCTACCTGCAGTCCGGTGGGATTCACGGCCACCGTCAGTGTGGACAGCGTGGTGCCCGACAGCGGCGAGACCAGCAGCCAGCTCACCGATGGCTGGTCGACCGTGTAGGCCGCTCCGGTGGGAGTGGAGGAGATCGTCACCCCCTGGCTCGCCGGAGTCGCTCCACCCTGGGAGAAGTTGAACGTCAGGCTGGAAGGCGATGCCTGCAGGACCGCGCCAGTGGACCCGCCGCTCACCGTGAGGGTGACGGGAATCGACACCGGCAGGGCGTCCGTGGATCGCACGGTGATGGTAGTAGTGATGGTGCCCTGGGCAAGACCCGTGGGATTGACCGAAACCAGCAGGCTGGTGGGCGCAGTGCCCGTAAGCGGAGCCACCGTCAACCAGTTCACCGACGGCTGGTCCACGGTGAACGAAGCGCCCGTGGGGATCGAACTGATCGCCACTGACTGGCTGGGAGGCTGCGCGCCGCCAAGGGTGAAGTTGAAGGCAAGCGAAGACGGCAGCGAGGTGAGCGATGTGCCGGGAACCGCGCCCGCCGCATCCAGGAAAAACCGCGAGGAATCGTCGTTGGGCTGGTTGCGCGTCGACACCAGCCGGTCCGAGTTGTCTTCATACAGATAGCGGTTGCTGCCCTTGGCGCGGATGCGGTAGGAACTGTCCGTCTGAAGCTCAAAGAAGAAGCGCGTGTTGTCATCGTCAGGCTGCAGCCGCGTGGAGACCAGACGGTCACCCAGCGCGTCTTCATGCAGGTAGCGGCCATTGGCCTTCACCCTCAGCCGGTAGGATCCATCGGTCTGTTTTTCGGGCACAAAGCGCGTGAAATCGTCGTCAGGCTGGAATCGCGTGGACACCAGCCGGTCATTATTTCCATCTTCATGCAGGAAACGTCCGGTAGACTTCACGCGGATTCGATAGGTGCTGTTCAGATCACCTGCCACCAGAATCGGCTGCAACATCACGGCGTCCAGCAGATCGCCCGTACCATCCTGCGTTCCCGCGGCCTGAAATTCCAGCCGTTGTGAAGGCCCGCCGGCGGTCAGTTCCAGCCGGAACGTCTGGAAAGCGGCCAGTACGTTGGAAAACACACCCTGCGATTGCCCGTTCCACACCACGCGAACGGAACTGCCCGCCGAACCCTGGCGATTGGCCACGGCAAACGTCAGCAGATACCGCTGTCCGGCCTGCGAGGCCACATCCTGATAGATGTTGGTGTTCCCCACGCCATCCAGTTCCACCCACTGCTGGCCATCGGCCGCGAGAATACCCTCCAGACCACGATCGATCTTGGATGTTCCGCCCGGGCCGGATGAGGTCCAGTTGGAAACCACCACGTTGGCGCTCACCGCTCCGATCACCGGAGACTCAAAGCTGCCGTTCTGAATTACGTTGGCTCCCGGCACGGTTACGCTTACCGCATCCAACCAGTCACCCTGACTGTCGGAGGCGCCGCGGGCTTCAAACTGTATGCGCGTGGTGGGCGCGGTTGCCTGCACCAGCTTGATCACGCGAAGCCAGCCCTGCGCCGAAACCGTGTGCTCATCAATCACCGCTCCGCCCCAGGAGACGCGGACCGCGCTGCTGGCCACACCCGGGCGATTGGCCACGGAATAGCGCAGCAGATACTGTTGGCCGGGCACAGTGGCCAGGTCCTGGAAGATGGTGGTGTTCGAGGTGATATCCAGTTCCGCCCACTGCGCTCCCTCGTAGGCAGTGGCTCCACCCACTCCTCGTTGTAGCTCGAGACCGGCCGCGCCGATCACACTCCAGCCGGGGACGGTGACCGGGAAGCGGGACTGATCAGGCGTGATGTTCGGGGTTTCAAATCCACCGTTCGTCACCAGTTCCTGGGTAAACGCCGGGGTTGCCAGCAACAGAAACGGCGCCAGCAACGACAGGGCCGCATGAGATATTCGAAAGTCTTTCATTGGTTCTCC
Source organism: Bryobacteraceae bacterium (assembly GCA_033762895.1). Taxonomy (GTDB): domain Bacteria; phylum Acidobacteriota; class Terriglobia; order Bryobacterales; family Bryobacteraceae; genus CADEFT01. The sequence continues at coordinate 3,199 of JANRLE010000398.1, read as the reverse complement.
ACTATAACTTTTTCGGGAACAGAGTTCCGGAAGCACTGGACGCAGCGCATCGGGTTAAATTTCCGGCGGCGGGGAGAGCCGGACTACTTACGAGTATACGCGAAACGGGAGTGCGTGTTCGAAGAACGTTCGCCTCCGGCGCCCGCGCCCGCAGCCAACGGTGATATCCTTCCGGATGAAGCCCGTAGGAAGGATCGCCATGAAACCGAACCGTCGAGACACGCTCCGCGCCACGATATTGGCTGCCGCCGCCGGTGCGGCCAATGCCGCTCCGCCCGCCACCGCGGGTTCCGATGCCTCCGTCTACACACGGATCGGCGTCAAGCCGTTCATCAACCTCACCGCCACCTACACCATCAACGGCGGGACGCTCACGCTGCCCGAAGTAAAGAAGGCGATGGATGAGGCGTCCTACTTCTCAGTGAACCTGGATGAGTTGATGGAGAAGGCCGGTGAGCGAGTCGCCTCGCTGCTGGGCGTGGAATCGGCAATTGTCACCTCCGGGGCCGCGGCGGCGCTCACTTGCGCCACTTCGGCGGCGCTCGCCGGCGGCGATCCCGAACGGATGCAGCACCTGCCGGACATGTCGTGGTTCGAAAAGCAGGGACTTCCGTTTGAAGTGATCATGCCGAAGGAATCGCGCAATGCCTATGACCACGCCATCCGCTCCACCGGCATTAAACTGATCGAGATCAGCACGCGCGAGGAGTTCCATGCGGCATTGAGCAAACGTACCGCGCTGGTGGCGGTGCTGGGCACTGGCGAGCCGAAAGGGAAGATCCGCCTGGAGGAGATGGCCGAGGCAGCACACAAGCTGGGCATACCGGTTCTGGTGGACGGCGCGGCGGAGCTTCCGTTGAAACCCAATCCGTTCCTTTCCCGCGGCGCCGACATGGTGGCCTACAGCGGCGGGAAGATCCTGCGCGGCCCGCAATGCGCCGGTCTGCTGTTGGGCCGCAAAGATCTGATTCGCGCGGCGTGGATGAATTGCGCGCCGCATCACGGCCAGGGCCGCGCCATGAAGGTGGGCAAGGAGGAGGTGATGGGCATGGTGGCGGCCATTGAGACCTGGGCCACCACGCGCGATATCAAGGCCGAATACCGGACATGGGAATCCTGGTTTGCCGAAATCAGCGCCGCCGTCACCAAAGTGCCCGGCGTGCGGACAAAAGTGAATCCGCCGGCCGGCGCCAGCCCGTTCCCGGTCATGGAAATCGCCTGGGATCCGGAGCGCGTCGGCCTCACCGCCGGCCAGATCTACGACATGCTGATGAACGGCGAGCCACGCATCCAGTCGCACGCCTCGGGCGAAGGCCATTCCTTCATCGTGCGGCCCGTATCGATGAAGCCGGAACACGTGAAGCCGGTGGCGCGCCGCTTCCATGAGATTTTCGCCTCGGCCCCGCGCGGCTTGAAGAAGAAGCCGCTCAGCGCTCCGGCCGCCGATCTTACCGGCCGCTGGAAGACAGCCGTCAAGTACTCCTATGGCGACGCCGTTCACGTGCTGGATCTCACCGCTGCCGGCAATCAACTCAGCGGCAGCCACAAGGGCCGGGCATCGTCGGGCAAACTGAGCGGCGCAATCGACGGCAACCGCGTGAAGCTTCGCAGCACGATGATGGACTACGAATTTGAAGGCACGCTTTCCGGCGGACGCATCACGGGTGAAGTCAGCCTTGGCGAATACGGCAAGGCGCGATTCACCGCCGAAAAGGAGAACGTATGAAGAAATCCAGACGGACCGCGATGAACGCCGCGGCTCTGGCCTTGTTTGGCGCCGGCGCTTCCCAGGCCGCCCCCGGAGACTGGACACCGAAGAAGCAGTCCGCAAGCGGCCCGATTCGTAGCGGCCACCTCCTGTTCCTCAGTGGAATCGGAGGCTGGCATCCGGAACGTAAGCCCAAGGCGGGCGACGTGAAGGAGCAGACCGCCGATGCACTGAAGATCATGAAGGAGTCGCTTGAAAAGGCCGGATCTTCTTTGGACAACGTGCTGAAGGTGAGCGTCGCTCTGGTGGATCCGGAAAACAACTGGGAGCCGATGAACGACGTCTACAACACGTTCTTTCCCAAGAACCGCCCGGCGCGTTCCTATTGGGGCGCCACCGGATTCCGCCGCAAGGGCCAGCTTCTGCAGATCGACTGCATCGCCTACGTGGATTGATTCCGCATGAGGCGGCGCGCGTTTCTCACACTGCCGGCGGCCCGGCTGGCGGCGCAGAATTTCACAGGCGTCCATCCCAGCCCGCAGCAGGTGGCGTGGCAGGATCTGGAAATCGGCGTTCTCATTCACTTCGGGCCGAACACCTTCATGGATCGCGAATGGGGCGACGGATCAGCGGATCCGAAAATCTTTTCCCCCTCCGCGCTCGACACCACACAGTGGGTGCTGGCGGCCAAGGCGGCCGGAGCGAAGTACCTCATCATGGTGGCCAAACATCACGATGGCTTTTGCCTTTGGCCCTCGCGCCACACCCAATACAGCGTCAAGTCGAGTCCCTGGAAAAACGGCAGGGGCGATGTGGTCCGCGAAGTGGAAACCGCGGCCCGCAAGCACGGACTGAAGTTCGGCGTCTATCTCTCTCCCTGGGACCGCCACGAGCCTTCCTACAAAGACAACAAGGCCTACGACCTTTACTACACCCGCCAGCTCACCGAACTTGCCACCGATTACGGAGAGCTGACCGAGTTCTGGCTGGATGGCGCCGGCAGCGAAGGCCACGTCTTCGACTTTGACCGCTACGTGGAAACGCTGCGAACCTATCAGCCCAATACGCTGATCTTCGCCGACGTCGGTTTTCTCCCCTACGGCGACATCCGCTGGGTTGGCAACGAGGCCGGCTTCGCTCCCGAGGACAACTGGAACGTAATTGACCGGCGCGGTTATCTTCGTTACCGCCCGGCCGAGGCCGACACTCCGCTTCGGGACCGCAACTGGTTCTGGCACCCGAACGCCGAGCGCAATCTCAAGCCGCTGGGCAAGCTGCTGGAGATCTATCACAAGACGGTGGGCCGGGGCGCGCAGCTTGTGCTTGGCCTTGCTCCCGACAACCGCGGATTGTTGCCTGAAAACGACACGGCGCAACTGAAGGAGTTCGGCTCCGCCATCACACGCCTCTACGGCAAGAGTCTCGCGGACGCAGCCGGCGGCACAACGGTGGTGACGTTTCCCGCCGCCGTCAGCTTCGACCGTACGGTGG
>JANRLE010000397.1:0-9523 GCA_033762895.1 Bryobacteraceae bacterium | reverse complement strand
TCACGGGATCTTTCACTTCCCGCAGGATCTTATGCACCTCGAACACTTCGCCCTGGTTGACGCCGTCGCCGCCACCGGCGCTGATGGTGAGCGATGAGCCGTTGACGTCGGCAACGAGAGCTTCCACTTCGCGAACGGTCTTTTTCATCGCCACCGATTGTTCCTCGATAAACTTGGCCAGCTTGTTGACGCAGTCCATGGTCGCCTCGCCGATGATGGTTTCCGCGAATCCAGAGCTGTTCATGTCCACCTCGACGCCGGCCATCCCCTTTCCGAAGGCGCTGGCGAACGCCCCAAAGCCCCCCTTGCTCTTACGAACTGATTCGCCGCGCGCCTCTCCGGTTGCTACCACCTCCGACGTTTCGGCATCCACTACCCGGTAATTGATGGCAACGACAGCCTTGTCCTCGTTCTTACGCGCGCCGATGGCGCCGATTGTGCTGCCGATAATCCCGCCGCCCCTTACTTTCGTCTGTTTGTCGTCGCGGCCGAAGATGATGATGTCTCCAGCCACAAGCAGGTTGGCGCCGGTGATGCGCCCGATGCGCGCGCCCGAACCCTGCCTGACACGGTTACTTGCGTTGCGGTCCTGCTCAGCCTGCAGGGTATTGATCTTGGCCCGCTCAACAACCACGAGATTGCCGTGTTCGGCAACGCGCTTCACCAGCATCGCCCGGATGCCTTTGCCGATGTTCTGGTTGGTGTGGAACACTTGCTGCACCGCAGTGGCGACGGCAGAATAGTCAAATTCGTCGACGATGACCCGCGGTTTCTGCGCTGCCGGTACGGGCCCCGAAGGGTTGTTAGGTGCGGCCGTGGAGGCGGTTGCGGCATCCACGGCACCAGAAACGGGCGTCGCTGGATTGGGCGCAGCAGGAGCGGCCGGGGCCGCCTCTGGAGTCGGAGACGGAGCGGCAGCCGCTACGGCAGTTTGAGGGGCCGCCGCCGGGTCCATCATCACCTCAATCACCTGTTCGGAGACGCCCGCCTGTTTCAGCTTCAACATATCGGCGGCGGCCAACACAATGGCCTTGTTCTGACCCCTCAACTGCTTAATGATCAGATTCTCCGACATACCTGCCTTCACCAGATCGATCACCAGGTCAACTGGAGACTTGGCCGCTGCGGCTCTGGCGGCCACAGCGGGCTTGGGCGCGGCGGGCTTGGGAGCGGCAGGTTTCGCTGCAGCGGGTTTTGCGGCCGCGGGCGCGGGTGCGGGATTCTTGGGAGCCGGTGTCTGGCTCCATGCGGCCATCGCTCCGGCAGCCAACAATTGGGTCCATTTCATTCTCATGACAACTCCTCCTTCTGACGGCGGTCGCGCCGCAATGCTGATAGCGCGCCCAGGCAGCCAAATTGGCCAACTTAGACGGATACGGCTAAGAACGGGCGGCCGCCACTTCACTGGACGGCGCGACTCCCAGTTGCTTGCGCATCCAGGCCCGCGCGAAACTCCAATCGCGACGGACCCGCGTGTGGTTCGTGCCTAATGCAAGCGCAACCTCTTCGTCGGTCATCCCACCGAAGAACTTAAGCTCGGTTACATGCGCGGCCGCTGGCTCGATTTGTTGCAGCCGGCCGATCAGTTGTTCCACCAACTCAATATCCTGCGTCCTTTCCTCAGACGCCAGTATTCCCTCTTCAAGCACGACCTTGAGGCCGCAGCCCCGTTTGGCCGCGCGGTGCTGTCTGCTGTGCGATACAAGCACCCGCCGCATCTGACGCGCCGCCACCGCCATGAAATGCGCCCGGTCATTCATGACAACCGGCTCACCGGCGAAAATCTTCACATATGCCTCGTTCACTAACGCGGTGGGCTGGAGCGTATGGTCGGGCCGCTCAGACCGCATCAGGCGCCGGGCAATGACCTGAAGTTGCGGATAAACAGCGCTGACAAGGCGCGCCTCGGCCTCGCGGTTTCCCTCTCCCGCCATCCGCAACAGGGCTGTAATTTCGACACGATTGACCGGCATTAGGCACAAAAGAAACTAAGGTTTAGTATGCAGACCAGTACCGGGATTGGGAAGTTCCCAGTTCCGGATCACATATGTGAGTGGGTTGTTACCGCGCCCCGGCCTATTCATTCTGCTCCAGCCATCCCGCCGCCTGCCGGGCCAGTTCCTGCCATTCCGATGATGCGCCGGATTCGGTGGAATCCACGCGAATCCGCGCCGAACTGCGTGTGTTTCCGCTTTGCCCATCCACCATCCACAGGAGTGCCGTCAGGGCGTTGTCATCGCACCGCAGGACTGTCTCCACCAACAAATCGGCCCCGGACTGGCAGCATATCTGCCGTACATCGCTGGGCTGACTGGCATACCATCGGGCGGAGGTGCGGGAAATCAGTCTGTATCTGGTGCTGGCTCCCAGACAAAGCATCAATTCGTCAAAAAAGAGCGCGGAGGGATTCTCCGGTGTCTCCACCGTTGGCGGCAAAATAAGCAAACATGGCCTGGAATCTCCAATCGGGTCGCCGCCGCCGGAGGCACGCCAACGGAACTCGAAGCGATAGGACCGGCTGCTATGAATGGTCACCTGGTCCCGGCTGCCTTCACCGGCGTAGTAGCTGGCGAGTTTTGCCCGCAATCTGCTCATTTCCTTGCGGACGAGTGAGTCTGACTGAGGATCGAACTGGGCGTTGCGATGAAGGACCGAGACGGCCACTTCAGTCTCGGTGGGATGTGTGTGATCGGACAGGGTCCGTTCACCCAGGTACTTCAGAAGGCGGCGCAGTTGAACGGATCGGGAAAAGGTATGGCTGTTTTCGACCTTGGAAAGATATTGAGTTTTCAAGTGGCCGGGAACTTCCTGGAGGGATGATCCCCGCTGAACGAGGCTTGGCGCCAGAGGCTCATCCCGGCTGGCGGCTTGGACCGCAGCAGGAGGCGAACTTTCACGCTCCTCCCAGGTTCGCAGACGGTTCACTGGACTGACGGGCTTAAGCAAAGTAATCCTCCGCCGGCACGCAGAAGTGTCTTGCGTGTGCTGGCAGTGTATGTCGATTCAAAGCGGATCGTTACGCAAAGAAATGGACAAATGTAATGCCGGCGGTTGCGGTGCCTATTGGGAAGCTAGTACTCGAAACAGGTATGTCTCAGTGATCCCGGCGGCGGCGCTGTCCACATGAATCATATAGTCGCCGGCGGCCAGGACGCCGGGTGGCGGCTGGAGGGTGAGTTGCTGACGGCCTTCAGGCCCGGCCACTGAGGATAGGCCGGCGGGCGACGACCAGACGGCGTTTCTCCCGCCTTGCGAATCAAAGCGGAAAAGCGTGGCGTCAAATCGCGCCGCCGAGACGAGTCCCGGCAGTTCGACAACCAGTTCGGCCCCGGCGGGGGGCAGCGGAAGTTGCAGGTCTGCCGGCGGGGCGCCGGGACCCTTTTCCATTCCTGGAGTGAGCGTCAGCCGGACGGGCGGCTGGTAAATGGCAACGGGAACCGTAGGGGTCTCCGGCTGGCGGGAAGAGCGCAGCAGCAGGACAGCGCCCACAACGATGATCGCCATTGTCGCCGCGGCCACAAGAGGGCTGGCGGTCCACCAGGAGCGGCGTTTCCCGGCGGCCGGGTGGGCGCCGAGACGCGACCGGGCATCGGCGACACGCCGCTCGAGCGTTGGGTTCTGGAAGTACCGGCGCTCGAACTTGACCTGATCGGCCGCGGGCATGCGGCCAGCCAGATAGTCGGCGATGAGGGCGTCTTCCCACTTCACTACCTCAAGAAAAAAGGTGCGGTCGAGGAAATAGCGTTCCTCTAGCGCCGAGGCTTGGTCGGCGGGGAGATCGCCTAACAAATAGGCCTTCACGGTTTCTACTGGGTCATGCCACGGCTGCATCGACCGTTACCAACAAATCCGGCACATCTTGAAATTTCCTTCAACCGCCCCACCCGGTGACGCGCATCAGATGGCTGCGCGCGCGCGACAGCCGCACCCGAATGCGGTTGGCGGCCCGGGAGTCCACCGCCTCGGGCATCTGGCTCGGGTTGGTGGAGACGGCGGTCTCAATCAGCTTCCAATCCTCCTCGCGCAGTTCGCTGCGGCCGATCCTGAGAATCTCATCGAGCAGAATGCGCAGTTCGGCCGGTTCAAAACGTCTCGCCGCGGAATGGCCCGCCGCCTGCTCCGGGGAAATGGATTCGGTGCGCCGCTTCTGCCGACGGTAGTCGTGCTGCAGAATCAGGTTCGCAAACCCATAGCAAACACGCAGGAAATCTTCCTCCTTGTCGAACTGGAAGTCTTCGCGCCGCCAGAAAGCCAGCAGCGTTTCCTGGGCAAGGTCCTCCGCATTGCCAACACGCTCGCGACGGGAAAAATAGAACACCAGCGACTGCCGCGCGTGTTCCCATACCTCCGGACGGATATCGCGGCAGCTAGGCATTGGATCTCAACGTAATCATGATAACCCGCCTCTACTGGCTCTAGCGCGGCGGTGAAGGAGCACCAATGGCCGTGAACGAAGCCCAATAATAAGGATCGGACCAACGGCGCGAGGCGGCCATAGTACGCCTGGCCCGGGTGAGCGAGCTTTCCACGTTCCCCGCTCCAGAACTGAAATAGCCCCGGTAGAAATGACTGAAGAACTCAGCCGAAGCCTCCCCGTCCACCTTGCTGGTAGCCAGTACCAATTGTGAGGCTCCGGCAAGCAGAAGAATATTGGTGAATCCGGCCAGTCCCTCGCCAGGCACCAGCTTGCCCAGCGCCGTATCGCAGGAAGAGAGCACCACCAGTGCATTTCGCAGCCGCCAGCGTGCCAGCCGCTGCGGATGCAGCAGGCCGCCGGTGGCGCCGCCCTGTTCGTTCACCAGGGAGAGCGCGATGTGGGAAGCCTGCGGCTCCTCATCGTCGATCATGGTGTGCGTCGACAGATGCAGAACCGAATAGTTCTCCAACCGGCGCCGGTCCAAGTTCAACGAATTGGCGGCAAAGCCGCGCAGGATGTCCAGCCGTGGCGGTGGAAGCAGCGACCGCAGGACATCGATCTCGCCGGTGAACGGCAAGCGCGGCAGGTTGAGCCCGGCATCGGCGGCCGGCCTGGCCGCCAGGCGTGGATCGCGGGCGGAGAACACCGGATCGACAAGCGCCAGTACGGGCCTGGTGGTCCCGGCAATTCCGGGCGGCTCACCGAGATGGCTGAGAAACGATGCCGACGGGACCGTCAGCAGTTCATGTGTAAGGCCGATCGGTTGCGAGAACCCGGGCCGGCGCAAGGCCGCTACCGCCACGCCGTGTAGTGCTCCGTCGAGCACGAAAATCAGCCGGTTGGGAAGCCGGATCCCCTGGAGTGGGCCTAACAGCGTCGCCGACAACTGTTTCCAGGCCGTTTGGAATCTTGCCTCAACCGCGGCGGATCTGCGGCGCTGCAGGTGTGCATTGAACAGGGACGCCGCCCGAAGCGCACGCGCCTCCACCACCTCACGGCCGGGAAGCTGAAACTGCCGGACCTGGCCACTGTCCTCCACCAGCCAGAGGTAACTTCTGTCCCGAGCGAGGTGAAATGTGAGCAACACACTGCCGGCCGGAATTCTGCGGCGCAACTCGTCGATTGAAGAAATTGGCCGTCCGAAGCTGGCGGCAGGTCCAACCGCTTCGCGGATGCGCGACTCCACCGAGTCGTTTTCGGCCAGCAGAATCTGCAACTGGCTGCGAAGAGTGACATCGCTGCTGCCGGCCTGGCGTAAGCGCGTCGAAAGAAAGCTGATGCGGCGCTGGATCGCGGACTGCTCGACGACAAGTTCCTTTGGCGCCAGATCGAGCGATGGAGTCGTAAGCAGGTCGAGCAAAGCCCGCCCGCGGGCGCGCTCGGCCAGCAGAAAGCCTTCTTGCGCGGCCGGGCCGGCCATCTCCAGAAGCAGATCGAAGACCTCGCGCTTGCGGGAGAAGTAAGACGCGCGCAAGGCGGGCGTTCCGCTCCCGGCGCGCAGCGACTCGAGCAGTTCCAGTGCCTGTGCGGCGAGGCTCTTGGCCCGTTGCAGGTCACCCGCCCGGTGTTCGACAGCGGCCAGGGCGACAAGCGATTGGAACTCCAGATTGCGTTGGCCACACGAACGCAGGGTCTTGATCGATTGTTCCAGCAACTGACGGGCTTCGGCGGACGAACCCTGTCCAGCGGCGAGCCTCCCCAGTTGAAGAAGCGCGCTGCCCTCCACCTGCCGGTCCGCCACCTGACGGGCAGCCTCCAATCCCTCATTCAGCCGCTGGCGGCTTTCCGCATCGTATTTCAACAGTCGAAGCGTGTGGCCCAGGTTCACCAGCACGGCGGCGCGGGCGAAGCGGTTCTTCTCGGCATCGGCCTGCTGCCAGGCCATCTGTAAGGTGGCGTATGCGCGATCGTAGCGACCTTCCAACAGGTAAGCGTAACCCAAATTGCCCAGCACACTGGCCGACGGAGCGGGCGGAACGAGCCGTTTCCCTTCCCTCACCGCCATATCAAGAATCGCTCTTGCGCGGGCAAACTCCGACAACGACAGATATGTCAGGCCGAGGTTATTCAACACTCGCACCAGCGCCGCGGCGTCCCTACCCATCAACAGTTTCCGGGCCTCAAAATAGAACCCGAGAGCTTTCTCAAATTCTCCGGTTCGCCCGGCAAGCAAACCGAGGTTGGACACCGTCAGGCCGGAGTAGACCGGCTGGCCCAGTGTCCGCCAGTGGCCAGCCGCCTCAAGGAGGCGGATTCGGGACGTCTCGATGTCACCACCGCGCAACGCCACCAGACCGCTGTTATTCGATGCCTCCGCTACACACCGTATATCGGCCAGAGACAAGCAACCTTCTCTTGCCGACTCGTAGGCTGAAAGCGCCCGGGCAAGGTTTCCTTCACCCAGGACAATGTCGCCGACCAGCAGGTGGGCGCGCGCCACAGCTCCGGCCTCGCCCGTCATCCGCCAGAGCGATAGCGCCGCGTCCGCATCGGAGTGATTTCTCGAGATCCTAGCCGTGCTCGATGCCCTTTCGGCGTCGCGCCACCGTCCGGCTTCCTCAAGCCCGCAGGTTATCGCTTCAATCCTGGCCGTGAATTTGCCCCCGGCGCGATGATTGACTTCCTGAACCTCCAGCCTGTAGGTCCCCGCTCCGGACAAAGTAACCGTCTCGGGGCCAAAGTCGAATGCATCCACGCGGACAGCGTGATGCGCCTTGCCGGGCAATTCGTCCACTTTCCGGGTAACCACGGAAAGGTCGATTGGTTGGTCCAGGCGAACGCGCACCGCAGTGAAGGCGTCAACGGATAGCAGGAAGCAGGCCGGGACGCCCGGCTGGCCGACGGCTTCAACCGCCCCTCCCTCAGCCGCCACGGCCACGCACGGCATCACACGGACCGGCATGAGACAGCCCAGCAAGCTGGTGAACAACCACAGGGCTGCTGGATTCGACATGTTGGCCAGTGTATCGTAATGCCATCGGCTACCGCCCTTCGAAACTACGCCCGGAACCTGGCGCCTCGGGTTCCGAGCGTTAGAGGGTAGAGCGGCCGGCTTCTAATCGCCGGTGCCCACGTCTTCGCCCTGCTGGACTTCGTAGGCCGCGTTTCCTTCTGTACCGGAAAGCAGCCCGAAGAAAGCCGCCAGCGCTCGAATCAGTTCGAACATGATGTTTCGCTCCTTTCTGTCCGCCCTCGGTTTGCAGCGGGCATCCATGGGAGCGCGCGATGATGGCTGGTTTAGTCGAAATTAAGGCGAAGAAAAGTTGACCAATCCGGCAGGCAGCCCGCGCTTACACACAACGGCACTCACTCACGACTCGCGAATGTGATGAAAATCGGGGGCTTCCCAAATTGCGGTACTGGTATACATACTGGACCTTAGCCCCGTATGCGAGGGTCATTAGTAGCCAGTCCACCGGACAAATAAGTTGGCTAATTGCTGCGGCGCTTCGCGCTTACATTGCCGTTCGGGACAGCGATTCATTGCTGGGCCGGGACGGAAGAGAGGACACATGTTCAAGGAGACACTTATGCAAGGACACAAAACGATGCTTCTGCTGGCGCTGGCGGCAGTGTGCGCCTGCCCGATGGCGGCCGAGGACAACGCGATTGAAAAGGGGGAAAGTGAGGCGGTGGGATTTGCCGGTCTCGCCGATGGCAATCTCACCATGGGCGGCGCCTTCGGAAAAGGAGTAACCGACAAGATTTTCGCTTACGGCGAACTTTCGTTTCTGAAGGGCGATTCGGCCTCGTTCAACGGCGTGAAGGCATCCTCGAACGCGATCGGCTTCGGCGGGGGGGCACAATACAACTTCAACAAGCTGTTCAAGAGTAACCCGCGGTGGGTTCCTTACGCCGGCGCCGGTCTCAGTCTGTTCCGCTTCTCCGCCAAGTCGTCGTTTGGCGGCGTGAGCGCCAGTGCCAGCGCGACCGATCTGTTTTTGAACTTCGGCGGAGGCCTGCGCTATTACATGAAGCCAAATTGGGGATTCCGGCCGGAGTTGATGATCTTTGCCGGCGATGGATCCTTTATCCGAGCAACCGTTGGGCTGTTCTACCAGTTTTGATGGCGTCTCTACGCCTCAACACGCAACAGGGAGCCTGCGCTAACCGTTTGCGAATAGCGGAACTGGAACCCGGCCAGGGATTCCAGTTCCGAAAACTCTCCGGCCAGCGCGGACAGGTCCACTTCCCCGCCCTGCCGCGCCTGTCCGGCTACCTCCCCAAGCGCGCCGATCAGTTCCTGAATGTCGGCCAGTTCGGTTTCACTTAGATTGCCCTCAACGGAAACCTGGACGTTGGAACGCGTCGACGTCCCGTTTACCGCCGCCGTGCCCTGCGGGCCTTGCCGCGAGGCCGCCGCAAGGCGCGCCTGCGCGCCCACCGAGATCACCACGCGGTCGCCTTCGGCCGTCTCCACCGTTAGCTTCGTGTGGCTTTGCACCTGGACGGCTGCCGAGGCTTCCCGCGCCTGCGCCGGACGAAAGCCCGGACGCTGATGATGGCCCGCTTCCCTGCAGCCGCACTGGTCCGCCGATTGAAGATGCATGATCGCTCCGTCTTCCCTTATCCGTCTTCCCTTATCGGTTGCCGGCGCGGTCCTGTTAAGATACTTCTGCATCGATGCGCGCGCGCTCTTTCACGGGCAGTATCGTTTTGCTGGCGGCCTGGATGGCCACGGCCCAGCACGCCGTGCTGTTCCACCAGGATCCGAGGCTTGAATCCATCCACAAACTGCTGCGGCAGAGTAGGACCGAGGCGGCGCGTCAGGAACTGGCGGCGCTTGTGGCCGCCTCACCCGATGACGCCGAACTGCAGTATCAACTGGCCCGCAGCCACTTGCTCGACTTTTACGAACAGCGCGAAGCCAGGCGGCGCCGCATCTCGCTGGCTCTGGCTCTGGAGGCGCTCGACAGCGCCCTGCGGCGCAACCCGGATCATATTCCGGCGCTGAAATCGAAGGCTGTCATCCATGCCCGCGCCGAACTGTTGCACTATGACCCCAACCTTGCCTATCAGCTTGCCGCCCGCGTGGCGAAGCTTCAGCCTTCGGCGAGTGAATATCTGCTGGGTCTCACCGATTGGCTGTCGGGCGAGGTGCGCTTC
>JANRLE010000396.1:0-5182 GCA_033762895.1 Bryobacteraceae bacterium | reverse complement strand
CGCCACCATGGCATGGACAACTACATGGAGACGATGGCGGCGTGGACGAAGACCTGCGGCCACAGGGCGGGTCTACAGCTTGGCGAGGGATTCCGGCGGTACAAGGGGCATCCTTATCCGGAAACGCCGCTGCTTGAGACGCTGCTGGAAGGCTTGACCGCGAGGCCGTAGCAAGTGCAGGACCTTCCGATCCTCCCTACACCGCGTTTGTCACTGCGCCCCTGGAGTGAGAGGGATCTGGACGCTCTGCACACGATTTTCAGCAACCCGGGCGTACGGCGCTATCTCTGCGACGACGTGATTCTGCCGCGCGAACGGATCGCGGCATTCATTGAGCGAAGCCAGCGAACCGCGGCGGCGAACGGGATCGGATCGTGGGGGATCTACCTCCAGGAATCGGACACGATGATCGGATTCTGCGGCTTCTTCTTTACCGAGGGAACCGGAGAACTCGAGTTGCTCTACGGCCTGCTGCCCGAGTATTGGGGGCAGGGAATCGCCACCGAAGCGGCCCGCGCCGCGCTCGATTATCTGTGGCGCGCCACCGGTTTCAAACGGGTGTTTGCGCGGGCCGATCCGCCCAACCGCAAGTCATTTGAAGTGATGCGGAGGCTTGGCATGAGGCTGCACGACACCACCCCGCCGCTCACTTCGTTTATTCTGCACAGGCCTGCCGGTCTATCATCCGGCCAAACCAGTAAGTAGTGGCGGCGTAAACCGCTACGCACGGGACAATCAGCAGGGGCGTCCAGAACATTGTACCCGCGCCCGCCACCACCAGCAGGGTCATCTGGAACAGACTTGCGCCGAATGAGGCGCCCATCTGAAACCGCCACCGCGCCTGCCTGCGATCCACTTGCACCGCGGCGCGCCGTCCGCCCGCCAGAGCCATCAGCGCGCCGGCCAGGCCGCCCAGCGGTTCCAGCGCCGCCGTCATCGCAACGGCGGTCATCAGGAAAGCCGCATCCTTGGCCAGCAGCACCTGCCATCCCCGCAGCGGCAACAGACGGTAGCGCGTCAAACCGCCTTCCCCGTCCAGGCCGAACAGCGTCTGCGCACACGTGGAGAGGGCCAGCAGAATCACCAGTGTCACCGGTCCCACGGCTTCTTCCGGCAGCCGGCCGCCTGCCTGAAAGAACAGCGCGGGGGCGGCGAGTAACAATGCGCAGTAAAAATCCAGGGTGGAGAATAACTCGCGCAGGTTCTTGCGGATCAGTTGGTTCAACGGGCCGGGAAAGGGCGGCAGCCGGCCGAACAGGCGCCTGCCTCCACCGCGGCCTGCCCGGGGCGCCAGGAATCCAACCGCGAATGTGCCGCCCAGCAGCAGAGCCAGTCCGGTGGTCACCTTACGCCACAGCAGCATCGCCAGAATCAACGGCAGCAGCGGGTTCAGCCAAGGCGTCATCCGCAGCAGCCGCCTTTCTCCCGCTTCCAGCGGCCACAGCGCCAGCCGTTCGGGCGGCACTTTTCGAAGTGGATCGCCGCTCAGCGGCAGGAACAGCACAATGGCGATCAGAACCGCGGAGAAGACAAACGCGCCCGGGTCCTGCAGGAATAACAACGCGAATCCCAGATGGAAGATGTTGTTACCCGAGAACGACGCCAGCGACTTACGGTCCCGCTGCGCCGCTTTCCAAACCGCAACTAGGACCGCCCAGAGCCGAGCCATTCGATCTCCTTGCCATTGGCCGGCTCCGCCAGTTCGAAGTAGAGATCCTCCAGACGGCGCGGCAACTCCTCGCGGGTGGAATTCCACACCAGCCGCCCACCGCGGATCATCACGAACCGGCTGGCGATTTCCTCCACCACCGCCAGGATATGGGAGGTGAGAAACACCGTCACGCCGCGGGAAGCGGCCTGCACGAGGATGCCGCGCATGGTCTTTGAGGTCACCGGGTCCACCGCTTCGAACGGCTCATCCAGAAACAGGACCTCGGGGTTCGGCAGCAACGCCATGGCAAACGCCGTCTTCTTGCGCATGCCGTGCGAACATTCGGCTGCGAAGGTGTCGCGGCCGTGCGCCAGCCCCAGCGCGTCCAGCAGCTCGTCCACACGGCTACGTGCGACCGCGGGGGGCAACCCGTAGACGTCACCGGTCAGCAGCAGGTGTTCCTCCACGGTCAGTTCCTCAAACAACCCGAGGTTCTCCGGCAGCACGCCGATCCTTCGCTTCAAGGCTGCGCCATCGCGCGCGGCGTTCAGGCCGCACACCATCGCCTCCCCGCTGGTGGGCGCAAGCAACCCGCACAGCATTTTCACCGTTGTCGACTTACCGGCGCCGTTCGGGCCAAGGAACGCGCAGATCGCCCCGCGCTCCACTTCAAGCGTTAACCCGTCCACGGCGGTGAAGGCGCCGTAGCGCCGCGTAAGCTGCCGGCAGGAGATCACCTGGCCCTCGACATCGGTGAGAGTAACTCCCGCACGCCGGGCTTATCCAGATCTTCCCGCGTGATCTCCCGCGCGGGGATATCGATGCGCTTCACCGGTGTGCCGCCCTTCAGCTTCTCGGCCAGAGACTTCACGGCTTCGTATCCGATACGGTAGGAATCCTGCACCATCATCACGTCGATGAGGCCTTCGCCCAGCGCCTCCACATGCTGATCGCTGGTATCGAAGGTGATCAGCCGCACCTTCGCCTTCCGGCTCTTCAAAGCGCTGATGGCGCCCAGCGAGCTTGCCTCAGAGGAGGCGAACATGCCGGCCAGGTCCGGATGCGCCGTCAGCAGATTCTCCGCGGCCGCGCGCGAACGGGCGGCGTCGGACATGCCGAACTGGCGGCCGGCGATCTGAATGCCTGGAAACTCCTTGGCCACCGTCTCTTCGAAGCCCTGTTCCCGCAACATCGTGGAGGTGCCGCCGGGTTTGTGCATCACCATCGCCACCTTGCCCTTGCCGCCGATGAGCGCGGCCAGCCTGCGCGCCGCGCTGCATCCGGCGGCGTAGTTGCCGGTGGCGACAAACTGTACGTAATCCTCGACGTTCACTCCGGAATCGAACACTGTCACTGGAATGCCCGCGCGGATGGCGCGCTCCACCGGACCGGCCAGGGCTCGTTCATCCGTCGCCGAAATTGCCAGCGCGTCCACGCGGCGCGTGACCATGGCATCCACGATCTGGATCTGGCGGGAATGGCCGGTCTCCTCGTTCGGTCCGTTCCACTCCACCTGAACGCCGAAGTCTTTGGCCGCCTGCTTCACGCCTTCATGCACGGAGACGAAGAACAGGTGCGAGGTGGCCTTGGGGACCACGCCGATCACCTTCGTTCCCTGTGTGCGGCATCCGGCCAGAAGCAGCACACAGAGAAGAAAGGCGCGCATAAGATCAGAACTCCAGTTTTAGCGCAAGTTGGAACGTGCGTGCCTGCGCCTGGGTTCCGGTGATGCGCCCGAAGGCGGTGTTGGTGGGCGCCGTGTTCGGATCGTTGAAGATGGAATGATTCAGGGCGTTGAAGCATTCGGCGCGGAACTGGGCGCGGGCGCGTTCCACGATGCGGAAGTTCTTGATGGCCGAAAGATCCCAGCGGTGCTGGGAGTCGCCGCGTACGCCGCCGAACCTCAGCGGGAAAAGGCGGTAGTTGGAGGCAAGCTGCTGTGCGGGGACGCGGTTGAAGCCGGCCTCCGTGTTGAACCAGCGGTCTGCGTTGCGCTGGCTGGAATCGAGCGCGATGTCAGCGATGTTGCCGGCAAACAGCGCGTTGCCGAAGCCGAGCGCATTTCCGGACTGGTAGATGATCACCGCGTTCAATTGCCAGCCGCCAGCCAGAAACTCCAGCGGCGCGGGCATGCCTGCGCCGAACTGGCGCCCCTTGCCGAACGGGAATTCGTAGATGCCGCTCACGGCGATGCGGTGCGGCCGGTCAAGTCCGCCGAGCGACTCGTAGGGGACGGTGTCCACGGCGTTGATGAGGCTGACGGCTTCCATGGCTTTTGACAGCGTGTAGGAAAGGCCGAAGGTGTAACCCTTGGAGAAGCGCTTTTCCACGCGCGCCTGCATGGAGTGGAACCAGGAGTAGCCGATGGGCTCCTGCATGCTGATGCCGCCAAACTGCGGGTAGGGACGCAGCAGTGCCGCGCGTGAAGTGTTGGCCCCGTAGATCGGGTTTGTGCCGCGCAGCGGATTGGCGAACTGCGCGCTCAGATAGTCGATGGTTGCCTGATCGCGTACCGGGCTGCGGCTGAGATACTGCGCCGGGGTTTCGTTCAGGCTGCGATCCATGGCCAGGCGGGTGCCGCGGTTGCCGACGTAGGATGCCTCCAGCAGATATTCGCCGAGCTGGTGCTGCAGACCGAAGCTCCATCGTGAAGCATAGCCATTGAGGCGCTTCGCCGGATAAAATTCGATGCCCTGGCCGAGGTTGGTGGACAGACCGCCCGCGGCCCCCAAAGGTTGCAGCAGTCCGCTGGGAAGCGGGTTGGCGTTGGTGGCGATGAAGGTCAGGCCGCTGTCCAGGCTGGGCTGAATCGGCGTGGATTGTGAGAAGCCGGCCTGCAGCGCTTCGCTGCGGTTCACACCTACCAGGTCATAGAAGAGGCCGATGCCGGCCCGCACCACGGTCTTGGGCCCCACTTCCCAGGAGAAGCCTACGCGGGGCAGGAAGTTGTTGCTCTCGGTTTGGAATTGATTGCGGCCCAGCCCGCCGCTGTTGACGAACCGCAATCCGCCGCGCACGCGAAACTGATCCAGGGGCAGTTCGGGGATCGGGCTGCGGGCGTAGTTGGCACGCGCCTGGGCCTCAATGGGGCTCGGCTCGTTTTCGGCGAAGCCGCCTACCATTCGGTCATAACGCTCAGTGAGCGGGGTTTCCTTCTCATAGCGCAAGCCGAGGTTCAGGGTCAGTTTACGGGTAAGCTTAAAATCATCATGGATGTAGAAGCCCAGGTAGCGGCTTTGAATCGCATAACTTGCCGCCAGTTGCATGGACCCGTTGGGAATGCCGAAGAGCATGGACGCCAGTTCCTGGCCCACCGGGGCGGCGGGCGAGTTATCCACCGGTCCCTTGGTCCACAGGTTACTGAAAGCCAGATCCGGCGAAACGGCCTGCGGGAAACGGTTGCCGAAGCCGCGGTAGACGCGCAGATCGGCGCCGAAGCGAAGGTTGTGGGTGCGCACCAGCTTGGTGAAATTGGCCACCACGGTGTGGGAGAGCGCGGCGTTGGTTCCGTCGCCGCTTTCCCACGGGGAG
>JANRLE010000395.1:0-8480 GCA_033762895.1 Bryobacteraceae bacterium | reverse complement strand
GGGCATCAGCCTCTTCACCGGATTTGCCGAAAGCGACAATATTTTCCTGCCCAGCCTGAAAGGACAGCAACCCGTACACGTGCTGAACTTCGCCTTGAATATCACCAAGGGGCACCGGCTGGCCTGGCAGAACCGCAAGGCAGCTTGCTTCTCGGCTTCGCCCTATGGCGTGGGTTCGTTCCTGCAGGATCCGGAGACCATGGTCGAACTCGGTTACCGGCGTCCGGAGCACTATACCGATGGCGGGCTCAGCCTGGGAACCGCCGTCGCCGTCTCCGGCGCGGCCGCCAGCCCCAACATGGGTTTTCACACCTCCACCGTGCTCAGCTTTCTGCTCACGTTCTTCAATCTGCGCCTCGGCGCCTGGTTCCCTAATCCGTCCTCCTCGCGCCAGGAGATCTTCGCCAAGAACGGGCCCGGCACTCCCGACGTCGTCTTGAAGGAACTCCTCGGCATGACGCACGAGCGCAGCGATTGGATCTATCTCTCCGACGGCGGACACTTCGAAAATCTCGCCCTCTACGAAATGATCAAACGCCGCTGCCGCCTCATTGTCCTCAGCGATGCCGGCGCCGACCCCAACTACAGCTATGAGGATCTGGGCAACGCCGTGCATAAGGCCCGCGTCGATATGAATGTGTCCATTGAGTTCGCCGGTGAGCGCCAACTCGGCGATGCCTGCCGCGCTCAACACTGGTCCCTGCTTCGCGTTCGATATCCGGATCAGACCGCGGGGCTCATCCTCTATCTCAAACCCGCGATCTCACCGGAGTTATCGGCCGATGTGTTGAGTTACTCGGCAGCCAACAGGGAATTCCCCCAGCAGACCACCGGTGACCAGTTCTTCGACGAAGGACAGTTTGAAGCCTACCGCAGACTGGGAGAACAAACCGTGGAGATGATCGGCCGCGGCTGCCCGGAAGGGGACCTGGAGGCGCTGTTCGAGTGGGCCAGCGAGAAATTCCCCAGATCTAGTTGAACTTAATATCGCCGCCGCCGTTCCAGACAACTTCGTCCGCAATCGCATCCGTCTGGCACGCGAAAGCGCAATAAGTCACGCTTGCCGTGCCTCCGGCGGGCAGCCAGCGGTAGCCGGGAACGCCGAACATCGATCCACGTTCGATCATCCGCCTCCGCGTTTCCGGCATCGGAGAGGCCCCAAACTCCATGCCCCGCGTCAGCGTCTTGCCGTTCCACGGAGGCTGCATCCGGCTGCGATTCTCCTCCCAGATTCCGATCCATGGAAAATCGCTGCGCTTCCAGACGTAGCCGCACATCACTCTGCTGGCCGGCGACCATGCCGTGAAGAAGCCCTGCTCCCGATGCGGATCCAGTAAATGTGCCGTGTAGCCGCCGGAAACTTCAGCCGAAGGATATACCCGCAGATCCAGCACGCCGCCGTTTTTTAACGGAACCCTCGGCCAGTCAAAATCCGCACCCGGCTTGTATCGCCCATGCTCGCCCGCAAAGTCCGCCTCAAACACCCTCGACCGGGTCCCCGGTATGCGGAACTGAGTCTTACCACGCTCGAGGAACGGGGGGCCCAACGTCACATGCTGCGTCCACGCCGTGGGATGGTCCTGCGCCGAACGGTTATGCACGGACTCAGTAATCACCGCCACCGTCCCAGACAGCCGGATCCGCCGCTCCAACTCGAGCCGCGCCAGCGGCAGGCTCGCCTTCGCCACTAACTCTCCGCCACTTACCGAAATCTCGTAGGCAACGATGGAAGCCTCGCCGTGTACCGTCAGTCCCGCTGCCGCCTCCTCGGGCGACGGCCCGCCAAACACATCCAGGCATAGGTTGTGCCCCATGATCCCGGCCAGCAGCTTCGCTTCGGCATCCGTACCCCACTCCCCGCTCGCCGGATCAAACTTCGATGGCTCCACCGATCGCCACGGCGGCGTCCACAGCGGATTCACCCCGCTCCCCTTGTGCGTCAACTCGGCGATGTGCCCGCCTTCCACCAGCATGGTCACCCGCAGCGCGTCATTCTCCAACGCCACCGCCCGCCGGTTGCGATACTGAATATCAGCCATAACCCGTCACTATAATTCGAACAGGAACCACAATGCACCTGGCGCTGCTTCTCTTCTTGCTGTTTGACAACAGGTTCTGGGAAACCCTTGAGCCCCGCTCCTGGACCGATGAGCAGCTTCTTATCATGCTCACCGACTCGCCATGGGCCCAAACCACCAGGATGCGCGACACCGCCCCGCTCCCCGTCTATCTCGCCACCGCCAAACCAGCCCGGCTGGCCGAAGCCGAACTCGAACGCCGGTACAGTGCGCAAACCCAGGGCAAGCCGGCCGACGACACCGCCAAACTCGAATACCAGGCCTTCCTGCGCGAAAACGAAGGCAAGGTCATCATCCTCGCCGTCCGCAATCCCAACCGCAAGGCGCTGGCCCAGGCCGAAGAGTCCCGCATGATGGAGGAGGAATCGTTCATGAAGGCCGGCAAGAAGAAGTTCAGGATGACGGGCCATCTTCCTCCAGGCGAATCAGATCCTGTTCTCCGTTTAGTCTTCCCGCGCCCCACCGCCCAGGGCAAGGAACTGGGCAAGGACCTCACCTTCGAACTCTACCTTCCCGGGGTAACGGGCCCCTACCGGCAGGCATCGTTCCCCATCAAGGACCTCCTGTATCAGGGCAAACTGGAAATGTAGCCTCTGTCTATGACCGCCATATCTCAAGCCTTCAACGGCCTGGTGAAGTCGTTCCCATGCTGCTGGCCGCGCTGCCCCTGCTCGGCATCGCCTACGCCGGACGCAATACCTACTACGGCTTCGTCTACCCCTCCATTCACGACACCGTGCCCCCGGCGCTGGGCGGCACTATTATTGCCATCTATTGCATGGCCATGTACCTGCTGGGGAGCCAGCTTGGGCCCGCTGTTGACCGGCCGCCTTGTCGGATTGGCGCGCGCACGTTGCGGCCGGCGCCACTGTCATTACCGGGCAGTTCCGCGCCACCGGCCTGCAGGAGGCGATGCTGGTCCTTCCGGTGCTTTCCTGCGCTCCGGCATTTGTCCTGTGGGCCGCCTCGCGCACCAATCGGCAGGGATATGGCCGGCCGTCGCCAGGGGGCGGCCCGAACAGGCGCGGTGTTAGCTTGAAGAAATGCTTCGGGCACTCACCCTTGCGCTGGTCATCGCGCTAAACGCTCTTGCGCAATCCGGATCCTCCATCCACGTGCTCTCGGAATTCCGCCGCATGGACTTCAACGGCGCCATCGCCGAACCGGACCGCGGCGGCAAACCCCGTGAGATTCTCTCGCCCGCGATGGTTCGAAATGCCTGGCACTCCTACCATATCGTGGTCGATGTACCCGAAAAACGCGACTACGCCCTCTACATCGAACAGAATCCCGCCAGGCGATTCCGCATGAACCTCTACCGCGCCTACCCCGAGGACGACGGCATGCGCGAACGCCTGGAGCCCAAGCCGCTGCACACCGGCGGACGCGGCGGCAGGCCCGCCGATGTCTACCTCCTGGATGTCTTCGTCCCGCACGACGCTCCGGCGGGCCGCGTCCGCGTCGAGGCGCAGATTCACGACGGCCACGCCTGGGTGATCTATCCCATGGAGGTCCGCGTTTTCGCCGCCATTGTGCCGCCGCTCAAGAACAACAACATCCGGCTTCCCTCGGCCAAGGCGCCGGTCTCGGAATTGGCACGCGCCACGTTGAAGGAGTACCTCTGTCAGCAGCCGGCGCAACCCGGCCCTGCCCTGGCGTTCAGCCTTCGTCAACTCGTGCGCCGGAACGCCCTTCAGGATGCGGCGCTGGCCCAATTGCTGGAAAAAAAGCTTGGCCGGGAGATGCTGCTGGCGAAACTTCCCCATTCGATGGAGATCTGCGCGCCCGATCCCCCCGGAAGCCCCAACGGAACCGAATGGTATTTGCGGGTGCGGGACTTCCTGTTCCGCGAGGCTTCCCGCTAAGGGATTCCTCGCTCTGAACTAAGTGTTCTCACGAACTGCTTCCTGCGAGTGCTGGACTTAGGCTGGGTAATATAAGACTCTGCAAAGGCGTTTTAGTCGATATTTCCATTTGCCTGAGCCGGTGTTCCGAGTCTGAGGAAAAAGATGTACCTGCCGAAACAGACTTCGCTAGACCGCTTCCTTTCCGCCTTGTCCACTGTATACCTCGGTGCGGTGTGCCTCGCCGGAGCTGCCGCCTTGTGTTGGTCTCTCTTGCACTGGCGTTCCCACGATGCCGGCCGTTTCCTCGTTTACCTCGTCATTGCGCTGCTCGCCTCCGGAACCAAGGTGGCGCTGCCCGCCGTGAACGGGACGATGTCCGCCAACTTCCTGTTTGTCCTGATCGGCATAGCGGCCTTCAGCCTCCCCGAAACCCTGGTGATGGGCTGTCTTGGCATCCTTGTGCAGAGCGTCTGGCAGGCCAGAAAACGTCCCAATCCACTGCGGCTGGCCTTCAACACGGCCAGCATCGCGCTGGCTGCCTCAGCCGCCTACCGGATCTACCACCTGCAATGGTTCGCCGAACAGTCCGTGGAACGGCCGGTGGTTCTGTTGTGCGCCGCTACGGCCTTCTTCATCGCCAACACGCTGTTCGTCGCCTGCGCCATTGCCGCCACCGAACGTCAGCCCTTGTGGCCGCTTTGGCGGGACGGGTATTTCTGGTCTTTCCCGTTCTACCTGGTAGGCGCCGTAGTTGCCGCCCTGATCGAAGGCGTCGGCCAATGGATCGGCTGGCAGACCGCCCTGCTGATTCTGCCGGTGCTCTACGTCATCCACAACGCCCACAAGCTGCATGTCGAAAAGCTCGAAGCCGCCAGCGAGCATGCCAAACGCGAACGCCAGCACGCCCTGGACAAAGCCGCCATCCAGTTGCGGACGATCGAAGCACTCGCGCTCGCCATCGAGGCTAAAGACGGAACAACGTATGAGCACCTGGAGCGCGTGCAGGTTTATGCGCTGGGCGTGGGCCGGGAACTCGGCCTGAACGAAAACGAAATGGAGGCCTTGCGCGCCGCCGCCACCCTCCACGACGTCGGTAAGATCGCCGTGCCCGAATACATCATCTCCAAGCCCGGCAAGCTCTCACCGGCCGAATTCGAGAAGATGAAGATTCACCCCATCGTCGGCGCACAGATTCTCGAACAGGTGCAGTTCCCCTATCCCGTCGCTCCCATCGTTCGTTCCCATCATGAAAAGTGGGACGGCACCGGCTATCCCGATGGACTCCGCGGAGAGGAGATTCCCATCGGCGCACGCATCCTCACCGCCGTCGACGTGCTGGATGCGCTCGCCTCGGACCGTCAATACCGCAAGGCCATGCCTCTGCCCGAAGCGATGGCGATCCTTGAGCGCGATGCCGGCAGGATGTTCGATCCCAAGGTCGTGGAGGTGCTCTCGCGCCGCTACGTCGAACTCGAAAAGATCGCCCGCCAGAAGATCCTCGACAGCCGCCCCATTATTCAGACCGATGTGAAAGTGGAGCGCGGCGCCGCCCCCGACGCAGGCTTCGAATCGGCATCCTCACCCGCCGCGGCCGACCTGAGCCGTCTCCACGGAAGCATCACCGGCAGTGACCGCAAGCGTTATCGCCTTGAAGGCTGCGGCAGCTTCGTCCGCCGCGTGGAACCGCTCATCGCCTTCGACGCGCTCGGTGTTTTTGTCGAAGAGGGCGAAACGCTGCGCAACATTTTCAGCGAAGGCAACTCCGCCGGCGCCATTCAGAATCTCGACATCCCACTGGGCAAGGGATTGGTCGGCTGGGTGGCGGAAAATCACATGCCGATCATCAACGGCAACCCCGCCGTCGAACCTGGCCTTGCCGACCGCATCGAAGGACGCGCCCTCTCGTCGGCCCTGGCGGTGCCGGTGGAAAGCGTTTCTGGAGGCATGATCGTCGTCTGCCTCTACCGGCGCGATCGCGATGCCTTCAATCGCGATCACCTGAAGGCATTCCAGGCCCTCAGCGCAGGCATCCACGAACACGTGCTGGTCGAAGCGCTATCCTGACTCTCAGGTGTCTATGCCCCCGGAATGGATTCAGCCGGTCTGGAACTTCGAACAGGAGCCATACCCGGAAGGCGCGGATGAAACCGACGTCAACCTGCGCGCCTACTTCGACCGTATGCCTGGCGAAAAGATGCGGCAGTACCACCCCGATTGGGACGACCGGCAGTTGATGGCATGGGACGGCAACTTCCGCTCCGACGGCTGCCTGATGCTGATCTGCTGCGAACGCGACGTCGGCGTTGGAGAATACCGCCGCGTGCTGGAGGCCTGCATTGAATACCGCCGCCGCCGCGGCTGATCACATTGCGGGTGTGCTAGATTCGAAGCACGGGCTCGGGGCCCTTAGCACAGCGGTTAGTGCAGCGGACTCATAATCCGTTGGTCGTAGGTTCGAATCCTACAGGGCCCACCACGTCCCGCTACCCGGCCCCCGCCGCCCTCGCCGATCCGTTCCGCGCCCGCAACAGGCTCCCAAACTCCTCAGCCCCCATCGGCCTCCCGAAGAAATAACCCTGTGCGGCGTCGCACCCCCGGGAGCGCAGGAACTCCACCTGTTCCGCCGTTTCCACTCCTTCGGCCACCACCCGGATCCCCAGCGCCCGCGCAAGACCCAGGATCGCTGTGATGATCTCCTCGTCTCCCGTGTTCGTGCCAACGCCGTGAACAAACGACAGGTCCACCTTGATTGTGTTCACCGGGTATTGCCGCAGGTAGCTAAGTGAGCTGTAACCCGTGCCGAAGTCATCCAACACCAGCGCCACACCGGCGTTACTCAGTGCATACAGCGTCTGGCGCACGCACTCGGAATGCTGCAGCAGCGCGCTCTCGGTGATCTCCGCCATCACTTGCGACGGCGTCAGGCCGTGTCTGGCAACGGGCGCGAGAAGACTCTCCACCGTGCGGTCCCCCGCCAACTGCATCGCCGAAAGATTCACCGCCACCGGAACCACCGCCAACCCGTCCGCCTTCCATGCCGCGATGTGCCCGCAAACAGCCTCCAATACCCAATCACCAAGGGCATGGATCAGCCCGGACGCCTCGGCAATATGCACCAGACGAGCCGCGCTTACTTCGCCCATCTCGGCGTGCGTCCACCGGATCAGCGCTTCGGCCGCCACCAGGCGTCCGCTTTTCAGGTCCACCTGGGGCTGAAACGCCATGCGCAGGGAGCCGTTCTGGAATGCGGCCCGCAGGTCTCGCACCAGCCGCACACGGTTGCTGGTCTCGCGATCCGTTTCCGCGTCATAGAAGTGAAACGAGTTCCGCGCGCCGCCCTTCGCCTTGTACATCGCGATATCGGCTCCGCGCAGCAGGTCCGCCACCGATTGCCCGTCCTCGGGGTGTACCGCAATCCCAAGGCTGGCCGTGATACTCACCGCCTGGCCTCCCACGGCGAACGGCTCGCTGAAAGCCGAAAGAATGTGCTCCGCCCGGCCCGCCAGTTGCTCCCTCGACTCCACATCCTCCACCACCACGGCGAACTCATCGCCGCCCAGCCGCCCCAATTTCTCCAGTGCCGACAGACTGCCCTCCAGCCGCCGCGCAACCGCCACCAGCAGCGCGTCGCCCGCCGGGTGTCCCATCGTGTCGTTGGTGTCACGAAATTGATCCAGGTCCAGCAGCAACAACGCCGCCCTCCGGTCACGCCTCTGCGCCCATTCCAAAGCCTGGCTCAGTCTTTCATAGAATAGGGTCCGGTTCGGCAGCCCGGTCAGTGCGTCATAGCTCGCCAGATGCAGCACCTGCCATTCCGCCTGCTTTCTGGCGGTGATGTCTTCCAGTGTGAACGCCACGGTGGAAACCTCTCCGTCAGGCCCTGTCACCGGACTCACCGTCTGCTGCAGCGTCAACAGGCGCCCGTCGCGATGTTTCCTCACCGTCTCCCCGCGCCAGGCTTGCCCCTTCAGCGCCTGCCCCCAGACGCTGTCCCATTGCATTTGCGCATGGCGCCCGGAAACCAGAGACCTTGCCTGCACACCGGACACCTCCTCCGCCGCGTATCCGGTGATGCGTGTGAACGCGCCGTTTACCCGCAGGATTCGTCCTTCGCGATCCGTAAGGAACACGCCGTCCGCCGCCGCCTCCATCGCCGACGACGCCACCACGCGCTCGGTAATGTCCACGTGCGTCACCACCGCTCCCTGCTGCCTCTGTGTGGATACCGGCGTCACCGTGCATCGGAACCAACGCTGCATCTCCCTGCCCAACCCCGGATGCTCGCATACCGACAGGACGCTCCGGCCGCGCAGCACGGCATCAATACCCGCCGCGATTTCCCCGCCCCACACGCTGGGATACTCACCGCCAACGCATTCGCCACCCTCGAACCCGCCCTCCAGGCGCGCGAACCTCCGCCATGCATCGTTGCACCCGATTATCGTGCCAACGCCGTCCAGCACCGCCACACAGGCGTCCAGGCCCAACACCGCATCGTATGCGCCGGCCGGTTCCCCGTCTGTTTCCTCAAACGTGATCAGGTAGCGCGGGTCGG
>JANRLE010000394.1:0-10963 GCA_033762895.1 Bryobacteraceae bacterium | reverse complement strand
GCCTGCGCCTGTTGATGGAACTCCTTCGCACGCAGGCGGGGCAGCAGAACGTCCAGGTCTTTGCCACTACCCATTCTCCCGTGGCGTTATCGTGGTTGACAAAGGAAGACTTTCCGACGACGTTCTTCTGCCGCAAGGATGAGACCGGCGCTTCTACGTTCAAGCCCTTCTCGGAGATTCCAAGACTGGTTGAGCTGTGCAACACTCAGTCGATCGCCGATCTCTTCGCCGAGGGTTGGCTGGAATCGGCGGCATGAGTCTGCGTATCCTGATCGTTCCCGAGGACCCGACTTACAACGGAGCGATCCTCGCGCCATTGGTGACCCGAATGCTCACTGAATGCGGACGCCCAAAGGCCAAAGTGACCGTGCTGGAGAATCCCCGGGTTCAGGGTTATGCCCATGCGAAACAGCAATTGCCTTCGATCTGGGATCGTGATCGACATTCAGGTCCGCGGAGTTCGATGTACTGGAATCTCAGGCAAGCGGGGCGGGCGTGACCCTTCTGTGCTGCGCCGCCGTTCAGGAGGTCGAGGTATGGTTGCTCGCCGGACACCACGACCGCCTCGGGCGGCCGTGGAAACAAGTGCGGGACGAAGTCAGTCTGAAGGAGCACGTTTTCTACCCATTCCTCGCCAGGTTTGGCGACGCGCGGCGGCCCGGTGGAGGACGGGACCTGCTGATGGACGAAACACTGCGAAACTTCGAAGGAATCCTTAAGCGGTGTCCGGAACTTGTGGCACTGAAGACACGGCTTTCCGAAATCCTTGCACACATGAGCAAGTAGCGATATACTCAAGCTGCGAGGTACTCCATGCCGCCCCTCCACCGCATCGTCGCCGCCGCCGATTTCACCGATCTCTCCGCCGGCGCTCTCCGCTACGCCGACGCTATCGCACGCCAGGCCCACGCTCAACTCACCGTCGTCTACGCCCAATCCTTCACCCCGCCCGCCTACTTCACCCGCAGCCAGGTCACTCATCTGGTCGACTGGATGCGCTCCCAATCCCTGGAGGTGGAGACGCGCCTGCGCGAGTTCACCGATCGCCACATCGGGTCGGGGGAACGCGACTACCTGGTAATTGAAGGCACGCCCGCCGAGGTCATCCTCGATAGCGCGAAGCAACTGAACGCCGGATTGATCGTACAGGGCACCCACGCCAGAAGCGGAGTGGAGCGCTGGTTCCTCGGCTCAGTGGCCGAACACGTGCTCGCCGCCGCTGAGATTCCTGTCCTCACCGTGCGCGGCGGCGGAGAAACCATGGCCATCCGCAACATTCTCTGCCCGGTCACCGGAGATGCCCCGCAACTCAGTCACGCCATCCAAATCGCCCGCTACTTCCAGGCCGCGGTTGAGGTTCTGCGGGTGGAAGAGCCCGGGCATGCGCTTGCCGGAGACCCCTGTGCCGCGCTGTCCGCTGAAGAAAGGGCCGGCTGCGCCATCCGCCAGGTGGTGCGCAAGGGCGATGCGGCGAAACAAATCCTCTCCCACGCCTCCGAGTCCGGCTGCGACCTTCTGGTCATCGGCGCGCGGCGGCATCGCATGACGGACACGTCCATGCTTGGCACAACAACTTACCAGGTGGTGCGTCTGGCGCCATGCCCGGTGTTAATGGTTCCGCTGCCCGTGTAAAACTACCAGTCCGCCACGCTGCCATCGCGGCGGTAACAGTCCATCGTCACCTCCGGCTCAAACGGATGCTTCGCCGCCTCGGCCTCATTGATATCGATGCCAAGACCCGGCTTCACCGGTGGCTCCACGTAACCGCGCGCCACATCCAGCGGCTCGGTCAGGATGTCGTTACGCCACGGCACATCGGCCCGCACCACCTCCTGAATCAGATAATTCGGCGTGGCGAAACCGACGTGAATCGACGATGCGGTGCTGACCGGACCTTGCGGGTTGTGGCAGGCGACGGCAATGGAGTAAGTTTCGGCCATTGCCGCGATCCGGCGCGCCTCACTAATCCCGCCGCAGTGCGATACGTCGGGCTGTACAATGGCGCAGGCCCGCTTCTCCAATAACTCGCGGAACTCCCAGCGGCCCACCAGCCGCTCGCCGGTCGCCGTGGGAAACGGCAGCGCGCGCGCCACTTCCGCCAGCGCGTCCACATGCTCCGGCCAGCACGGCTCTTCGTACCAGTAGAGGTTGTAGTCCACCAGCAATCGCCCGAACTGAATCGCCGCGGCCGCGGTCGTCCGGGCATGCAGGTCCAGCATGATGTCCACTTCATCCCCCACCGCCTTGCGCATCAGCTCCACTGCCCGCGCGGCCCGCTTCAACACGGCCGGATTCTCGATCATGTCGCAGACCGGAATCGGCATGCACTTCACCGCGGTGAAACCTTTCTCGATGCTCATGTGAATCCGTTCCGCGAATGCCTCGGGCGCAATCGTCTGGTAGATGTGCTCCATCTGCCCGCCACCTAGGTGATCGTAAAGGCGCAGCCGGTCGCGCACAGGCCCGCCCAGCAACTCGCAGACCGGTTTGCCCAGTTCCTTGCCCTTGATGTCCCATAGCGCCTGGTCAATGCCGCTGATCGCCGTGAAGTTGGTGATGCCGCCGCGCCAGAAATACTGCCGGTGCATGATCTGCCACAAGTGTTCAATGCGGCGCGGATCCTGTCCGATTAAAAGGACCGAGAGATCCTCAATGGCGCCCACCACGCCCTTGGTCTTCCATTCCAGCGTCGCCTCGCCCCAGCCATAAAGGCCCGGCTGGTTGGTTTCCACCTTCACCAGGATCCAGTTGCGCATCCGCGCGTTGACCACTACTGTTTTGATTGCGGTGATTTTCATGATGAATTCTTGTAACTACAGATCGTATCCTGAAAGAGCATGACACTGCCCATGCCTGAACTGGCCAGCTCGGCGCGTTCCGTCCCGCACTCGCGCATCCGGGAACTGGCGGAACTTGCGATGCGGATGGACGCCGCGGCCACCGATCCCGCCGGCAGGGTCCTGCGCCTGTACTTTGGCGAATCGAACGTTCCGACGCCGGAGTTCATCAAGCGCGCCGCGCAGAAGGCGATGGCCGATGGCTACACGTTCTACACGGAGAACGCCGGCATGCCGTCCACCCGGCAGGCGTTGGCGAGGTACTACGAGGAAATCCACGGGGTGACGCCCGATCCGGCGGCGCGCATCGTGATCACCACTTCGGGTGTGCAGGCGCTGAACGTCGGCATTCGCTGCGTCCTGAATCCGGGCGACGAAGCCATTGTGCTGACCCCGGCCTGGCCCAACGGCTCAGCGATCATCCAGATGGTGAACGCTAGGGCGAGGCAGGTCGCGCAGCCGCTGGCGGACGGCCGCTATGGAATCGATTTCGATGCCCTCCAAGCCGCCCTCACCCCCCGCACGAGGATGCTGCTCTACACTTCGCCGTCCAATCCTTTGGGATGGGTGGCCACGGACCAGGATCAGGATCGCCTGCTGGACTTCTGCCGGCGGCACGGCCTGTGGCTGATGGCCGATGAGGTCTATGAGCGGCTCTACTATGAAACCCCGGCGCTCGGCACACCGGTGCCTACGATTCTGAGGAAAACAACACCCGATGATGCCGTCATCGTGGTGCAGTCGTTCTCCAAGGCCTGGTGCATGACGGGCTGGCGCGTGGGATGGCTGATCTCACGCCCCGACCTTTGCGCCCGGGCCGCGCAGTTGAACGAATTCATCGTCTCCCACGCACCGAGCTTCGCCCAGCGCGCGGCAGAAACCGCGCTTCTGTGGGGTGAGCCCACGCTGAAGGAAATGCTCACGCGGCTCAAAGAAAATCGCGACGCCTGTATCGCGGCGCTCTCAAAGATGCCCGGTGTCGCCGTGCCCAAGCCCGAAGGCGCCTTCTATCTGTTTCCGCGCGTGGAAGGACTCACTGACTCGTTCGAGTTCTGCCGTCGCCTGCTGGTGGAAACCAGGCTCGGTCTGGCGCCGGGAGTGGCCTTCGGCGCAGGGGGCGAAGGCTCTATCCGCATCTGTTACGCGGCGGAAAGGCCAATCGTCGAAGAGGCGATGGGGCGGCTGGCGGGCTTTCTTGCCTCCCGACGCCGCTAGCGGGCGCGCCTCGCCTCGGTCTCAATCTGCCGTTCCAGCCGGTTTACCGAAGTCTCCAGCGTTTGGGATCGCTCCACTTCCTGCTGGATCTGATGCCGCAGTTTGCGTATCTCCGCCAGCAACTGCTCCTTGCGTTCCCGTGAATCGCGCAGTTCTCTCGGCACTTCCTTGGGAATCGGCGAACCCACAAAGCGGGCCAGTTCCTGATACGGCGTTTCGTTTCTGCGCTTCACCACCATTCGCACGGTCACGTCTTCCGACAGCCGGCCGTAGGTGATAAAACCGCGCTGCGCGGTGTCGCGATCGAGCTCCACCGGAGAAAGCGATCTGCCATCGGTGACATGCAACGTCGCTCCGTCAGCGCCCAGAATCGTGCGGCTGTTCTTGTCCCACTCTATGCGCAATTGGCCCTTTGCATCATGCAGGCGAAGCTGCAGCGCTTCCCCGGTGCTCTCTTCCGGACCACGCCGGGTGGGAATCGCCAGAACCAGGGCGCCGCACAACAGCACGCCGATCGAGGCGTACGCCCAGCCGGGAATCCTTCGCCAAAACGATTCTTCTTCGCTTGCCGGCGCCGGCGCCGGTGTCCTTGGCGGGACTGCGGGATTGGGTTTGGTCTTCACGTCAATGCCAGAATGCGCTTGACGCGGCTGCCTTGTCTTCTCCCTTGGGGCGGGATCGGGCTGGCCTATTTCGGGGAGAATCACGGGCGGGAATTCCCGGGAATCGAAGGTGCGGCGGCTGTGCTCCACCCCCAGAACGCCGGCGTCATCCCTTACAAAAAGAGCGCCCTCGGTCGGTTTACCCTTCTTAGGGTGGAAGATGATTCCCACATGCTGCGGCTCCGGGAAGAACTCGCGGGCCATTTCCTGATCGCCGTCGCTCAGCACCAGCCCCTGACGGGTATGGGAGACAAACCAGCCCACCGGTTCCAACACCTGCAGCGCCGGGTCGCGTTGGGCGTTTTCAAGCAACCCCGCCAGTGTCTGCCGGTCTTCGTTCGAAAGCAAAAAGGCCGGTCCACGCGTGTGCTGGCATGGGATTTCGCGCCAGGCGTGAACCTGAATCGTGTTTCCCGTGCGGCGGCCGAAGAGCACACCACCCAGTTCAATCCCACCGCGGCTCAAACGCCGCAAGCCATCCTCTGCGAACGTCAGCAGTTGCTGCAATACGATGCGCGGGAACTCTACTGACGTCTGCCCTGTCTGCCACAGGACACCCGAGAATTCTTCCTGATTTTCCAACACTGGCAACCACCTCCGCAGCCAATGACCCGCTCAACCGCCAGTTTATGCGATTCCACCCCTGGCGGGCGAGGGACCATCGGGGCAACCCGGCTAGTGCGGCGTTTCCCCGAACGGTGGCTGTTGAGTCGTGTTTTTTCGGTTAATTGGTATTTTACCCTAATCGGCTGAAAAATAAATCAGCAAGCTTGCGGCTGTTACAATACCCTCGTGCAGGGGTTGCATTACCGCGAAGCGCGCAGAATAGTACTAGCGAAGGTAGGAGAACTACGGAATTCCCTCCAGGTGGAGGCCGTCGACTTGGCCCAAGCGTCGGGCCGCATACTAGCCGTTGATGCGCTGGCCGATCGTGACTACCCTCCTCTCGCCCGATCGATACGCGATGGGTTCGCTGTCCGCTCCCAGGACCTCCCCGGAGACCTCCACGTGGTCGGCGAAGTTCGCGCCGGCGAGATGCCAAAACAAGCCGTAGGCCCTGGCCAGGCGTGCGAGATCATGACCGGCGCTCCCATTCCTGACGGGGCCGACGCCGTGGTAATGGTGGAGCATACCGAAAGAAGGCAAGACACCGTACACATCAGCCGCACCCAGAAGCCCGGCGACTTCATCAATCCCGCGGGTTCGGAAGCGCACCACGGCGGCGTGGTGGCGGCGGCAGGCGACGTGCTCACTTTCCCCCGGATCGCGATGCTGGCCACCGTGGGGTTAACCGAGGTCGCCGTCTACCGGAAACCCACCGCCGCCATCCTGTCAACCGGCGACGAGGTGGTCGATATCGCCGGCCATCCAGCGCCCTATCAGGTTCGCAATTCGAATGCATGGTCGGTTGCCGCCCAGGTCAGCCGCGCCGGCGGCGATCCATTGATCCTGCCGGTAGCCCGCGACGAGTATGCCCACACCCGCGAACTGATCGAACAGGGCCTGGAGCACGACCTTCTGCTGCTGAGCGGCGGGGTTTCGGCCGGCAAGTACGACATCGTTGAACGCGTTTTGGCGGACCTGGACGCTGAGTTCTATTTCACTCGCGTGCTCATCCAGCCCGGGCAGCCGCTGGTGTTCGGCCGGGCGCGGAACCGCTTCTTCTTCGGGCTTCCCGGCAACCCTGCTTCTACGATGGTGACGTTCGAAGTTTTCGCGCGCGCCGCGGTGGAGTTGCTGTCCGGACGCCGCTCCGCCTCGCTTCCTTTCACCTACGCGCAGTTGGCGGCGGACTTCCGGCACAAACCCGGCCTCACACGCTTCCTTCCCGCTCGCGTGGAGGACGACGGCGGCGTGGTGCACCATATCCCTTGGCAGGGTTCAAGCGATGTGCCTGCCCTGGCCCGCGCCAACGCGTTCCTGATGGCCGGCGCGGATCAGGAATCGTGGAAGGCCGGTGAGATGATCCCCATCCTGCTCATATGAAGAAGCTCTCACACTACGACTCTGAAGGCGCCGCCCGCATGGTGGATGTCTCGGAAAAGGCGTTGACCAAACGCACCGCACGGGCCCAGGCGTTCGTCCGTATCCGCCCGTCCGTATTGGCCAGACTGCCGGAGAATCCCAAGGGAAATCCGCTCGAGATCGCGCGCTTTGCCGGCATCGCGGCGGCCAAGAGAACCTCGGAACTCATCCCGCTTTGCCATCCGCTGATGTTGAGCCATGCCGATGTGGAGGCGCGCGTCGAATCCAAAGGCGTGCGCATCGTCTCTTCGGTCACCACCACCGGTCCCACCGGCGTGGAGATGGAAGCGCTCACCGCAGCCGCGGTGGCCGCGCTCACTGTGTATGACATGACGAAAGCGCTCGACAAGGCGATCGAGATTCAGGACGTCTACCTGCTGGAAAAAACCGGCGGAAAGAGCGGCGATTTTCACCGGAAGCAAAAATGATTCGAGCCGCCATTCTCACCATCAGCGATTCCAGCTATGCCGGCCAACGGGAGGACCGGTCCGGTCCCGCCATCCGGCAGCGGCTAACGGCCCTGGGCTGGGACGCCGCGGCCCCTGACGTGCTGCCCGACGACATTGAGATGATTTCGGCCAGGTTGCGATCGCTCGCCGATAGCGATTCGGCCAACGTGGTGTTCACCACCGGCGGCACGGGTGTGGCCGCGCGCGACATTACGCCGGAAGCCACCCGCCGCGTGATTGAGCGGGAGATTCCAGGTTTTGGGGAGCGCATGCGCGCCGAAGGCCGCAAGGTGACACCGCTCGCCGACCTGAGCCGCGCCCTGGCCGGCACCCGCGGCCGTACGCTGATCGTCAATCTGCCCGGTTCTCCGAAGGGCGCGGTGGAATCGCTGGATGCTATCGTGGGTTTGGTGCCCCATGTCGTGGATCTGCTTCACGGCAGAACCGAACATGCCGCAACCAAGGAGTAGGGAGTGCCATCCAATCTAGTGATGCTTCGAATACTTGCGGTTGCCGTGTCTTTGGGCTTGGGATGGCTGCTGGCGCAGGAAACCTCCACCAGAATTATCGAGATTGTCAATGTCGTCATCGCGCCCACCATCGTTACCGATTCCAACGGCCGTATCGTGAACGGCCTTCAACCTCACGACTTCATTCTCAAAGACAACGATAAGCTGCAGGACATCAAGGTGGATGTGTCCTTTCAGCCCATCGATGTCGCGCTGGTTCTGCAGGCCGATGCCGTGACCGAGGAAGTGCTGCCGAAGGTGAAGAAGATCGGCCCGTTGCTCGAGAACCTGGTCATCGGGGAACAGGGCTCGGTGGCGATTATCGCCTTCGATCATCGCATCCGTGTGATGCAGGATTTCACTTCGGACGGAACGAAGATTAAGACCGCCCTTGAGAAGATCAACGCCGGGAGCTCTTCTGCGCGCCAGTGGGATGCGGTCAATGAGGCGGCGCGCATGCTTTCCAAGCGCGACAAGAACCGCCGCCGCATCATTCTATTGATCTCGGAAACCCGCGATAAGGGCAGCGAGGGCCGCGGCCGCGAAACGTTGCTGGCCGTGGAGTTCGCCAACGTGCAGGTGTACACCATCAACATGAGCCGCTTCATCAACACGCTGTTGGCCAAGACGCCGGTTCCGCGCCCCGATCCGATTCCGCCCTCGGCGCGCCATATGCCGGCCGGCGGGGCAGCCACCCCCACCACCGTGGCGCAGTATCAGGGTACCGGCAACGTGCTGCCGGCATTCGTGGAAGTGTTCCGGCAGGCCAAGGCGATCTTCATTTCCAACCCCGCCGAGGTGTTGACCAGATTCACCGGCGGCGAGGAGTTCGGATTCGTCAGCCAGCGCGCCCTGGAGGATGCCATCAGCAAGATCGGTGAGGAACTGCACAGCCAGTACATGATCAGCTACAACCCCAATAACAAGGTGGAAGGCGGCTGGCACGCCATCAAGGTGGAGGTACGGAGGCCGGGGCTGAAAGTGCGCACGCGGCCGGGGTATTGGCTGGCGGGTGTGCCGCAGTAATTCCCTCTTGCATTCCGGACAGATGTCGTTTATGATGTGGACAGATGTCCACTCACGTGCTGAACCTCATGTCGTTGTTGGGCGGCCCCGCCATACTGGGTACGCGTCCGGACTCGAGCGGCGACTGGCACAGCTTGATCCGGCACGGCGTCCCCGTTGAGTCCGCACAGGCGTTGAAGAAGTCGCTGGATCTCTCAGACCCGGTGCTGGCGGAGTTGCTTGGAGTCAGCGAAAAGACGCTCTCCAGAGCCCGCCATTCGGGCGCCGATCTCGATCCCACGGCCAGTGACCGGTTATTTCGTGTGGCTCGCGTGGCGGCATTGGCGTATGAGGTGCTTGAGAGCCAGCCGGCGGCCCTGAACTGGCTGAAACGGCCGCAAGTCGGCTTGGGGAATCAGGTCCCGGTCAGCCTGCTCACAACCTCGGCCGGTACGGAAGAAGTGGAACGGCTGCTGCTGCGCATCGAGCACGGCGTGTATTCGTGACGCACGCCTACCGAATTACAAAAGCAAAACACGCCGCCGCGGCTTTTCACGGCACTGGCTCCCGGATGGCGGGCGGACGATGGAACTTCCCCGGCGAACCCGTGGTCTACTGCTCCTTAAGCTTGGCGCTGGCGGCGCTGGAGACGTTTGTCCATCTATCCGAAGAGGCAGCGGCGATCCGCTTTGTAAGTTTCGAAATCGCGTTGCCCTCTTCACTCGAAATGGAAAGGGTAGAGAAGCTGCCCAAGGGATGGCAAAATGAGCCGCCCGGCATTGCCAGCATGGAGGTTGGTTCGGCGTGGGTGAAGCAATGCCGGTCGGTTGCGCTTCGTGTACCGTCGGCACTGATCCCGTCTGAATATAACGTCCTGTTGAATCCGGCTCATCCGGATTTCACGCGGCTGACCATTTCCAAACCCGCCCGGTTCAGCTTCAATCCCCGGATGTGGAAGTAGGGCGCCATCCTATAATGACGGGATGAAGCCCACGCTGCTCGGCCTGCTGTTGTTTGGACCGCTTCTGGCTGCGAGTCCGCCGGTGGTAATGATCCGCAACGCGCGTATCGTTCCGGTAAGCGGGCCGGAGATTGCGGGTGGCAGCGTCGTGATCCGCGACGGGTTGATCGAGGCGGTGGGGGCGAAGATCGCCGAACCATCCGACGCCTGGATCATGGAAGGCGCAGGGTTTACCGTATATCCGGGGCTCATCGACGCCCTGAGTAAGTGGGCCCTTCCGCAAACGCCCCTCCAGCCTGGAACACATACTTTCCCCTACATCCGCGCCGCCGACCAACTGGCGCCCGACCGGCGGCAGATCGAAGCGGCCCGCGGCGCCGGGTTCACCAGCGCGGCGGTCTTTCCCGATCAGGGCATTTTCGGCGGCCATGGCGCAATCATCAATCTCTCCGACGCCAAACCCGGTGAGATGGTGGTTCATCCTTCGGCCGGCATGCACATTGCGCTGCGCGCCTCAGGGCGGGACGGCGCCTTTCCCAATTCGCTGATGGGCGTGTTCGCGCATATCCGCCAGGTCTATCTGGACGCCGCACATTACCGCGCTGCGAAGGAGTATTACGATGCGAATCCGAAGGGCAACCGGCGGCCGGCCTATGACCGGACACTGGAAGGCGTGACGGCGGCGGGACGCGTGCTGCTGCCGGCGGCGGGCCCCAAGGACGTGGTGAGGATGCTGAGCCTGGCCGCCGAGTTGAACCTGAATCCGGTATTGTACGGGCTGGCGGAAGGCTACCGCTCGGCGGAGCTGTTGAAGAACATCCCGGTGCTGGTGGACCTTCGATGGCCCCAGAAAGCCGCCAACGCCAATCCCGATTTGCCCGAACCATTGCGCGTCCTCGATGTGCGCGAAAAGGCGCCCTCGACGCCGGCCGTACTGGCAAAAGCTCAGGTTCGTTTCGCTTTTTTCGCCCGGGGTTTGGAGCGTCCGGCCGATATGAGTGCGGCGGTTCGCAAGGCGCGCGTGGCGGGCCTTTCCGAGGCTGACGCCATTCGGGCACTGACGCTTTCCGCGGCGGAAATCTACGGCGTGGCGGACCGTCTGGGCAGCATCGAACCGGGCAAGATCGCAAACCTGGTGGTGACCAAGGGCGGGCTGTTTGAAGAGAAGACAGAGATCAGGTTTGTCTTTGTCGATGGCGTGAGGCATGAGCCGAAATGAAACTGCTACTGTTGCTCGGGGCGTGTCTGGAACTGGCGGCGCAGCCCGTTGTGATCCAGAACGCGAACATACTCACTGTCA
>JANRLE010000393.1:0-9498 GCA_033762895.1 Bryobacteraceae bacterium | reverse complement strand
GAACGGCGCAACTGGGCCCGTATCCGCGCCATCAATTCCGGGATCCCGAACGGCTTGGTCACATAGTCGTCGGCGCCCAGATCGAGCGCCGCCACCTTATCCAGTTCCTCCCCCCGCGCCGTCAATACGATAATCGGCGTGTCCACACGCTGCTGCCGCAGCCGCCGGCACACGTCCAGCCCGCTCAGCTTCGGCAGCATCACGTCCAGCAGGATCAGGTCCGGCTGTGTCTGCAGCGCCATGCGGATCGCCTGCTCGCCGTCGGAAGCCACCTCCACTTCATAGCCTTCGAACTCGCAGTTATCCCGCAGCGCCAGCACCATCTCCGGCTCGTCTTCAACAATAAGCAGCTTCGGCAATCTCCACCGCCGGTAACATCACCGTGAATGTCGCGCCTTCTCCCAACCGGCTCTCCACGGCGATTCGCCCACCGTGAGCCTCCACCACCTGCCGGGCCAGCGCCAGCCCCAGCCCCGTGCCCTTCGTTTCATGCACCAATGGCGAATCCACGCGGTAGAATTTGTCGAAAATCCGCTGCTGTTCGGCCGGCGCGATTCCAATCCCACGGTCCGCAACCGCCACACAAGCCATTCGGTCCCGGCCAAAGACGCGGATCTCGACTCCCCGTCCGCCGGAATACTTCACCGCGTTGCTGGTGAGATTCATCACCACCCCCGCCAGCGCCCTGGCATCGGCATTCGCCCACGGCGCCGGATCGTCGATGCTGAGTGACACCTCGTATCCGCGTACGTCCGTTACTTCGAACCGGAACTCGCCATGACCCGATTCCAGGCGGGCCATTTCCAGCACATTGTCGATCATGTCCGTCAGATGGATACTCTGTTTCCGAATCAACCGGAAATACTCGAGTTTCCTGCCGGGATCCTGCACGCGTCCCAATTCCACGGTCTCGGCGAAGGCCCGTATCATTGCCAGCGGGGTTTTCATCTCGTGCGACATGTTTGAGACGAAGGCCGATTTCATTTCCGCCAAACGGGCCTCCCGCGCAGCCGCCCTCATCAGAAACGCCACTCCCGCCAGCAGGCACGCCAGCGCCGCGCTCCACATCGAGGCCGATTGCCGCGTGTGCGCCCTCGCCAGGGAATGAATTGTCGTGCCCTGATAGCGCCCGGTGATGGTCATGAGCGGGAACATCGGCCCACCCGCCACGGCCACCTCATCGTCACTCCGCGCGGCCGCCAGCGTCGCCGACCAGGTGGGATCGGATTTTTTCCTGACGGCGGCCAACGCCTGCGGCAACAGTGTGCCTGCTACATAGTCCATCGGAATACGGATGCCGGCGACCGCGGAATCAGGCAGCACCCGGTAAACATAGACGGCTGCCTCCCGCTGTTGCGCCCATTCGGGGCGATGGCAGGAGGCACATCGCGCTGCAGCTTGAAAAAAGTGAAACGAACCTCCCGGATGCGATGCCCGGAATCCATCGGCCGCCGCCAGATTGCATCCCACGCCGGCGATCAGAAACGGCTTTTCCGGACCGCCCGCTTCACAATTCACCGCGTCCCGCACGGTAAGAGAGGAGAGCGCGCCATCGGCGATGCGCTCCACATGGGCTTCCAGCTCCGTCCGCACCAACTCGAGCTGACGCCGCAGCGAATCCCGCACCGCCGCCCGCGTCTTCTCCTCCAGATCACTCAGTGACCGGAACTGCAGCCAGCATAACGCCGCGGCCGGCGCAAGCACCGCCAGCGCCAGCGCGATCCACGCCCGCCTGATCCCCATGCACCACATTGTAGTCCGGCAAAGGAGGAGGTCCGGCGGCCGGTGACAACTTATTACAGAACCTTGGCAGGCCGGGGCCGGCGCCACGCGCGCCGGGGCCGCGGGTGGCCGATATCGGCGCGCAAAGCCGGTCTGCCCGGTTTTCCCACTGCCGGTCTGGGTGCCGCGGTCATGGTCATCAGCGACCGTGCTACAACTCCCAGTTCAGGCGCGTCCCATTCACCGTGATTTCGCGGTATCGGGGCGGCCACGCGGCCTTTTTCATCGATGCGCTCCAGCCACCGAACGCCGCGCGCAGGTCCCTCACCACATCGGGGAACTTGCCCGCCAGATCCTGTGTCTCGCCGATATCCTTCGACAGATCGAAGAGCCTGGTAAAGCCCTCGCCGAACTCCAGCAGTTTCCAGTTCCCTTTGCGCACCACACGCGCCTGCCCAGCCCTCCAGAACAGGAATTCGTGCGGGGAACGGCTGTTTTTTCCAGTGAGGTACGGCAGCAGGTCCACGCCGTCCAACTGGCTTGGCGGAGTGATGCCGGCCGCGGAAAGGAAGGTCGGCAGGATGTCGCGCGAAACCACGGGATGCGTATAGGTGCGGTTGGCCGGCAGGTGGCCTTTCCACTGCACCATAAACGGCACTCGAATGCCGCCCTCATAATATGTGACCTTTTCGCCGCTCAGAGGACCGTTGGTTCCGGCCCCGGTCAACTCCGGACATCCGTTGTCGCTAAGGAAGAAGATCAGGGTATCGTTTTCGATCCCGCTCTGCCGCACAGAGCGCAGGACGGAGCCTACCGCATCGTCCATGGATGCTGTCATCGCCGCCAGGTAGCGGTGCCGCTCGTTTTCAATGTTGGCGAACCGATCCAGGTACTTGCCCGTTGCGTGCAGGGGAGTGTGCACGGCGTTGAACGCCAGATAGAGGAAAAACGGCTTCTCGCGGTTACGGGAGATGAAGCTGGTGGCCTCCGAGGCGAAGGCATCGGTCAGGTAACGATCCTCGTCGACGGGCCGTTTGCCGCGGTAGATGGGCTTCGACCGGCGGGGCGGCAGTTCGGCGGGAAACTCGTCCGACGCGATCGCCTTGCCGCCATCGGTACCCTCGGTGGCGTAGTCGTTGGCGCCCGTCAGGAAGCCGAAGAACTCATCAAAGCCCCGCTCCATGGGATGAAAGCCCGGCCGGACGCCGAGGTGCCACTTTCCAATGGCCGCGCTGGTGTAGCCGGAATCTTTGAGGTACTGCGGCAGGATGCGGACGCCGGCGGGCAGGCCGAAGCCAACCTGCGCCTCGCGTTCGGGCGACCCTGAGTTGAACTCATGACCGAAACGCTGTTGGTACTGGCCGCTCAACAGCGCAGCGCGCGAGGGGCTGCATACAGCCGCCGAAACGTAACCGTCGGTGCACCGGATGCCGTTGCGGCCGATGGAGTCGATGTGCGGCGTCGGAACGTCAGGAGAACCGTAGCTGCCAATATCGCCGTAGCCCAGGTCGTCGGCGAACAGCACAATCAGGTTGGGCTTCTTCTTCCGCTGCGCGAATGCGGTGGAAGCACCTCCGAACAAAACGTTAAGGGATGCGCGCCGGGTGAGGGATACCATCTCTTGCGCCAGTATATCGCCCTGAGGGTACTGGAACCAAGGTCGTGAGCGAATCGCCTGGTAATTCCGTTTTATCGATCAGACGGGGAGAGCGTATACTGTTTTCTTGGTATCCCGATGGCCAGAACAATGCCCCCGCCGGCGAACACCCCGGTTATCAGGATGCTCGCCGCCGGGTGAGCGGTTAGCGGGCAGTGGTCAACTTGGCCTGCAGCGGCGACGCGGGCGCGGGCTTGGCGACGACACCCTTAGCATAAGCCATACGGCTGGGCGAGATCTGATCCATCACCGCCATCACCTGGTCACCGTAGTCGGCCCGATCCGGATTGTAGATCCGGAGCTTTGTCTTCAAGCTCTTGCCGGCATAAACCGGCGACTTGGCCAGCCGGTCCGCTACGTAGTGAACGGCGTGCCTGGTGGAACGGAATCCGGTTTTGGCCGAGTTCCAGCCCAGCGGATTGTTGCGAATGAAGTGCTTGCCGCCGCTCGATTCCAGGAAAGCGATGCTGGGCAGCAGGCGCCAATCGAGGCCGTTGCGGTCGGCGGCAACCAGAAAGTCGGCGGCCCACTCTGCCGCCGGACAACCCCGCTCCTCGAAGAACTTCAGGAGCAGCGGCATTCTCGGATCGTGCTTTTTGACAATGGCGGCCGGATTGCCGCCCCCAAACAACTGGCTGGACGCGCTACACAGCAACAGGGCGGTAGTTCCGCGAGCCAGTACATCCTTCGCCGCCCGGACGACGCCGCTCGGGGGATTGGTATTGATTTGCGATTCCATGGCTTCCCGCGACGCCTTTTGCAGCCTTGCGCGCAGTTCCATCGCCATCTCGCGATCGATCGTTTCGGCGTATTGGCAGAGGAAGCTGTCCCGGAACACGCCACCTGGCAGCTTCCGGAAATCGCGCTCTTCAATCGCCGTCAAATAGTAGATCGATATTCTCGTTTTCTCAGCGATCTCCTCCAGAGAGATGCCCCGGCTTTGCCGCAAGGCCGCCAGTTGCATCAATTCGCCTTCAAACTCCATTCCACACTCCTGTACGGGGAAATATCAGGTCGTGGCCCTTCGTTTTCTTTCGCCTTCTGCCTGAACCAGCCTTCCATGGAAGGACGGAGTCCAAATGGTAGCACAACGAAAATGGGCTGGGGGGACCGTAACGGTCTGTACGGTATTGGAAATACCGGTACCAATTTGCGGAGCATTTCTTCATCTATGAGCATTCGTTTAGGATTCCTAATTCTTTCTATGCTGGTCTTGTTTTCCTGCCAATCCGGCGGAGCGCAGCGCGAATCGGCGGCCAGGGCCGAAGCCGCCAAGCAGTCAGTCCCAGCGAAGATCAGCACGCTGGCGGGCATGCCACCGGTGATCGACGCGCGCAACATGTATTCCGAGACGGGCCCGGGTATGCTGAGCGAAACCGTCAAGAATCACCCACCGCGGGTTTACGTACCAAACGGGGGTTCAAACTCGGTGAGCGTGATCGACCCTGTGACATTCCAGGTGATCGAGACGTTCCGGGTGGGAAGAGAGCCGCAACACGTGGTGCCGTCGTGGGACTTGAAAACCCTTTACGCCACCAACGACCTGAACAACACACTCACCGTGATCGATCCGGCAACGGGCAAGAAGGGCGCCACACTCAGCATCGACGACCCCTACAACCTCTACTTCACGCCGGACGGCAAGTACGCCATCGTGGTGGCCGAACGGATGCGCCGCCTCGATTTCCGGGAGCCGGGCACGATGAAGCTGGTGAAGTCACTGCCGGTGCCGTGCCGCGGCGTGGATCATATCGATTTTTCGATTGACGGGCGCTACTTCATCGCCACCTGCGAGTTTTCGGGCGAACTGGTGAAGGTGGACACGGCAAAGATGGAGTTGATGGGGAAGATCGTGACCAGGGGAATGCCGCAGGACATTAAGGTTTCGCCGGACGGGAAGGTGTTCTACGTGGCGGACATGCAGGCCAACGGTGTACACCTGGTGGACGGGGATGAGTTCAAGGTGATCGGCTTCCTTGCGACCGGAAAGGGCGCGCACGGGCTGTACATGAGCCGGGACTTCCAGCACCTGTACTGCGCCAATCGTGGGGAGGGCACGATATCACTGATCGATGTTGCGACGCGAAGCGTGGCGAAGAAATGGACGATCCCGGGCGGTGGCAGCCCGGACATGGGGAATGTGTCGGCCGACGGGAAGCAGTTGTGGCTGGCCGGCCGTTACCATCACGAAGTATATGTGATCGATACCGCCACCGGCGTGCTGATCAAGAGGATCAAGGTTGGCCGGAACCCGCATGGGCTTTGCGTGTGGCCCCAGCCGGGGCGGTATTCGGTCGGTCACACGGGGATTCTGCGCTAGCTTCGCTTAACGCCGGTCTACCACTTCCACCAGGGTGACCCAGAACGGCCCGTCGGCGGTGCGGAAACTTTGCCGGCTGGTCAGGTTACCGCCGCAGATTTTGATGGAATAGTTGCGGCCGCGCACGACCGAAGGCATCGACAGGCCGACACCGGAGGGCAGCACGGACTTGAGGTTCCCGCCCACCATGTTGGCGATCTCACCCATCGCATCCTCCACGTCATCCCCGTATTCCTTGGGCTCCTCAATCGACATGAGGCAGGCGGTCCAGTGCCGGGCCAGATCCTCGCCGCATTCGATGAGCACCGCGCCCTTCCATTCGCCCGCGAAATAGACGACGGCGGTGATGCGTCCGGGCTCAGGCGTCCACTCCTGGTCGACGGCGATGGGCGGCGATCCAAGCATCGTAGCAAAGACGTTGCTGACGATCTCGGTCACCTCGCTCTGATAAGCTTCCACGGGAAACTGAACCATGTTGTTCTCCTGAGTCTGTTCTTTCTGCCGAACTCACACTACCTTGTACACCACGGAACCATGCGCCTGGATCCGCTCAAACCTGTCGGCCAGGCAGAGCGTCGTTTCCGCGCCGCCCAGCAGCAGATAGCCTCCGCTTTGCAGGGTGCCGCGAATCTCTTCGAGAATCTGTTTCTTGGTGTCCTGGTCAAAATAGATCAACACGTTGCGGCACAGGACAATATCGAACGGTCCAAGCGTTCGCATGCTCTTGCGCAGGTCGAAGGTACGGAAGTTCACCATCCGGCGGACCTCGTCCTTCAGTTGCCAATCGAGCCCGTGACGGGTGAAATACTTGACCAGAAGAGGCGCCGGCAGCCCGCGGTTCACTTCCAGTTGCGAGAATTTCCCCTCCCGCGCACGAGCCAGAATCTGCTCGGATAGATCGGTTCCGGTAATGGAGATGTTCCAGTCCTTCAGGCCCATCTCGAGCAGCATCATGGCCACGGAATAG
Organism: Bryobacteraceae bacterium; assembly: GCA_033762895.1. Taxonomy (GTDB): domain Bacteria; phylum Acidobacteriota; class Terriglobia; order Bryobacterales; family Bryobacteraceae; genus CADEFT01. The sequence goes on along the minus strand of JANRLE010000393.1, from coordinate 2,832 downwards.
GACTCCTGGCCGGAACTGGCCGCGGCCGACCAGATGGTGATGCGTTTGGAGGTCCTGCGCATGTCCATCAGCGGTGGCAAGACCACCTTCTTCAGCGCCTCAAACTGGCCCGGGTCGCGGAAGAACAACGTTTCATGCGTTGTCATGGCCTCCACGATCTGGCGCTTGAGTTCGGGGCCGGCTGTGGCGCGCAATAGACCACACAAGTCGTTGATCGAATTCAATTCGCGCTTCTTCGCCACGGGAAGCAGCCGCGCCTCCAGAAGATAGTGCTTGTCGCGTTCAATCACGATCCCCGATTCGCGGTAGATGTAGTCCTGAAGAAACTTGTAGTTGTCAGGATGGATCTCCACCTTGGCGGGGCCCGCCGTGTTGTCTACTAATGTTGCCATCGTGAATTCCCCCTTAATGGTCCGACCTCGGCCCGGCTCTACTGCAGCGCGCCCAGCAGCCGGAGTTTGTCCTCGATGATCTCCCGCGTGAAGGGTTTCATCACGTATTCGTTGGCGCCTGCCTCCAACGCCGCGATCATCTGCTCCGGTTGTGTCTCGGTTGTGACCATCATCAGCTTCACGTCGCTATACTTTTCGTTGGCGCGGATCCGTTTCACAAACTCAAGGCCGTTCATCTCGGGCATGTTCCAATCCACCAGGATCAACGTGTAGCCTTCGAGGGCGGCCGGGCCACGCTCCAGCGAACGCAGCGCCTCCGCCCCGTTTGCCGCCTGACTGACTTCATAGCCGAGTTCGCACAGCGTCCGGGTTAGTATCAGCCGGATCGCTTTTGAGTCGTCAATCACCATCGCTCTGGACATCTGGTCGCCTCGTTCGGAATCAATTGTCGCTGGAGGACCTGGAGATGCCCGGCCCCCACTTACCTTCATCGGTGTGCCGGAGGCGATCTTGAGGAAAATCGGAAGTGCCGGTACGAAATCACAAGTCCCGGGTACCTGCCACCCATGCCCACCCTGCGCGCCAGGCACTAATGTGTATCTAGAGGAAAGCTCTTATGCCGGCCTCCGCACAGACATCCCCTTCCGATCTTCGCCGCCACCAAAGGCAGCCCACCTCGGGCCGTATCACACTTTCCTGGACCGACACCCGGGGAGTCAACTGCGTGGCGCGGGGCGAGTGCCTGAACATCTCGCCCTCCGGCATTTCCGTGGAACTGCGGGAAATGCTCGCCGCCCGGACCTATGTCAGCCTGCAGTGCTCGCCGCACGGCATCCGCGGTTCCGGATCGGTTCGCTACTGTTTCCGTACAAAGCTTAACTGGACTGTGGGCATCGAGTTCAGCGGCGGTCTGGCCTGGACTGAGCGTCCCTGAGGCGCGTGTTTTGATAGGATGTTCCTGGACCAGGAGATCCGTTTCAACGATGCGAATGCTCATTCTTGCGCTGCCACTGATGCTGGCCGCCGCCGAAACCGAACCCGCCCGCCGCGGCGCGCTGCTTCTGGAGGACGATTTTTCCGCCGCCTCCATCCATCCGGCCTGGAGGCAGGCCAAAGGCCAGTGGCAAATCGTCAATGGCGCGCTGAAAGGCGTTGAGATCGCCTCCGACAAGCATGCGGCCGTGGTCCGCAGGCCCGTCGCCTATCATGACGCGGTGATCGAGTTTTCCTTCCGCCTGGACGGCGCCCGGCTGATGCACCTGAGCCTGAACAGCAGCAAGGGCCATGCCTGCCGAGTAACCGTGGATCCCAAAGGTTTCACCCTGCGCAAGGACAAGACCAATGCCAAGAGCACGGACAAGGCCGAACTGCTGGCGCGGCGTGAGATGAAGTTCGAGCCCGGCAAGTGGTACACGATGACAGTGGAGGTGCGCGGCCAGCGCATGAGCGCCCGGGTAAACGGCCAGAGTGCCGAAGGCGCGCACGAAGGCATCGACGTGGACAAGGCCGACATCGGATTTCCGGTGGCAGGCGATTCCGCGTCCATCGACAACGTCAAGGTCTGGGCGATCCGCTAAGCGGCGCCTGCCGCAGTTCCGGACCGAGTTGATAAGCCCCTCCCGCCCGGGTGGCAAAACTGGTGTCTCTGCCCCCGTAGCGGACTCTCAGGTTCCTGCCAAGCCGCGACCGGATCAGGGCCTGCCGCAGCTTTCCGTCTTTCCAGGACACGTCCACTTCGAAGCCTCCGCGGGCGCGCAGCCCCGTCACCGATCCCTCCGGCAGCGCCGCCGGCAGCGCGGGCAGCAGATCGAGCGGCCCGGCGTGGCTTTGCAGGAGCATTTCCGCAATCCCGGCCGTGGCGCCGAAATTGCCGTCGATCTGGAAGGGCGGGTGCGCGTCGAACAGGTTCGGGTACAGACCGCCGCCTTTGCCATCGGCCGGCACCGGACGCAGCAGTCCCTGCAGGATGCGGTAGGCGTGATCGCCGTCCAGCAGCCGCGCCCACAGGTTCACCTTCCACCCCATGGACCAGCCGGTGGCGCCGTCGCCGCGGAAAACCAATGACTGGCGGGCGGCGCGGAACAGCTCCGGGGTGGCGGGCGTGATGGCCGCGCCGGGATAGAGCGCGTAGAGATGCGAGACGTGGCGGTGCGTATTGCCCGGGTCGTCGGCGTCCTCCAGCCACTCCTGAAGCTGCCCGTGGCGGCCGATGCGGTCCGGTGCGATGCGGGCCGATAGAGACTGAAGAAGGTCACGGAACTTGGGATCGGTGTTCAGGACTTCCGCAGCGGCGATCGTGTTGGCAAACAGCTCACGCACAATCTGGCGATCCATGGCCGGCGCCATCACCAACCCGCCATTCTCCGGTGAGTTGCTGGGGCCGGTGACCAGCCACTTGCCGTCCGGCGTTGCCACCAGGGTGTCCACGAAAAATTGGGCC
>JANRLE010000392.1:0-11759 GCA_033762895.1 Bryobacteraceae bacterium | reverse complement strand
GCTACGATGTTTACCGCGCCGCCGGCCGCATTGTCATCGACGGCATTCTGGATGAACCGGCCTGGCGGCAGGCGCCCGCCGCCGGCGACTTCCATTTCAACTGGTGGAAAAGCGGCGAGAAGGAACAGACCGTCGCCAAACTCCTGTGGGACGACGAAAATCTTTACGTCAGCTATTACTGCCACGACAAACACATCGCGGCGCAGGTGATTGAGCGGCACGGACCCGTCTCGCTCGACGATTCCGTGGAGATCTTCCTCAGCCCGAACCCCGCCAAACCGCGCAACTACTACGGCTTTGAGATGAACGTGATCGGCACCATGCTGAACTTTATTCGCGCCGACTGGTACAAGGGCCCGTTCTTCTCCGAGCCCGAAGGGGTGCGCCTTCGTACTTCTTTCCACGGCATGCGCGTGAAGCAGGATGCCGCCGGTGATAACCACTGGATTCTGGAAGTGGCCATCCCGCTGAAGAATTTTGAGAAGGACGCGGCCCACACGCCGCCGGTGGAAGGCGACACGTGGCGCGTGAATCTGAATCGCGCGGGCGGAAAGACAAATGCGCAGTACAGCACCTGGTCACCGGTGGCCTCCGAGAAGCCGAATTTCCATGTGCCCGAATCCTTTGGCCAGGTTCGTTTCCTCAACCGCCCGCCGGTGAAAATGGAGCCGGCCAACTCCGTTACGCCGCGCAGGTTCGTGGTGGAACGGCCTACGCTGATCTGCCTGGGGTTTGAATGGCAGATTTCCGGCGACGACAACCGCAACTCGGCCGTCGACGTCAGCTATCGCAAGGCCGGCGATGCGGAGTGGAAGCAGGGTATGCCGCTGCTGAGGCTGGGCAGTGAGAAAGTGATCCGGAAAGACCTGGGGCTCGACTACACGGTGCCCGAGATGTTCGCAGGCAGCATTCTCGACCTGGAGCCCGACACCGAATACGAGGCGCGCTTTCAGATGCGCGATCCCGACGGAGTGACGGGTGAGGCCGTCCATACCGTAAAGGCCCGCACCAGGCGCGTGCCGCAGGCGGCCCCCAATTCCCGTGTGCTTCACGTTTATCCGCCCACCTGGAAAGGAGACAGAAAGGAGCCTTCGTTTCTCGGACTGAAGAAGGCCTACTACGGGGCGGGCAACGGCGACTGGGCCGTGGTGAGCGAACGGAAAGTGCGCTCCGGCGATACCATTCTCGTGCATGCCGGCCTGTACAAGGGCGACCGTTTGAGATATTCCGATCCGATGGGCCTCGACTTCGACGGCACCTACGTACTCACCGCCAAGGGCACGCCGGAGCGCCCCATCGTCATCCGCGCCGCGGGCGACGGCGAGGTGATCTTCGATGGCGACGGCGCCCATGAGTTGTTCAACGTGATGGCCGCCGATTATCACATCTTCGAAGGACTCACCATCCGCAACGCCGGCGTCGCATTCCAGGCCGGATTGAAGGACGTCACCGGAGCGAAGGGACTCACCATTCGCAACTGCCGCCTGGAGGATGTCGGCATCGGCGTGAACGCCCAGTATTCGGGCTCGCATGATTTTCTGATTACCGGCAACGTCATGCTGGGACGCGACGACCGCCATCGCCTGCTCGGCTGGTTCAACCCGGGCATCTATGGCGGCAACAGGCTGAAGAGCTATCACGCGGTGAAGGTGTATGGATCGGGACACGTGGTCAGCCACAATTACATCGCCTACTTTCACGATGGAATTTCTGTCTGTACGCACGGATCCCCCGATCCGGAGGAAGACCGCAAGGCCTCCGCCATCGACTTCTACAACAACGACATCCATCTGATGGCCGACGATTTTATTGAGGCTGACGGAGGTGTTCACAACATCCGCGTGATGCGCAACCGGGGAGTGAACGCCGCCCAATGCGGTCTGAGCGCTCAGCCCGTCTACGGCGGACCGGCCTACTACATCCGCAACGTGCTCTATCACGTGCCCACCGGATGCGGTTTGAAGTTCAATGTCAAGCCTACCGGCCTGGTGCTCTATCACAACACGATCATCGCCGAGGGGCTTCCCGGCGACCTGTTTTCCAACGCCCACTTCCGCAATAACCTGTTTCTGGGAATCGACGCGCCGGGCCGCTCCGTCTTTCGTTTCTCCAACGCCACGGCTTACTCCACCTACGACTACAACGGCTACCGGCTGAACCCCAACTCCAGCGATCAGTTCCTCTGGCTTTCGCCGAAAGGGCGGGAACGCGACTACGAACTGGACCGTGGAAGCGCTCTGCGTTTCGGCTCATTGGCGGAACTGCGCGCCGCCACCGGGCAGGAGGCGCACGGCATGGAGGTGGACTACGGCGTCTTTGAGAATCTGAAACCGCCCGATGCGGCGAAGCCGCATGCCATCTACCACGCCCGCGATCTCAATTTCGGACTGAAGGCCGATGGAAAGGCCGTCGATGCGGGACTTCGTCTGCCCGGCGTCAACGATGATTTCACGGGAAAGGCGCCTGATCTGGGGGCGCTCGAAGCCGGGCGTCCGCTGCCCGTATATGGCCCGCTCCCGTAGGTGCTACTCGCGGTTCAGTTTCACCACGCGGTACATCGGCTTGTCCTTTTCGCCCGCTTCCTGTTCATAGACTTGCGCGGTCTTTGCCGCATCGTAATCGCGCCACAGCCATAACATCGCCGTGGGCAGTTCGGCGCTGCCGTGCGCGCCGTTGTGCGTCCCACCGCCCCAGGACAAATGATAATCGTATCCCATCATCTTCAAAGAATTCGCCATCTGGATGTTCTGCAGCGGCCAGCTTCCATGGGAGTTCTCCAGATCGTTGGCGCCATCCTGCAGCCATACCCGGATGTTGCGCTTCGGTTCCTTGCGGATCTTGAACGGGTACACGTTGCCGCCTTCCAGTTGACCCGGTTTCCATTGGATGCTGGTGAATGAGCCGATGCGCGACAGCACGCGGCTGAACTGATCGGGCTGGAACCAGGCCACGTTGAACGCGCAGATTCCACCCGAGGAGTTGCCCGCGATCGCGCGGCTGTAGCCATCCTTGCGGATGTTGTACCGGGACTCGACTTCGGCCAGGATCTCATCGCGAAGGAAGCGCGCGTAGGTGTCATTCACTGTGTCGTACTGAATGCTGCGCATGCGCCGGGTGCCTGCCATGCCGGGCGAGATGAACACCTGGATCATGACCGGGATCTTTTTCTGATGGATCAGGTTGTCGATGACGTTCAGTGTACGCGCGGAGCCCTTGCGGTCGATGTGGCCCTGGCCGTCCTGCCACACCATAAGCGCGGCGGGTTGAGTGGCGTCATACTGCGCCGGAACGTAGATCCAGTAGTCCGACGTCATCCCTTCGTAGATCTTGGATGTGTGTTGGAGCTTTTCGGAGAGCTTGCCCTGGGGAACGCCGGGTTGCGGATACGATTCCGGCAGGTAAGCCGGTACGTCGTTGCGCCCGCCGAATCGCTGGTTGTCCACCGTGTAGTGGAAATAGTGCGATGTGCCGGTCTTCAGTTTGCCGGCCGTGAACCACCGTCTGGTCCCCTTGATGGCGTTCAGCGGCGCGGACGGTGCGTCGTTCACCCAGAGCGTGGGCCTCTTTTCGGCTTCCACCACCCACAGGAAATCACCGCCCTCGCCGAACACCGCGGTTCCTTTGCGGATGTCCTCTTCTTTCATTACGCGCGAGACGGCGTCCTGAAATTCTTTGGATGCGGGTTTGCGCGAAAGGTCGAAAACCGGGTCAGCGGCGATCAGCGGAAGTGCCAGCCAAAAGGGAGCGAGTCGCATTGTGGGAGCGTACCACACGGGCAATCGCTCGGCCGTAGACCTCAATCCAATCGAGCCGCGAGCAGGCCGCCGACTCTCCTCCCGTCATCAGATCCGTGAATCCGATTTCATCCACCTTCGACAGATCCGGTTTGTCCACCCAGTTGCCCTCGATCACGGCGGGCATCTTCAGCGCCCGCCAGCCGATAGCGCCGACCGGAAAGTCTGCCTCGCGCCAGTCGATGGACGGGCCGTCGGAGAGATCGCTCACCAGCCATTTTCCATCCGCCAGCTTGACGACAATGCGCAATTGCCGGAAGCCTGCCTGTTTCGACCGCCAGCGAATTCTGGCAAGGCCGGTGAGATCGGCGAAGGATTCGCGGTGGCGAAGCGTCACTGCCCAGTTGCCATTCGCCGTGCCTGACCAGATGTAATAAGGATCGTCAGCCGGCTTGTCGTGATGGCTCTTCTTGATGCCGGCATGGCCGGGGCCATAGAGCGCAAGCACAAGCGCCGGATTGGCCACGTGTTCCTGGGTTATTGGCGTGGCGGCGGGCGTTTCCCGCCAATCCTCGCGAAACAGCAATGGGGGGCGGTCCTGGCCTAACGCCAGGCACGCCAGGGAAACAAGCGCCAATATCCGCATTTTCTGCCTTTGATCATACTCCGATTCGCGTCGGTTACAATGAGACCGTAGCGATATGTCCCGCTTTTTCCCTTTTGCACTCCTGCTGGTGTCTCTTGCCGGCTCCGCCTTTGGCCAGACGAAAAAGGCGTCCGCGCTTGACAAAGCCACCATGGAGGCCTACATCCGCCACCAGTTCATGCTGCCGGTAGGGCTGAAGGTGATCGTTTCCGACCCGCTGCCCAGTCCGCTGCCGGAAATGTCGCTGGTGAACGTGACCGTTACCGATGGTGGCGCCACCAATCAGCAGGTGCCGTTCTACGTTTCAAAGGACGGATCGAAAATTGTACAGGGCAAGGTGTTTGACGTGCGGCAGAGCCCGTTTGCCGACGACCTGAAGCTGCTGAAAGTGGATGGGTCGCCAAGCGCCGGCCCCGCCACCGCGCCCGTCACCATTTACGTTTTTAGCGATTTCCAGTGCGGCTACTGCCGCGAAGAGGCCAAGGTGCTGCGTACGAACCTGGGCGCGGCCTACGCCCGGCAGGTCCGCCTGGTGTTCAAGGATTTCCCCCTGGAGCAGATTCACAATTGGGCCCGGCCCGCCTCCATCGCCGGACGCTGCATCCAGAACATGAAGCCCGACGCCTTTTGGCGCTATCATGACTGGGTCTTTGAACAACAGCCCAATCTGACGGCCGCCAACCTGCGGGAAAAGGTGATGGAGTTCGCCAATACCAGCGGCGTGGACGTGCTGCAACTGGGCCAGTGCTTCGACACCAAAGCCACCGACAAGGAAGTGGGTGTGACAGTGGATCAGGCACGCGCCCTGCAGGTGAATTCCACGCCCACCATGTTCGTCAACGGCCGCCGTCTGCAGGGCAATCTGCCATGGGAGCAGTTAAAAGGCGTGATCGATTACGAACTGGACTACGCCAGGAAAAACCCGCAGATGGCCGCCGCCAGGGATGAAGCCTGTTGTGAAGTGAAGCTCCCCATTCCGGGAGTGAAATAAAGAAAGCCCCCATGTTGCTCATACGATTCGCCGCAATCGCGCTTGTATTGCTCCAGGCCGCCGTGGCCGCCGAGTTTGACCCGCAGTCCTACCTGACCCATGTGAAGTACCTCGCTTCGGAAAAGCTGAAAGGGCGGGGAACCGGAGACAAAGGGCTGGAGCAGGCCGCGGACTACATCGCGCGGCAGTTCAAGGCGGCCGGGCTTACCGCTGCCGGAGGCAACGGCTACTCCCAGTGGTTCGACGTCACGGTTCGCGCCGAGATGGGGCCGGCCAACCGGCTGGAGTACACGTTTGGTTCGAACAGGGAGAGTTTGAAGAAGGGCGAGGAGTTTTTGCCCTTTAACTTCTCCTCGACGGGCAAGGTCGCCTGTCCGGTGGTGTTTGCCGGCTTCGGCATTACGGCCAAAGAATACAACTACGACGATTACGCGGGCCTGGACGTGAAAGACAAGTGCGTCCTGATTCTGCGCTATGAGCCGCAGGAGTTTGAAGAGAAGAGCGTGTTTGCAGGCAAAGCCTACACCGAACATTCGCAGTTCCCCAAGAAGGCGTTTAACGCCCGCATTCATGGCGCCAAGGCCGTCATCATGGTGAACAATATGGCCGTGCGCGCAGGCGAGTCCGACCGCCTGGAGAAGTTCGGCCGCACCAACGGACCGGCCAACGGCGGCATCCCCTACGTTCACATGAGCTACGAGGTGGCCGAACGCTGGGTGAAGGCCGCGGGCAAGGATCTGAAGGAGATTGTAACGGCGATTGACAGGAACCTGGCGCCGGGCTCATTCGCCTTCCCAGACTCGCTGAAGGTCGCGCTCGAGACCGAGGTCCGCCATGTGCAGAAGCGCGTGCGCAACGTGGTGGGCTATGTGCCGGGTGAAACCAGTGAGTATGTGGTGGTGGGCGCGCATTATGATCACCTGGGCCTGGGGGACCAGCATTCCCTGGCGCCTTCGCTGATTGGAAAGCCGCACTACGGGGCCGATGACAACGCCTCTGGAACCGCCGGACTTCTTGAGTTGGCGAGGCACTTCGGGGCGCGGCCAAAAGGCAGGCGCGGCATTCTGTTTGTAGCGTTTGCGGGCGAGGAACTTGGCCTGCTGGGGTCCAGCTATTACGTGAACACCCCGCTGCTGCCGATTGAAAACGCCGTGGCGATGATCAACATGGATATGATCGGCAGGGTGCAGAACGGCAAGATTTACGTGGCGGGTACGGGCACCGGTTCGACCCTGAAAGAGAATCTGGATGCGGCGGCCAGGCAGGTGGATCTGACGCTGGATCTGGCCGAAAAGAGCGGCTATGGATCTTCCGATCACACGTCGTTCACCACCAGGCAGGTGCCGGTGCTGTTCTTCTTCAGCGGCCTTCACGCCGACTACCATAAGCCGAGCGATACGTGGGACAAGATCGACGCGCCGGCGGCGGCCAAAGTGGTGAGACTGGTGGCGGGTGTGACCGAATCGCTGGCCGGGGCCAATGAGCGGCCGCTGTTCGTGAAAGTGGCGCCGCCGGCGATGGCCGCGGGCGGCAGCCATTCGAGCGGCGGCGGGGGCGGAGGCTATGGGCCTTACTTTGGCAGCATTCCGGATTTTGCCGAGATTCCAGACGGCGTGCGGTTTTCCGACGTGCGCGAGGGATCGCCGGCCGCCAAGGCGGGGTTGAAGGGCGGGGACATTCTGGTGGAGTTTGATGGCAAGACGATCAAGAATCTGTACGATTACACCTATGCGCTGCGAGCACGCAAACCGGGCGATTTGGTGAGTGTGAAGGTAATGCGCAACGGGCAGCCCGTGGAGGCTAAGGTGCAGCTTGCCGAACGGAAATAGGGTGGACCGCTAATCTTTTCGTTCGTTTGGCCGATCAAGAGGGGGAGGAAGATGGAATCCGTCATCAGCCATGGCGTCAGCCAACAGAGGGTGTGGAAGCTACCGCCGCTGATCCTGCACCCATTCTCGGACGCAAACGGTCCGAACAAGTTGTTGGAGAGTTCCCGCGCCAGCCTGATGCTGCAAGGGTTACTCCCCACAGGAGACTTCACCACGCTGGAACTGGAGCAGAAGCTTGTGGAAGGACGGCTGTGCGAATTGCGCATGTTGTTCTACCTGGGCCGCGATCTGGGGCGTTGGATTGAGCAATGCATGGAGGTTGTCGACCGCGACGACGAATTGCGCTCCACAGGCGTGCGCATCCAGAGCTTTGCCACCATGCTGGTGGAAGATCCGCCCGACAACGTTCGGGAGAAGCTGAAGGCGTGGGGCGTGGCCGATTACAAGGCGATTTTCTCGCGCGCTCTCGGTCTGAATGCCGTTTTCACCGAGGTGCCGGACCGCATGTCCCTTGCGCCCGATTTCATCAAGAACTACTACCGCTACGCCGATCACATGTTCGCCTGCACGCAGCAGTTGAACTCGTTTACCGAAATCCGGTCAAGGAACTTCCACTTCGATTTGTTTGCCTCCGGCGAGTACACGCGGATGCTGGAGCGGGAGTGGGAGATCGAAGGCCCGGCATAGTTCGATATATTGGATGAGCGTTAGCTTCGGGTCCAGCCATGAAACTGCTCATCCTTGCCGCCTTTACCACCCTTGCCGCTTTCCCGCAAACCGCGCAACTGACCGGACGGGTGCTCGACTCCTCCGGCGCGGCTATGCCGGGCGCCGCCATCACGGTCCGCAGTCTCGCCACTTCGGCCGAGCGCGCCACTGAAACCAACGACTCCGGCCTTTACACCATCCCGCTTCTTCAGCCGGGCGCCTACGAGGTCACCGCCCGCAAGGACGGCTTCAAGCCGGTCACGCAGACCGGGGTTGTGCTCGCCGTCGACCAGCGCGCCGAACTCAGCTTCACGCTTCAGGTTGGTACGCTTTCCGAACAGATCGAAGTGAAAGCCACCATCTCCCGGCTCAACACGGTGGAAGCCTCGCAGGGCCAGGTGATCGACAACCAGCGGATTGTGGAGATGCCGCTCAACGGCCGCAACTACATCGATCTGGCGCTGATGTCCGGGGGCGCCGTGCAATCCACGCCCGGCTCGCGCATCGGTGGATTTTCCGCTGGCGGCCAGCGCGTCAGTCAGAACAATTACATTATGGACGGCGTGGACAACAACTCGGTGGAACTGGCCGCGGCCGGCCGCCGGGCCGAAATGGTGCAGCCTTCCATCGACGCCATTGCCGAGTTCAAGGTGCAGACCAACGCCTACGCCGCCGAGTTCGGCCGCGGTATGGGGGGCGTCGTCAATCTCACCATCAAGTCCGGCACAAACGAACTCCACGGCACAGCCTTCGAATTCCTCCGCAACGAAAAACTGGACGCCAAGAACTTTTTTGACCCAGCCAGCCGTCCCAAGCCGCCATTCAAGCGCAACCAATATGGCTTCTCGATTGGCGGCCCTGTGGTGATCCCCAAAATATACAATGGCCGCAACAGGACCTTTTTTTTCGCCGACTATGAGGCGACGCGTATCCGGGAAACCGCCACGATCGTCAGCAACCTGCCCACGCTGCGCATGCGCAATGGCGATTTCGGCGAGATCGCGGCCACGCTGCTTGACCCCTCCACCGGCCAGCCCTTCGCCGATAAGGTGATTCCCGCCTCGCGCTTTGATCCCGTAGCCCGCCAGTTGATCCAGCTCTATCCCAATCCCGTCAATTCCAATCTGGCCGCCAACTTCACCAATCTCTCGCCGCGCATCCAGGATGTGGACAAATGGGATGTCCGCATCGATCAGAACATCTCATCCAAGGACACGGCCTTCTGGCGTCTGAGCAAGCACGACACGAATCTTCCGGACACGCCCAACCTTCCAGCGCCTGCCTATGGCGGCGGCAACCTGGATTTCATTACCGAGGGTTACAACACCGGCGCCGGCTGGAACCACGTCTTCACGCCGAACCTGATCATGGCCGTGCGCGCGGGCTGGAACTTCGCTCTGTTCAAACGCAACAATCCCGCTTCCGCCCTGGGCACCTTCTTCAACGAAAAGTATGGCATCCCCGGCGCCACTGAACGTCTGGATGGCGGCTTTTCGCAGATGAATATCACCGGCTATCGCGCCCTCGGCATCGGCAACTTCAATCCCGTGGACCGCGATTCGCAGAACCGCCAGGTCGCGGGCGATCTGTCCTGGGTCCGCGGCCGGCATACGGTCAAAACCGGGCTTTCCTTCATTCGCTCCCAGAACGCGATCCTCAATATCCGCGGCGTGTTGGGCGCCTACACCTTCGATTCGCGCTACACCAGGAACGGAGCCGCCGACTTTCTGCTGGGCCTTGCCTCGGGCTGGAATTGGCAGTCGGCCGTGAATGTCCAGATGCGCACATGGACCATGGGTACCTATCTCCAGGATGACTGGAAGATCAACAATCGCCTGACCGTGAACCTGGGCCTGCGCTATGAAGTCTCTCCTCCCTGGATCGAGCGTTACGACAAGATGGGCATTTTTGACATCGATACCAACCCCGCCTCGCCCACCATCATCAATGCGAAGTCCGGCGGATCGCGCGCCGACCGCGCTCTTGTCACCACTGACACCAACAACTTCATGCCCCGCATCGGCTTCGCCTTCAAGGTCAATGAGAAGACCGTGATCCGCTCCGGCTATGGGATGTTTTTCGCCTACATGGAGAACATGGGTGACTCGGAATATCTGATCGGCAATCCACCGTTTGCCTTTGGCGTGACGCTGGCCGGTTCCAACACGGCGCCCGCCCTGCTGCTGCGCACCGGCCCGGCCGCGGGCGCCACGGATCTTACGCGCGCCACCGGCCTTCAGTTCTCCTCCTACGAACGCAACCCTCCCATGTCGGTCGCCCATCAGTGGAACTTGAACATCCAGCGCGAAATCGGGGCCGATTGGCTCTTTGAAGTGGGCTATTCCGGTTCTCGCGGGCTGCATCTGGTCCGCCAATATGAAGCCAACTTCTCCCCAGCCGGGCCCGGCGCGGTGAACAACAAACGCATCTACTCGCGGGTGGCCATTCCCGGCACCAGCATCATTGCCTCGCCACTGGGCAACACCTACTCCCACCGCTACGACGGCAACTCCATCTATCACGCCATGATCGCCAAGGTCGAGAAGCGGTTCTCCAACGGCTTCACCGTCCTTTCCTCCTACACGTTCTCCAAGAACATCGGCGACACCTGTGGAACCGCCGTGCAGGGCAATACCACCGGATGCGGCTACCAGAACATCTTCGACCTCCGTCCGGAACGCAGCCTGGACAACCAGGACATACCGCATCGATTCGTCACTTCCGCTCTCTATGACATTCCCGCCGGCAAGGGCCGCTCCGTGATGTCGAACGCCCACCCGGTAGTTGAGACCATTCTCGGCGGCTGGAGTGTCGGCTCCATCGTCACCTGGGCATCCAACGTGCCGCTCAACCTCACGGTGCAAGGCAACCCCGCCAACTCGGCCGGCATCAACGTCGTCAATCGCCCCGATGTCACAGGGCCCGCTTACTCAGGTGAGCGCACGCTCGCCCGCGATTTCAATACTTCGGCTTTCGTGGCAAACCGGCAGTTTCAATACGGCAACGCGGGCCGCAATATCCTGCGGCAGCGCTCCCACTTCAATTGGGACTTTTCGGCGCTGAAGTCCTTTACGCTGGCTGAACGGCTTCGCCTGCAGTTCCGCTTTGAGGCGTTCTCCTTCTCTAACACGCCGCGTTTCGGCGCTCCCGGCAACGTCGTCGGTACTCCGCAGTTCGGCGTCATCACCTCGGCCGCCACGCCCCGCAACCTGCAGTTCGGCCTCAAGCTGATCTGGTAGGATGGCGGCATGCCGAAACCGGATGCCGGCCTCACCCGGCGCCACTTGCTGTCGATGCCCGCGGCGGCGGCCGCCCAGCAGTCCGCCGATACGCTTCGGTTGTGGGTGTTCAGTGACGCTCACGTTGGCACCGACAGGCGCAACGGCCGTGAGAGCCTGGTGGAGGGCATCACCCACGCCGAATCGTTCGATTGGGACGTGGCGCTCGACCTCGGCGACCAGTCCGGCGGTCAGGCGCTGCCCGAAGATGAGGAGGGCGCCGAGATCGTCCGCCAGTTCGGCGCGCTCAGGAATCACCGCCGCGAGGACATCTACAACGTCTGCGGCAATCATGACCGCAGCGGTGTAAACGAAGAGAAAAACTGGTGGTGGCGCAAGTGGGTGGACCCGACTGGCGAGAACACGCGCTATTCCGGCGTCAATCCCGCCCGCCGCCGCTATGCCGTCGAAGGCACCTGGGAACGCTATAGCTTCCGCGCCGGCAACCTTCTGTTTCTCATGATGAGCGACATCAATGAGCCGTCGCAGAAGATCGGGCGCGGTACGCTGGGCGGAAATCCCGGAGGCGTGGTCACGGGCGAAACCTTCGAATGGTGGAAGAAGATGGTGGAG
>JANRLE010000391.1:0-33084 GCA_033762895.1 Bryobacteraceae bacterium | reverse complement strand
GTACCGCGTGACGGCGGAAGCCTCCGCTTTCGCATGTACGTGATTGATTCCGTGCCATTGTGCACGCAGCAGAACGCCTCTGATGCCCAGTCTAAGACTTGCTGACGGTTCCGCCGATTGTCTCCGGGGAAGACCGGACCTTGAAGACAATGCTAAACCTGTGGCTGGCTGGATGGGGGATTCTTGCCTTCATCGCCTTCGCCTTCCCCGGCGTGGTGGTACTTGGCCTGTTTTTGCTGCTTCCGGGCCTGATTCTAACCGCTGCGCCAACCGTCTTTCTCTATTCAGCGGTGTTCGCCCTGGTCAGGCATTTGCTGCCGCACCCGCCGGGGGTGATGCGCAATCTCGGCGCCGCGGCGTTTGCCCTTCTGGCCGGCTGGGTGGCCGCAGAGCCCTGGTCCATCATGGGCCGCCGTGCCTTTGAACGTGCGAACCTGCCCGAGTTCCTTCCGTCATCTCCAGTGAAGCTGTCGGGTCATATCCGGCTGGAAATGCCCGAAGACTCTCCCCGAACGAAGCGGGATCCGAACCAGTGCGGAGCGCTGTGCGCGGCGCTGCTGGACACGCCGGGCGTGGAAAGCGTGACGGTGGCGGCGGTGGGACAACCCGCTGATGCCGTTGCGCCAGTCTTCCGTCTTATCCCAAGGGGCGGCGACCGGTCGCGTGGGGTGTTTCCTGTAAGTCCAGAGATGATTCTGGATCACCGTCCCCCGTCGGTGGCAGCCGCATGGGGCCTGCGGCTGGCGTCGCGAGAGAAGCTTGTTGTGGAACGAACCCGGATCGATCCGGGTATGACCATCCGCATCACCGGGAATCGCCGGCCAACGCGGAACGAAATTTCCGTGTCGCGCGTGGAGATCCTCGACCGCGGCGGCAATGCCCTGATGCGGCGCTCGATTGTTACCGGCAGCGCCCTTGCGGCGCCGTTGTATTTCAATGGCGCCGGGTCCTTGGATAGTTTTCGTCTGCAAGTGGCGCGCGAGAGGCTGAGCAGCGGCCCGGCACACCCGCCCCTGAATCCTGTCGCTGAGCTCTTCCGCCATAGTTCGCTTGCCCGGCCCGAGGCTGATCCCGGGGCGATCACCGCCATGCTCGACCGCCTGCGCCGCGCATCCGCTGACTCGTCTCTTTCCCGGGAGGATGCGGATCTCTCCCTGGCGGCCCTATGGTTTCCCACCATCGATTGCACAGGTCCGCTGCCGGCCTACCACGTTTATGTGTTGGCACAGGTGATCCCGGATGAACGGATTCCCCTGCCGGAAAATCTCAACGCCGGATGCAAAGCCTACGTTACTCCGGAATTGCGCGCCGCGCTCGGCGCCCGTATTCTGCGCGCATCGACACCGCGGGACACGCGGGCCAAACTGGCGCGGATACTGTTCGAGATGCCCAAGGGAACCTTCGCCACACTTTCGGCGGACGAAAAGTCGATCCTGGGCAGCGGAGAACTGCGGTCTGACGCCTATTCCCTGATTGTGCGATTGGCCGACCAGGGGAAAGCCGCCGTGCCCGAACTGCTGGCGATTACCAGGAGTGACATGACACTCACGCCCGCGTTCCGCCGCATCTGGGTGATGCGTGCGCTTTCGCTGGCCTTTGCGGCGCTTGGGCCGGAGGCGCAGGCCGTACTTCCTGAACTGGACGCCCTGGTGAACGCCGAACGGTCCCCTCTGCTTCACAACGCGGCGGATCGCAAACGCTGGTATCTGGCGTTAGCGCGTATGGGCAAGCCCCTGGATGAGTTCCAGTGGTTCAATCGCAACAGGCCGAACGCCGACGCGCGCGACCGTGAAGCCTTGCGAAGGCGAATGGAGGGGTTCGACCCGAGGAGAGTCTGGGACTACTAACCCCTCGCCTGGTCCGTAACCAAATGCGTGCGTCCCCCTGCCATACAATAACCTAGAGATGTGGAATCGTAGAGAAGCCGTCGGCATGCTCGCCGCCGCCTTTCAGATCAAACCCCCCAGCGGCATCGACCGTGCCTGGATCGGACCGCAATATTGGGCCAACCCCCTCCAGGACTGGCGGCTCCGCGACGGCCGCATGGAATGTTTCGTCGCCGGAGGTGACCGCAACCTCTATCTGCTCACCCACGAACTGAGTTCCGCACCCGGCACTCTTGCCATGCGCGTCAAGTGCGGCAAACTCGATAACGTTGACCCAAAAGACGGATTCGTCGGATTCCGCATCGGTATCCGCGGTTTCTACAATGACTATCGCGACTCGGCCATTTACGGCTATGGTCTCGAAGCCGGCGTCACCGCAGCGGGCAACCTCTTCATCGGCAATCCCAACGCCAACGGTCCCCGCGTAAGTCTCGATCAACCGCTGGACCTCGCTCTCGACATTGCCGGTTCCGGCGCCGTCACCCTGAGAGTTCTGGACTCGGCCGGCAAGGAATTGGCTAACCTTACCCGCTCCGACCTCCCCGCCGCCACGCTGGCCGGCGGTATCGCGCTCGTCTGCCATTCCGGCGAGTTGCACCAATCGCCCGACCCGCGGAGCATCCAGCAGACCATGAGCGGGGCCAACAGACGTGGCTGGGACCGAGGCGGATCCATGCGCTTCTGGTTCCGCGATTGGACCGTCAGCGGCACAAAGCTTTCCCATCACCCCGATC
The DNA here is from genome assembly GCA_033762895.1 of Bryobacteraceae bacterium. Classification (GTDB taxonomy): domain Bacteria; phylum Acidobacteriota; class Terriglobia; order Bryobacterales; family Bryobacteraceae; genus CADEFT01. Next base: position 30,464 of record JANRLE010000391.1, on the reverse strand, counting down.
GCGCCTGGGGTCCCATCCTCTTCGCCATGCACACGCTCAGCCGCGGAGTTTTGAAGATGACCGCGCAACTGGCGCCCGTGGAAGACAGCAGCCGCCCCGTCGAACTCCAGACCAAACGCGGCGCCGCCTGGCGCACCATCGCCACCTCAAAACTCGACCCTCTCGCGCGCACCGCGCATTTCCGCGTGGCAAAGTGGAATGACCGCGCCGATACCCCTTACCGTGTCAAATACGGAGACGCCACTTACGCGGGCGTCATCCGGCGCGATCCCAAGGAGAAACAGAAGCTGGTCGTCGGCGGGCTCACCTGTATCAACGATCTCGGATTTCCGCACAACGAGATCGTGAACAACGTCAAGCATTTCCGCCCCGACTTTCTTGCTTTCTGCGGTGATCAGATTTATGAGCGCTCCGCCGGTTACGGCACGCAGCGCCAGCCGCTGGAGCCCGCCGTGCTCGACTATCTGCGTAAGTGGTATATCTTCGGCTGGAGCTTCCGCGACGTCCTGAGAGATACGCCGGCCGTCTGCCTGCCCGACGATCACGACGTCTATCACGGGAACATCTGGGGCGCGGCCGGCCGCAAGGCGGAGGGTGCGGGCCAGCCAGGCCAGGACAGCGGCGGCTACACGCAGCCGGCCGTATGGGTCAACGTGGTGCAACGCACCCAGACCAGTCACATGCCCGACCCGTTCGACCCCACGCCCGTCGATCAGGATATTTCGGTCTATTACTGCGACGTCCTTTACGGCGGCGTCAGTTTCGCGGTGATCGAGGATCGTAAGTGGAAATCCGCGCCAAAGCAGTATCTGCCCAACGCGAATATCGTCAACGGATGGGTGAAGAACCCCGCGTTTAAGCCTCCCGTAGACGGTGACGCGCCCGGCGCGCAGTTGCTGGGCCCGCGGCAGGAAAAGTTCCTGGAAGAATGGGCGAAGAATTGGGACGGCGCCTACTTTAAGGTGGTGATCTCGCAAACCATCTTCGCCAATGTCGCCACGCTGCCCGCCCCCGCCGACACCGATGCGGTGACGCCGAAGCTGCCGATTGAGCCCGTTGGCGGGTATGCGAAGGGTGAGATTCCCGTCGCCGATCACGATTCCAACGGCTGGCCGCAATCGGGCCGCAACCGGGCGCTGAAAGCAATGCGCAAGTGCTGCGCCTTTCACATCGCCGGCGATCAACATCTGGGCAGCACCGTGCAGTATGGCGTCGAAGAGTGGAACGACGCCGGTTGGGCAATCTGCGTCCCGGCGGTGTCGAACCTGTTCCCTCGCCGCTGGTATCCACCGATGGATGGCAGGAATGCGAAACCCGGCGCGCCGCGCAATACCGGCGAGTTTACCGACGGGTTCGGCAACAAGGTCACCGTGCACGCGGTGTTCAATCCGCAGATGGTGCCCGATGAACCGGTGATCGTAAACCGCCGCGCCCCTGGTCTCGGCATCATCGAACTCGATCGCGCTACACGCAGGATCACCGCATCGAATTGGGCGCGCTGGACCGATGCTTCCAAGCCCGGCGCAAAGCCGGTGGAGGGCTGGCCGATTACCATTGAGCAGACGGCCAACGGGCTGCCGCGTTCGGGCTGGGTGCTGGATGAAGTGAAGGCGAAGGTGAAGGACCCGGTGGTGCAAGTGATGGACGAATCGAGCGGCGAGGTGATCTACACGCTGCGGATTGCCGGACACAGGTTCGTTCCACCGGTTCCTCGCGAAGGCGTCTATACGGTTCGCGTGGCGGGCCAGGCACGGAAAGGCCAAAAGGCCCGGCGTGGGTAGGAGGCGGGTATGTTTTGGCATCTGATGTTGGCGGTCACGCTGAGCGCGGCCGAGTTTGAGCATTCAACCGACATCGGCGCGATCGAACACAAAGGCCGGATGGCTTATGACGGCGCCACTCGCACTTATCGCATCAGCGGCAGCGGCGCCAACATGTGGGGGACTGCCGACGCGTTCCATTTCGCCTATCGCCAGGTGAGCGGTGATGTGACGCTGACCGCGGACATTGACTGGGCCGGCAGCGGAGGCAATGCCCATCGCAAAGGCGGCCCGGTGCTGCGGGCGGGACTTGATGCCGATGATGTCTATGCCGACGCGATCTCCCACGGCGATGGCCTGGTCAGCTTCCAATACCGCAAGGTGAAGGGCGGCCCGACAAGTGAAGTAAAGACCACGGTGCGGGCGCCGGTGACGCTGCGCATCGCGCGGCATGGCGAGGTGGTATCGGTGGAGGTGGCCCCCAAGGGCGGCCCGTTCCAACCCGTTGGAGCGCTCACCATCCCGCTGCCGGAGACGCTGTACGCGGGGCTTGCGGTTTGTTCGCACGACGCAAAGGTGATGGAGACCGCCCTGTTTTCAAGCGTGTCCCTGCACAGCGAAAAGGTCGCCGCGCGCGCCGTGGAAAGCACGCTGGAAATCATGGATGTCGAAACCGGCCAGCGCCGGATTGTGCGCCGCGCGGTGGAGCATTTCGAGGCGCCGAACTGGACTGGCGACGGCCGGCACCTCTACTACAACGGCGGGGGGAAGATCTATCGCATCCCCGTGCGGGGTGGACAGCCGGAACATGTGTACACCGGCGGCGTGCGGGTGAACAACGATCACGGCCTGGCCCCGGACGGCAGGTCAATGGTGGTCAGCGGCCGGATCGGGAGCGGGCAGTCGCAGATCTTTCAACTTCCCATCGCGGGCGGCGAACCCCGGCAGGTGACCAGGTTGGAGCCCTCTTACTGGCATGGTTGGTCGCCCGACGGCGGCACACTCGCTTACTGCGCCGCCCGCAATGGCAATTACGACATCTATACTATTCCAGTTTCAGGCGGCGAGGAACGCCGGTTGACCGACGCCGCCGGTCTGGACGATGGTCCGGAATATTCGCCTGACGGCGGCTACATTTATTTCAACTCCGAACGCAGCGGACTGATGCGCATCTGGCGAATGAAGGCCGATGGCAGCGAACAGACGATGATCTCGCAAGGAGCGGAATCGGCGGACTGGTTCGCCCATCCTTCTCCCGACGGCAAGTGGATCGCATACATCTCCTACGACAAGGGCGTGAAGGGACACCCGGCGAACAAGGACGTGGTGCTGCAATTGGCCGCGGCCGACGGGAGCGCGCCGAAGGTAATCGCCACGCTCTTTGGAGGGCAGGGAACAATGAACGTGCCGTCCTGGTCCCCCGACAGCCGGCAGATCGCCTTTGTCAGCTACCGGCTGGTGGCGAGTCCGGAGGCGGCGGTCCGCGCGCTGCTCGACAAACAGGTGGCCGATTGGAACCGCGGCGATGTCCGCGCCTTCATGGATACTTACGAGAATAGTGAGAACGTGACTTTCATCGGTAAGGCCATCACCAGGGGTCATGCGAAAGTGCTTGCCGGATACCACGAACGGTACCCGTCGAAGGAACAGATGGGAACGACGAAGTTCGACATCGAGGAAGTTCGTATGCTGGGTCCCGGCCACGCCTATGTGCTGGGCCGCTTCTCGCTCACCCGAGCCGAACAGCACGGCGGCAACACACAGGGCATCTTTACGTTATTGCTGCGCCGGGACGCCGACGGCTGGAAGATCATCGTCGATCATACAAGCTGATGCGCGCCAGGCTGGAGAGCTATTTCGAGTTCGCGGCGCTCCACACGGACTGGCGGACGGAGATACTGGCGGGCATCACCACGTTCATGACGATGGCCTACATCGTCTTTGTCAACCCCTCCATCCTCGGTGAAGCCGGAATGCCGGTCAGCGCGGTGACCGCAGCCACCTGCATTTCAGCGGCTGTGGGTTCGATCCTGATGGGCGCCTGGGCGCGCTATCCCATTGCGCTCGCGCCAGGGATGGGACTGAATGCCTACTTCACTTACAGCGTGGTGAAGGGCATGGGCGTGGCGTGGCAGGTGGCTCTGGGCGCGGTGTTTCTTTCCGGTGTGGTCTTTCTGTTGCTTACAGCGCTGGGTCTGCGACGGTTGATTCTGGAGGCCATTCCAACCGGGCTATACGCGGCGGTGGCGGTGGGCATCGGGTTGTTCATCGCCTTCATCGGGCTGAAGAACGCCGGGCTCATTGCCGCCCACCCGGCCACGCTTGTCACGCTGGGCAACCTGCGCAGCCCACAGCCGATGTTGGGCCTGTTCGGCCTGTTGGTGACAGCGGGCCTGATGGCCTGGGGCGTGCGCGCGTCGATCCTGTTGGGCATCCTGGTCAGCACCGCGGCGGGCGCGGCTTTCGGGCTGGTGCAATGGACGCCGCAAAACCTGGCGTGGGGGGCGCTTCCGGCCACCGCGTTCCAACTCGATGTGCCGGGCGCGCTGCGGCTTGGACTGCTGGAGATTGTGTTCGTCTTCCTGTTCGTGGACATGTTCGACAACATCGGGACGCTGGTGGGCGTGGGCAAGAAGGCGGGTTTGTTCGATGCGGCATCGCGTATCCCGCGCGTTGAGCGGATACTCACTTGCGATGCGCTGGCCACCATCGCCGGGTCGCTTACAGGCACCTCCACCGTGGTCAGCTACATCGAGAGCGCCTCGGGTGTAGCCGCGGGTGGGCGCAGCGGCGTGACCGCGGTGGTGACCGGCCTGCTGTTTCTGGTGGCGATGTTCCTGGCTCCGCTGGTTGGCGCGATTCCCGCCGCGGCCACTGCGCCGGCAATGATACTGGTGGGTTCCATGATGATCTCGCACGCGGCGGAGATCGACTGGGTGGATCCGCTGATTTCGATCCCGGCGTTCCTTACCATCGTGACCATCCCGCTGACTTTCAGCATCGCCAATGGCCTGTCGTTCGGCTTTGTGGCTTACACGGTGCTGCGCGTGGCGCGTGGCGAGTGGCGGCAGGTGAACTGGCTGGTATACGTCCTGGCCGTTTTGTTTGTCCTGCGATTCGCCTATTTGGGCGCGGGCTGAGGTCAGGCCGCGGCGGACTTTCTCTTTTCCAGCCAGGACGCGATGGCGTCTCTCACCTTGACCAGCGCGCTCATGCCGCCGGCAAGGCCGGTGGCGACGCCGAGCAGTTCCGATTGCAGACCGGGTTGCGTGGCCACCAGAAACAGCGCCAGCAGGCCAAGCGAAGCCAACAGGATGAGGCGCGCATAACGCCAACTGTGCGCCACGTCGACCTGCTCCCAGTCATGGAGGGCGGCCGACTGGTGGCGGCCCTTTTCGAGGATGAACTCAGTGAAGGCGGCCGAGCGGGGCTGAATGTCCGGCGCCAGCCGCAGCAGGCCCTTGGCCAGCAGTTTCTCAATTGTCCTGCGCTGGTAGGGGTTGAAGACGTGTTCTTCGGCCACCTGCACCAGGATGTAACGCTCATCGCCGGAACAATCGTCCCACCATGCCTGATGTTGCTGCGCGGTGTCTTCGGCTGCCACCAATGGGATGGCCTCCAGATCGGCCAGGAACAACCGGTTTGAGTTCCAGCGAATCCAGGCGATGAGCAGGGCCACCAGCAGGGCGAATGCGGCGCAGGCGCCGGCGGAGATGCGGGGCGGGAATTCGCCGAACAGGCCCGGCGGCGCGTAGGTGGAGTTGAATTTGCGGTGGCGCAGCATCACTCCCGTTTCGTTTTCGACGGGCAGCATGTCGCCCAGCCATTCATGGGGCCGCAAGACCAGCCAGGAGCCGGCGCCGATCTCGCCCAGCATCGCGTGATCGAAAGGAGCGGGTGGAGGAGCCGAGTGAGCCGGGCGCATGGCGGCAACGCGGTCGCCGGCACTGGCGGGCATAGTGGCGCGAATGGCTTCGGCGCGAAGCGCGAGCGCCGCATCCTGCGCCTGTTCGGCGATGGACAACTGGCCGGTGCGGATGAGAGTGCCGAATTCATGGCCCAGCGCCATGCGGAACAGGGCGGACGCCGGCGCCACTACCATGCAGAGCATCAGCAGAGTCAATTCGGTACGGTGCCAGCGAGGCGAAATCAGCCTGCGGCGGTCCTGTTTTCCCCAGTCCCGCGCCACGAAGGCGGAGATTCCGGCGACGACGGCAACAGGCGGCATCAGAAGGTACACCGCCTCACTGGCGCCGAGCGAATGGATCGCAACGCCCGTTGCGAGGACGGCGAGGAAGGACCATGTCAGCCGTTGATAGAGCGGCTGCAGTGCGCCGTGCGGCCAGAGCCAGACACCGGAACGTCCGGTCTTGCGGCGGCACACCACGGCCATCGCCCAAAGAGCCACCCCCGATACCGCGATCAGCAGCAGCAGCGGGCCTATGAGGCTGGTGACGAAGACGTGGGCGATAACGGCGCGTTCACTGGAGACGTCGCGGAAAACGGCGATGAACAGGCCGGACGGCCCGCGATGAGCGCCGTCGCGAACCAGGCGGCCGAGCGGAAGCAGGTAGAACTCATGTGGACGCTCGCGGTAGTCCAGTGAGAGGGCGCGGCCCTGGTTTGCCGTCACCAGCGATTTCACCTTGGACGGAGAAGAAACCTCGGCGAAGAGATTCTCGCGCAGTGACAGGCGCGCGTCGGAGTGGTACAGCACGTCGCCTTCGCGATTGAAGAGCGCGAAACCGTAGCCGGGTGGAAGCGCCTGGCGGTCCAGCGACATCAGGTGTACGGTGGCGACGGCGACGTAGGGTCCCCGCGCATCGGTACAGAATCCGCCGGGCAGGGTGGATTCCATGGAGAGGAAGGTGTAGAACTTGCCATCGGTGATCGACCGGCTGGGCCCCCAGTAAAAGCGCGGGCCCCCCACGCCGTCGATCCTGTAGAAATTGCCGGTCTGGATACTACGAAAATAATCGCGCCGCGGGACACGCACCTTCGATCCGATTTTGTCGGTGGTGGCTTTCCAGATCTGGCCGCCGTCCGGCGCAAGCCATGCCGCCTGTTCCAGATGGACGGAACCAGCGAGCCTGAGAGTCTGCTTTGGGCCAGGGGTGTGCAGCCAGTCGCTTTGCACCTCCCAGTCCCGGCAGTTGCGCGGTGGAAGGCCGGAGAGTTGATTGTCGTATGAGGCCAGTTGATCCTTGACGGCGCCAAGTTCTGACAGAAGTTTGCTTTCCAGATTGGAGGCGTAGCGTTGCAGCCCGGCATCGGCGGCGCCGGCGTACCGGGCCCAGGCGTCCACGGCGAGGATGACGTAGGTCAAAAGCGCCAGCAGCGCGACCGAACTGAGATAGAGCCGGTAGACATCGCGGACGCGGAAACGCTCCCGCGCGTCGAGCACGATGAGCTTGACGAACGGCAGCCCCAGCAGGCCCAACAGGAAGACGAAAACCAGCAGTGCAACGAAGTAGGTGTCGACGGCGAGGGCCTGGCGGAGTACCTCCTCAGTAGGGACCACTCCACCAAGGATGAGATCCGTTCCTGCGCCGTTGTCGAGGTTGACGGGCTGCAGGTAAACCTGTTGGCCCTCTCCATCGAGGCTCATGCGAAGACGGGAACTGGCCGCGCTGAGGGCCGTGAAGTCGGGCTTTGCGCCGGCGCCGAGGGCGGCGCTCAAGTCCCGGATGCGGAGCGCTCCGGACTCCGATGCGGCGTTTTCCCGAAACTCGCGTTCGGACCAGCGAAGGCGGCGGAGCCATCGTCTGGGCTCTGGCGCTTCCTGGAACAGGATGCGGCCTTTGGGATCGGTGAGGAACACCAGGCGGAACGATTCAGGGAAGGGCATCTCCTGCAGAACCGTGTCCACGCGAAAGCGGAACTGGTGGTTTCCGGCGTGGATTTCCAGGCCGGAAGCGCCAACGGCGGCCTTGGCTTTGCTGAAGTCTCCAGTGGCCTTCGAACAATCGCCGATGGCGTCAAGGTAGGGTTGGTCGAGGTCGAACTCGCATACCTTGCCCGGACCGGGATTCAATCCCAGTTTCTCCACGGTGCCTTTGGCGTTGGCGGCGGCGCGCTTCAACTCACGGGTGGCGCTCGAGAGTTCACGCTGATTCAGATCGTTAAGCTGCCGGAAATTGGTGGCGACATGAAAGCCATACACGCCGGCGGCGACCACAATCAGCACGATCAGCCAGCGGTAGGAAAACGGCTGATCCGGGTTGGTTGGCGGCGGTTCGGTCATTGCTCAATCGTACTGTGACGGCCATCCGGCATCCGTTTCAAGGTTCAGTTTTGCTTGGGCTTCAACCGGCCGCTTTCCTTCAAGGCACGGCGCAGGAGGAACTCGATCTGGCCGTTCAGGCTGCGCAGATCATCATCGGCCCAGCGCCTCACGGCGTCGAGCACCTCCTCGTCGATGCGTATCAGAAACGACTTACGGTCGGCCATTTTCCTTTACTGGTAGATCGTTCCGGCGTTGACAACCGGTTGCGTGGAACGTTCGCCGCACAGCACCACCAGCAGATTGCTGACCATGGCCGCTTTGCGCTCCTCGTCCAGATGCACCACGTTCTTACGAGAAAGCATCTCCAGCGCCATTTCCACCATGCCGACGGCGCCTTCCACAATCTTCTGGCGGGCGGCGATGATGGCTGAGGCCTGCTGCCGCTGCAACATCGCGGCGGCGATTTCGGGGGAGTAGGCCAGGTGGCTGATGCGCGCCTCCACCACGTCCACGCCGGCTTTGGCCAGCCTGTCCTGGATCTCTTTCTGCAGATGCTCGGCGACGATGGCCGTGTTGCCGCGCAGGGACACCTCGCCCTCTTCGTGGCCGTCATAGGCATATGCGGTGGCGAGGCTGCGCAGCGCGGCTTCGCTCTGCACGTGGACGTAGTTCTCGTAGTCATCCACTTCAAAGGCGGCCTCCGCGGTATCCACGACTTTCCACACCACGACGGCGGCGATTTCGATGGGGTTGCCGGACAGATCGTTCACCTTCAGATGCTCGGTTTCAAAGTTCTTGACGCGCAGCGAGATTTTCCTTTTGGTGTAGAACGGATTGGCCCATTGCAGACCCGCTTTCTTCACCGTGCCGATGTAGCGGCCGAACAGTTGCAGCACCGCGCCCTCGTTGGGGGCTACAGTGAACAGGCCGGTGAGACAGATGATGTTCATCACGATCAGCAGCAGCAGAATGACGACGGGCGCCGGCCCGCCGCCTTCCTTAATGCTGCGGATGGAGTGGACCAGTCCATAAACCAGGACGCCGAGAGTGAACACAAAGACGGGAAGCGCAAGCAGGCCGGGTACGGAGTTGCGCTGGGATTCGCGGGTCATTTTTCAGTGATCTCCTTGTGATACTACAGTGATATCACATTGATTGCGGAGTTGCAAGGAAAATCGCGAGCGCGTCACTATTTCAGGAGCTTGAGCAGGCTGATGCGATCGTCTGTCCAGACCACCGGCGTCTGGCCGGCGGGAGTCAACGGCGCAGCGAACATTGCTGGCCAGGAAAGCCGGGGGCTGAGGACAACCCACAGCGAAGCGCTTACGCCTCTCGCCTCATCGGCCTTGGATGTCACGTGCAGGGCATCCATCCCCAGGCTGCCGGCGAGGCCCCGGATGAGCGGCGCCAGGTCCAGGTACTGATTGGTGATGTGAAACAGCAGCAATCCTCCGGGATTCAGGTGCCGGCGGTAGACGGCGGCGGCTTCCAGCGTCAGCAGGTGTGCGGGCACGGCGTCGGAGGAGAAGGCGTCGATGGCGAGGATGTCGAAGTGAGCGGGAGGCTCGCGTTCCAGTTCGCGGCGGGCGTCGCCGAGCACCACCTCCACCGTGGCCGCCGAGTCCCTGCGATAGGTGAAGTACTCGCGAGAGAAGCGCTCCACCTCGGGGTTGATTTCGTAGAAGCGGATCAGGTCGCCTTTGCGGCCATACGCGGCCACAGTGCCCGCGCCCAAGCCCACGATACCGGCGCGCAGCGGCCGGTTCGCCTGACGTTTGGGGTGGCGTTCCATGAAGCGTGCGATGCCGCTTTCCGGTCCATAGTAGGCGGTGGGCCAGCGGCGTTTTTCCACATCGAGAAACTGCAGTCCGTGCGTGACACGGCCGTGCGCCAGCAGCCTTTTTCCGTTTTCGTCGGCCACGCGCAGGATGCCGAAAAAGTTGCGCTGCTTGGCGACGGTGGCGCCGGCGCCGCCCGAACCAATCGTCACCGCGGCGATCAGCGCGGCGAGAATGAGCGCACGGGCGAGGATGCGCGGCGTCTTGCGAGCCAGCAGAAGGCAGGCCGCCCCCAGCGCCAACGGATATTCGTCGTAGTCGTTGAATACAGCGGGTGCGACAAGCGCTACCGCCGCGCCGCCCAATGCTCCACCGGCGGCGATCGAGAGATAGAAGGAAGTCAGCCGTCCCGGCTCTGGCCGGGAAAGCACCAACTCGCCGTGGCACACCATGGCGCAGACATAAAGCGCCGCAGGGTACGCCGCCATGTGGGCCCACAGCGGCGCGCGCAGACCGCGCGCCACCAGGACGCAGGCCAGTGGAACCAGCACACAGGCCGCGACGCCGTATGCGTTGCGCCGGTAGGACTCCGGCCGCGCAAAGACAATCATGAATGTCGTCAGATAGGCCGCCAGCGGAACCACCCACAGGAACGGTGAAACGGCGATCTCCTGGCTCATCTGGTTGGTGGTCGCCACCAGCAGAGCCGAAGGGCAGGCAGCAAGAAGCGCCCATTCCGCCCTCCTGCGCGCGGGCTCCTTCACCGCTTCCGGCGTGGACACCCGCGTGGCCTCGCTCCAGGCTGTCCATGCGAATCCCAATGCGAACACGCCGTACACCGTGGACCACACCACTGCCTGCGTATGCAGCGCCATCGCCGGCTCGATCACGAACGGGTAGGCCAGTAATCCGGCGAGCGACCCGGCGTTGGAATAGGCGTAGAGCCGGTAGGGAGACTCGAGGCGCGACCATCGCTGGATCAGGGGGCCGGTGGCCGAAAGCAGGAAAAACGGCAGTCCCACGCTCACCGTCAGGATCCCGAGTACGGCCACGGTCGGCTGATCCATGCTGGCCGGCTTCACCAGTAACCGGTCCACCGGAAGCACAGCGAGCGAAGCGGCGAGCACGGCGGCATGCAGCGTGCCCTGCCAGCGGCCGCCTAACGAAGTGGCCAGCCAATGCGCATAGCCGTAGCCGGCCAGCAGCAGCACCTGAAAGAACAGCATGCAGGCGGTCCACACCGAAGGGCTGCCGCCGAACCACGGCAGGATAAAGCGGCCCATCAGAGGCTGCACCTGGAACAAAAGGAAAGCACCCAGAAAGATGGCGGCTGGCTCCACGAGGCGGGTCATCGTTCGTCGGCTTCTGTGGAGTTGCCGAACACTTCCTCCTGGATGATCCTGTTAGTGACCTCCAGCAGGTAACGCTGGAGCGCTGCCTGGATCTCCTGGAACTCGGGCCACAGGGTTTTGTCGATGAAGCTCTTGGGAGCGCGCACCATCACGGTGGTGTAACGCTGGCGCGTGTAGCGGTAGGGTTTAAGGCCATAGCGCCGGCACAGGGCGACGAACAGTTTCCGTGACCATTCATCGGCCATCGTGAACTTATATTCGATGGGAGTCTCGACGCGGCCGGCCTCCTCCAGGCGCTTGCGGATGCGGTCCAGCGCGGCGGCGGCGGCCATACGCTCTCCAGGCGTGGTGGCGCCGGCATAAAGGGCTTCAATACGGCGGAGCTTGTCCCGCAGTTCCTGCTCCAGGCTCATCGGCCGAGCACCTTCGCCCTATCGGAGGCCGTCATCTTCTCAGCGGCGTAGCGAAGCGTGAGGCGGGGAGCCCGGTCATTCCAACGAAGCAGGAAGTCCATCGTTTCTGCGGGCCGCGGCGGATAGGTCTCCTTCAGCAGCCAGCCAGTCCCTTTTTGCACCATTTCATCATCATCCAACATCAGCCGCGCGGCAAGGGCGAGGATTTGCGCGGTGTGGCGTCCTTTGCGAGCCTCCCAGGTGAGGCAAACGGCGGCGGCGCGGCGTTTCCAGCGGTTCTTCGACCCCGTCCAGGCGGTGAGTTGGGCGATCAGCGACGGATCATTGGCGATCGAAGCGGCCACCAGTTTTGAGGCAATACCGTCGCAGGTGGCCCAGTTTCCGGTATAGCGGTCAATCCACCGCTCGAACAGTTTGAATTCGCACCCGGCGCACTGTTTGGCGAAACGCGCGTAGAGATAGACGACGATCGTGCTCTCTTCCAGACGCCCGCTTTTCATCAGTTCGCCGCACAGTCTGTTGCGATCGGCCACCGGCCATTTGCGCACGATTCGCGCGGCCTGTTGTTCGACCTTCTTCACATCGGCGGCGCGCACCCCATACGGGTCCACGGGCTCTTTAAAGTAGCGGCACAGGCCTTCGCGGTGCTCTCGAGTAGCGCGTTTTTCCAGTTCGGAACGAATGAAGGCGAGAACATCCGGAATCGCCATGAACTGATGGTACACTCGGAAACATGACGAATGGGAACAGTTTATTCCCAATGTATGGAGAAGGGCTTCTGCCCGTTTCGTTGGGCACAACGCCACGCATCACCAGCCTGTTGATCAAGCCGGCATCGGCGGTCTGCAATCTCGATTGCGCCTACTGCTTCTATCTTGACCGCGAGGCCGATCCATATAAATCGCTGCCGCAGCGCCGCATGACCGACGAAACGCTGGAACGGCTGGTGGATACGTTCCTGTTCTACTCATACCCGAACAGCGTTTTTGCATTTCAGGGCGGTGAGCCCACGCTGGCGGGGCTGCCGTTTTTCCGCAGGCTGGTGGAACTGCAGAAGAGCCGCGGCCGCGATGGGCACAACGTCAGCAACGCGCTGCAGACCAACGGCATGCTGATCGACGAGGAATGGTGCGCGCTGTTTAAGGAATACAACTTCCTCATCGGGCTTTCCATGGACGGGCCGGAGGACCTGCACGACCTCTACCGCTTCAACAAGGCCGGCCACGGCACCTGGAAACGCGTGATGCAGTCGCTGAAGCTGATGCAGAAAGAAAAAGTGGACTTCAACGTCCTGTGCGTGCTCAGCCAGGCCAACATCAACAAGCCGAAGGAAATCTACAGGTACTTCACCGATCTGGGCATCGACAACATCCAGTACATCCCGCTTTCGGAGTTCGACGCCGAGGGCAAGCCGCTGCCGTTCACCGTGAACGCCGAAGAATACGGCCGGTTCATGTGCGAAACCTTCGACCTGTGGTGGCCGCAGCGGCGTAAGATACGCATCCGTTTCTTCGACAATATCGCCGAGGCGCTGGCCGGGCAGAAGCCGGGAAGCTGCACCATGCATGAGACATGCGACAGCTACGTGGTGGTGGAGTACAACGGCGACATCTACCCCTGCGATTTTTTCGTCGAGAAGGACTGGCGGCTGGGCAATATCAACCTGGATTCGTGGACCGAGATCGCCCGCAAGCAGCGCCGCTATTCGTTCGCCAAGACCAAGACGCTGCCCCATCCGGAGTGCCAGGTGTGTGAGTATCAGGCGATTTGCCATGGAGGGTGTCCGAAGTCGCGGCATGCGGTGAACGGGCGGTTCGAAGATCTGGATCATTTCTGCCAGGCTTACAAGATGGTATTCGCCAAATCGGTGGGGCCACTGAAGAAGGAAGTGGAAAAGATCCTTGGTCATGAGGTGGAGGCGCCGCAGTTCCACTCGATCAGCCCATACTAGGCCGGTACCGGGGGATCAACCTAACCCGACTGAGATACCTGAGGGGAATCGGTACCTTTGTCCGATAGTACGGCGCATCACACTCCGGTACGCTGAGACCATGCAGGCAATGTTGCGCACTCCTTTGAGGTGCGCGGGACTTTTCACAGTGATGGCGCTGCTCATATCCCCGCTCGGCGCCGCGCCCCGCCAGGACAGAGCCGCCCAGGATGCGGAGCCCGAGGCTTGTATCCTGATCGGCGGCGGATTGATTGCGATCAGTTTCATTGGGAGGCGCAAACGCGCCATGGACAATGAAGCCTAGCGGGCATTGAGCCGGTAGGGCTCAATTTTTCGCGTATCTGGGTGAAGAGCAGTCTGAGACAAGGCCGCGGACGGTTTCCTACCGGGAACGGTCCGCGGCTGATTTGAGCAGGGCGGAGACTCTGTCCAGTTCGGCCACCTCGATGGCTGCCAGTTGCCCTTTGGCGTGAACTTCCCGGTAGACCACGGCGGCTTCGCGATACGCCGAGGTCGCTTTTGCCCCTTCGCCTAGAGCCGCATAGACATCGCCCAGCGTGGTGAGCGATTGGGCAACTTCGGCGCGGGCCCCGGCGTTCATCGGATCGTTGGCTGAAAGCTTTTGCCGCAATGCCAGGCTGTCGCCGGCCCGGCCAAGCGCATCGGCCCTGTTGCCAAGCCTCAGCAGACAACGCGCGAGCTGCCATTGGTGAGTGGCGAGGAAGCTCCAGTTGCGCACGTCCCTGGGATCTTCCTTCACGATTTGCCGTCGCAGCAGCACGGCCGTTTCCAGATGCGTCCTGCCCCGGGCGGGCTGGCCCGCCTCCGTAAGCACATATCCCATGTAGTGTTCCGAAGTAGCCAGGCCTCTGCGAATCGGCAGGCTGCTCTTCTGTTTTTGTACCAGCGAGCGCGAGATATCGAGCGCCTGTGACTGCGCCTGGATGGCGGCGGAGGAATTGCCTTTCTGCAGTTCGGCGAGGGCGACACGGTTCAACGCCACGGCCAGCCCTTCCTGGCGGGCGGCGCTTTCCGGATCGGCGGCTACCACCTGCCGGTACAACTCCAATGACTTGCGGCGCGCCGTGAGTGCCTCGTCCCAGCGGCCCAGGTGCCAGAGCGTTGCTCCCAGCAGGGTATAGTTGTATGCCACCGAGAAGAGGCGGGCGCTGTCGCGCGGCTGAGCACGCAGCAGCGCAAGGTTCATTTCCAGAGCCTTCTGCTCATGCTCCAGGCCGGTGTGGAAATCGCCCGCGGCTTTCAGTACCGCCGAATAGCGCATGTAGGCGCTGATCAGTTGAGACTGCGCCCGTACCCGGTGGCGGCCGCCGGTGAGATCCTCAAACAGAACGATCGCCTTGCGGTAGCTTTCCAGAGCGCCCGCGGTATCGCCGAGGTTCGGGCTTGAGGGCCTGCCCTGCACATCGCCCAGGCGCAGATAAGAACCCGCCACTTCCAGGCGCAACTCTTCATCGCCGCCGCCTTCGGCGCGAAGCTGGTCGAGGTAACCAATGGCCCTCTTCACCACCTGGGCCCGCACGCCAGTGGATTGGGGCATTTCGGCGAGCGCGTCATTCAGATCAAAGACGACATAGCGGGCGAGATTGCGAACCTGGTCAAAACGCCGCTGGGCGATGTGCCCCTGCCACAGCGCGGCGCCGACGCCTCCGGTGAGCGCGGCAAACAGCAGTACACCCGCCGCGGTGGCGGTCCGATTCCTGGAGAGTGATTTTTTGATGCGATAGAGGCGGCTTTCCGAGTACGCCTTGACCACGCGGCAATCCAGGTAGGCGCGCACATCATCCATCAGGCCGTTTACGGTTCGGTAGCGCAAGGCGGCGTCCGGCGCCATCGCCTTCAAAACGATGGCATCGAGTTCCCGGCTGATGCCGCGGCCGGGCGCGATCATGGAAGGCGTGCGCGGGGCCTGGGCCAGCAGTTCGGCCAGCATCTCTTCCCTCGACGTGCCGGTGATTTGATGGGGCTCGCCGCCGGAGAGAATGCGGCACAGCAGCACCCCCAGGGCATAAAGATCGCTGGCGACGGTGAGCGGCTCCTTGCGCAATTGTCCGGGGCTGGCATAGGCGGGAGTGAATGCCTGGGTGATTGCGGGAGCGTCTTCCTTTTCGTTCAGCAGGCGGGCGATGCCGAAGTCCAGCAGTTTGGCGTGGCCCGCGGGTGTCACCAGAATGTTGCTGGGTTTGATGTCGCCATGGGCGACGAAGTTCTGATGAGCGTAGGCCACGGCGTCCAGAATCTGCAGGAACAACTCAAGGCGGCGGCGGATGTTGAGGCCGTGCTGCTCGCAGAAGGCGTCCACGGGGATGCCCTCAACGAACTCCATCACGACGTAGCGCCTGGCGTCGGGCGTTTCTCCCCAGTCGATCAGGCGGGCGATGCCGGGGTGAGCGAGGCGGGCGAGGATCTGCTGTTCGACGCGGAAGTTTTCGATGAGTTTGGGATTGGTCAGTCCCCAGCGGACCACTTTGATCGCGACGCGAAGACGGATGCCCGCCTCGTCGCGTACGGCTTCGTAGACGGTGCCCATGCCGCCTTCGGCAAGTACACGCTCGATGCGGTAGGGGCCGAGTTGATTGAGGGTTTGAGGAAATTGCGCGGGCGTATCGAGAAATGCTCCGGCGCCTTCGTGGGCGGCCAGAAGTGTTTCCACTTCGCGCCGCAGAGCGTAATCTTCGCCGCATTCGGCGTCGAGGAAAGCGGCACGCGCCGGTCCATCGCGATCGAGCGCTTCGGCGAGAAGGCCCTTCACTCGTTGCCACGCCGGAGCCGTCATCGGAAACCCATTATGGCAAAAGGCGGGCGGACAGGCTGGTAGGCGCGGCAGGACTCGAACCTGCGACCCCCTGCTTAGAAGGCAGGTGCTCTATCCAACTGAGCTACGCGCCCGTGCTCTCCCCCATTATGGCAAACGGGCGGAGGGCCGGCGGGCGCTGGTCCTCCCGCCGTCCCGTTGCGCGTTTTCAGACATTGGCCGGTTAACGGTCACACACGTTTTTTATTTTCCCGGACAGCAGGTAACCGTTTCTTTCTTAAAGAACTTACTGGGTTGCGCAAGGGCGCTGTTGCGGGCAGTGGTGCGCTAAGCCGGTGTAGATTCCTGACAGCGGATTTACTTATCCGAACCCGCTGCCCTGGACCCGATCCGGCCCCTGAATGTGAGCCGTGAGCCGCCCCTGATCCGCCTGCCGGACGGGCGGCGCGGAGATCCGGGAACGAATTGCCTGGAGGATTCTGATGTCTGAACACCGAATTGCCGCCCGCAGTGTGTTTCTGCTGGCCGGAGCGTTTTGTACAGCCTTGCTGGCGCAGCCGCAACTCACGACGATTGAGGACACGATTTACCGCGCCGACGGGCAGCGGTTCGACGGCCTGGCCGTCATCGAATGGCGGAGCTTTCTCGCCGCCGACGCCACATCCATTGCCGCCTACAGCAAAACCGTCCGCGTCGTGGGCGGCGTCCTGAAGGTCAACCTTACGCCGACGACAACCGCATCGGCGGGTGCATATTACCTGGTCAAGTACACGATCAACGGCCGGCTGCAGACCGTGGAATACTGGGCCGTCCGGCCGAGCACCACGGCCCTGAAGCTGCGGGATATCCGCCTGGCGGGTCCGCCCGTGGCCGGCGCCGCGGCCTCTGTGGGTCTGGCCGGGCAGGTTACCATCACCGACGTTACCGGGCTGGCCGATGAGCTTGCCGCCCGGGCGCGCAAGGGAATCGGCTTTGTCCCCAGCGGCGTGGCGGTCATCAACTCCAGCGGTGAGTTGGAAACGGCAAACGGCCAGCCTACTGACTGCGTGAAGGTGGACGGCACAACCGGACCATGTGGCGAGGGCGGCGGCGGCGCTGGCGCTGTGTTCGTGGACGCTGAGACTCCGGCCGGGCTGATCAACGGGTCCAACACCGTCTTCACACTTGCTGATGCGCCGGCGCCGGCCACCAGCCTGCAGCTTTACCGCAACGGTGTGCTGCAGAAGCCGGGAACGGACTACTCGCTGGTCAACAACACGGTGACGTTTACTTCCGCTTCGGTGCCTCAGCCCGCCGACGTCCTGCAGGCCGTTTACCGGCTGGGACAAAGCGGCGGAGTGACCGGGCAGGCCGGCGGCGCGCTGACCGGCTACTTCCCGTCGCCCTCGCTCGCTCCGGGAGCCGTTTCGAATCTGCATGTCGCCGCCACGGCGGCGATCTCAGAGACAAAGCTGGCCCTTAACTTTCCTACGCATTCCAACCAGAATGATCCGACGCCCGATCAGAAGTCGGCGCTGTTGGGCACAACCGGCACACCGGGCAATGCCAACCGCTACGTCACCGACGGCGACCCTCGTCTTACGGACGCGCGCACGCCTTCGGGTCACGGCCTGCTCAGCGGTTCCCACTTTGACGCCAATCCAGGCTCGGGCGTGCGTGGCGACCTGATTGTCGCCCAGGGCACTTCGCCGACTCTGTGGTCGCGGCTGGCACTGGGCGCCGCCAACCGCTGTCTCACCTCGAACGGATCCGATGCGGTGTGGAATACCTGTCTGTTCACGGGATTCCCTGCCGGATCGATTCCCTTCGTGGACGGCACCGGCAATCTGGCGCACAACAACAGCCGTCTGTCCTGGGACAATGCTTCGCGCCGGATGGGCATTGGGTCCGGCAACCCCAGCGCCACGCTGACGGTTTACGATGCCGCCGCCGGCGAGGGGCGTACGACGCTGACCGTACGCGCCGGACAGGATCAGCAGAGCAACGCCTTGCAGCGCTGGCAGGACACGGTGGGGGCCGACGTGGCCTTCCTTTCCCCGGATGGATCGCTGGATGCGCTGTCGGTGAAAGCGCGGACCACCGCAACCAAGGCCGGATGGCGGGAAACCGGCTCATCCACCGATCCCACCCCGGTGGTCGACGGCGACGCCTGGCTCAATACCACTGAGCAGGCGCGCCGCATGGTGGAAGGCGGCCAGACGCACAGCCTGCCGCAGGTGATCTGCTCGATCGGCGGCACTGGCACCAGTTCGACGACGCAGGCATTACTGGGACGGTGCCGGGTGCCGGCGGCGCTGGTGCGCTCGGGCGACCGGTTTGAGGTGAAGTTCCATCTCACTCACGAGGGGTCGGCCGAAGGGTTCAGCTTCGTGGTGAAATGGGGCGGCGTGACGATGGTGACAGGCGCCGGCAGCGCTCTCGAAACGGCCTCGGCGGGGCGTGCCGACGCGGTTCCGCAAGGCGCGGTCATGTACTGGAGTTCCACGGTATGGGGCGGGGCGTCAGCGCTTCTGTCGGGCGCCGGAAGCGGATCGGTGACGCCCGGAGCGGACATGCTGGTGGACGTGCTGGGGCAGATGGCGGGGCCGACCGGGGATACGCTGACGCTGCGCGGTCTGAGCGTGGTACGGTTACCGAACCAGAGTAACCCATGACGATTGGGGGACGGTGTTTACGGCAAAGAGCCTAAGGCGAAAGGAAAATGGCCTAGGGCATTTTGCGGCTTGAGACGGCGTCCCCATTCCCGCACTATTGGAGTAGGCAAAGGAAGCCCAAGACATGAACAAGGCATTCTTCCATCGCACGTACTCCGGGATAAGGCGGCTGTGGCGCGACAGGCGCGGACAGGACCTGATCGAATACTCGATGCTGGTGGCGTCGGTGGCATTGCTCGTCTACGGGGCTCTGCCATCGCAGTACTCCAGCTCTTTATCCCACATCTGGAGCAAGGTAAACGACTCGCTCCGGGCCATGGGCGGGGCCTAGCCCGCCCCTTCCGGCCAAACGCGAACCTCCCGTCCGCGCGGCGCGCCATCGGGTGTGCGTATAATAGGGATCGTAGACTAGAAGAAGTTGCGGTCACCAGCCGTCCCCGCACACATCTCCTCCCATGTTCGAGAACCTTTCAGATAAGCTGCAGCGCGTTTTCAAAAACCTGCGCGGCGAAGGAAAACTCACGGCCGAAAACATGGAGGCGGCGCTGAAGGAAATTCGCGTTGCGCTCCTGGAGGCCGACGTGCATTTCCGCGTCGTCAAGCAATTGATGGAGGCCGTGAAGGAGAAAGCTCTCGGCCAGGAGGTGCTCTCTTCTCTGTCGCCGGCCCAGCAGGTGGTCAAGATTGTTCGCGATGAGCTGATCAAGGTTCTGGGCAGCCATCAATCCAAGCTGCGGCTGGCCAATGAGCCCCCCAGCGTGATCATGATCGTGGGATTGCAGGGATCGGGCAAGACCACCAGCACAGGAAAACTGGCGAAGTATCTTACCAAGCAGGGCAACCGGCCGATGATGGTGTCGGTGGACGTTTACCGTCCGGCGGCCCGTCAGCAGCTTGCCGTCATCGCCAAAGACATCGCCATCCCGGTTTACGATGGTTCGGCCGACGAGGCGGGCAAGCCGGTGGAACTGGCGCGTTCGGCGCGGCGTGAGGCGGTGCAGAGCAATCGCGACGTATTGCTGGTGGACACGGCCGGGCGGTTGCACATCGACGATCAACTGATGAGCGAACTGGCCGAGTTGAAAGAACTGCTGAACCCGGTTGAAATCCTGTTTGTCGCCGATGCGATGACGGGGCAGGACGCGGTGAAGTCGGCCGATGAATTTCACAAGCGGCTGGGCATCACCGGTGTGGTGTTGACGAAGATGGACGGCGATGCCAGGGGTGGCGCGGCGCTGTCGATCCGCACCGTGACCGGTCAACCGCTGAAGTTTGTCGGCATCGGCGAAAAGCCCGACGCGTTTGAGTCGTTCCACCCCGATCGCGCCGTCTAGCGCATTCTGGGCATGGGCGACGTGCTTTCTCTGATCGAAAAAGTCGAGCAGAACATCGACCAGAAGAAAGCCGAAGAGATGCAGCGCAAGCTGCTGGACGACGAATTCACGCTGGAGGACTTCCGCGATCAGCTCAAGCAACTGCGCAAGCTGGGGCCGCTCGAATCGCTGCTTGGGATGATCCCGCAACTGGGGCCCCTCGGCAAGGAACTGAAGAACGCCAAGGTGGACGAGAAGGAACTGGTGCGCATCGTGGCGATCATCGATTCGATGACGCCCGAGGAGCGTTCCAATCACATGATCATCAACGGTTCGCGCCGCCGCCGCATCGCGGTGGGCAGCGGCACGTCGGTGCAGGATGTGAATCAGCTTTTGAAGCAGTATGGCCAGGCCCGCAAGATGATGAAAACGTTTTCGGGCGGCATGATGGGCAAGAAAATGGGCAAATTCAAATTCCCGCCCCTGGGCGGCGGATTTAAGTTTCCGTTACAGTAAAGAGTAGAGAGATTTGAGGAGTACGATCTGACATGTTGATGATCCGTCTGGCCCGATTTGGCGCCAAGAAAAAGCCGACCTACCGTGTGGTGGTCATCCAAAAGGAGCGCGCGCGCGACAGCCGGGCCGTGGAAGTAGTGGGCCACTACAACCCGGTCACCACACCCGCCGCTGTGAATTTGAACCATGAACGGATTTCCTACTGGATGAAGTCCGGCGCACAGCCTTCGGCCACTGTGGCGCGGCTGCTGAGAAGCAATCCGGCGCCCGCCCCGGCCGCGTAGGCCCTTGGAGGAGTACACTTCTTATGGGGATGAAAGAGTTAGTTGAAGAAATCGCGAAAGCTCTGGTGGACATCCCGGAGGAAGTGGTTGTGCGCGAGGTGGCCGGTGAGCAGGTCACCGTGCTGGAATTGCGGGTCGCCCCCAGCGACCTCGGCAAGGTGATCGGCAAGCAGGGACGGACGGCGCGGGCCATCCGGACCTTGCTGGGCGCCACCGGGATGAAAATGAACCGGCGTTTTACGCTGGAGATTCTCGAGTAGACGCTGGTGCCGGAGTGGTTCACCCTCGCCCGTATCGCCCGTCCGCGCGGGCTGAAGGGTGAGGTTGTGGCCGACGGTACGGTGGAAGATCCCGGCGGTTTTCTCCGATTCCCCCGGGTGCATTTATTCCCGGCGGGGGAGCGTGTGGAACTCGAAGCCGTCTGGGTTCACGACGGGCGCCTGGTGCTGAAGTTCCGCGGCGTCGATTCGATGTCCGATGCGGAACGTCTTCGTGGCTGCGAGGTGCGGATTCCCATGGAAGACCGGCCCCCGCCCCCCAACGGCGAATATTACTACGAGGATCTGCTGGGATGCCGCGTGAGCAAGCGAGGATCGGGCGTCGAAGTGGGCTTGGTTTCCAACTGGATGGATTGCGGCGGCCCGGTGCTGCTGGAAGTGGAGCGCCCCGGCCGGGATCCGCTGCTGGTGCCGCTGGTGAAGGCAATCTGCCTGGAAGTGGATACCGCAGCCAGGCGCATCGTCGTGGATTTGCCTGAGGGACTGGAAGAACTGGAATCGTGACGTTCCATGTGCTGACGATTTTTCCGGATTTCTTTAGCGGGCCTTTGAAATTCGGCGTGGTCGGCAAGGCGATTGAGGCCGGCAAGGTGGCCGTACGAATCCACAATCTGCGTGACTGGACTCATGACCGCCACAAGACCGTCGATGACCGGCCCTTCGGCGGCGGCGAAGGGATGCTGATGAAGCCCCAGCCGCTTTTTGAGGCGGTGGAATCGATATGGCCTGAGCGCGTTGCCCAACGGACGGCTCAACGCAAGGTAGTACTGCTGAGTGCGCAGGGTCGCCTCTTTGATCAGGCGGTGGCGCGGGAACTGAGCGCCGTCGAAGAGATTCTGCTCATTTGCGGGCGCTATGAGGGCGTCGATGAGCGGGTGGGGGAGCACCTTGCCGACGACGAGTTGTCGATCGGCGATTTTGTGCTGAGCGGTGGCGAACTGGCCGCCTGCGTGGTGATCGATTGTGTTTCCCGGCTGGTGCCGGGCGTTTTGGGAAACGAAGCGTCGTCGGTGAGGGAATCGTTTTCCGAAGGGATTCTGGACTGCCCGCAGTGGACACGGCCGGCGGATTTCCGGGGCTGGAAGGCGCCCGAGGTTCTGCTCAACGGCAACCATGCGGAGATCGAAAAATGGCGGCGGTGGGCCGCGCTGGACAAAACGGCGCGCCGCCGGCCGGACCTGCTGGAGCGGCTCGGAAAACAGCCCAGCGGGGGCAACAAAAGTTCGCTAGAATGAAATATTTGCGCACCGAGGTACCGTGTCATGATGAACGCACTGCTGGCGAAGGTCGTCAACAACAACAAACGCACTGATATTCCCGAATTCCGGATCGGCGACACGATCCGCGTTCAGGTGAGAATTCGCGAAGGCGAAAAAGAACGGCTGCAGGCCTTTGAAGGGACTGTCATTGCCCGCAAGAACAGCGGAATGGGTGAGAACATCACGGTCCGCAAGGTCAGCTTCGGCCATGGCGTGGAGCGCATCTTCCCCATCAACGCACCGGTGATCGATAGCATCAAGCTGATCCGTACCGGCCAGGTGAGGCGGTCCAAGCTCTACTACCTGCGCGGGCTTCGCGGTAAGGCCGCGCGCCTGAAAGAACGCGAATAACGGCAACCGCCGTGGCAGCGGTAAAGACGCGGACAATTCGAAACACCTATGAGCGGGCCGCTCGTAAGGAAGGTTTCCGCCTGATCGCGGGAGCCGACGAAGCCGGACGCGGGGCGCTCTTTGGACCCGTGTTCGCCGCCGCCGTGATCCTGAGCGAGGACGCGCCCGTTCGTGGTGTGCGCGATTCCAAGCAACTGGCGCCCCAACGCCGCGAGGAGTTGGCCCTGCGCATTCGTGAGCGCGCCGTGGCGTGGGCCGTGGCCGTTTCTGAAGCCGGCGAAATCGACCGCATTAACATCCTCCAGGCTTCGCGCCTGGCCATGCGCCGCGCCATTGAGCAACTTCGCCCCGGACCCGATTTTCTCCTCATCGACGCCGTCGAAGTCGATCTGCCCCTGCCCCAACGCGGAATCATCCACGGCGACGCGCTTTGTCCCACGATTGCCGCCGCCTCCATCCTGGCCAAGGTGGACCGGGACGCCTGCATGCGCCACTGGGACGCTGTCTATCCGCAGTACGGCCTGGCCCGGCACAAGGGCTACCCGACGGCGGAACATCTGGACGCGCTGATGCGCCATGGCCCTACGCCACAACACCGGATGAGCTATCAGCCGGTAAGGCAACTGCCGCTATTTTCCACCGCGGGGGATGCATGTCACTGAGTCCCCAGACGCACCCTCCCTTCGGCCAGCCCGAACCGGTGGCCCGGCCCCACTACCGCTGGTATCACAAGGTGGGCGCCGTACTGTTCGCCATCTTCTGTTTCGAACTCGGCGTTTTCCTGCTGGTGTTTCCCTGGACCGATTTCTGGGAACGCAACTTCTTCGCCACCTGGACCCCGGCGGCGCAGCAGCTCTGGATGAATGCCTATTTCCGTGGAACAGTGTCAGGCCTGGGTCTCGTCAATATCTTCGTGTCGTTCGTGGAAGTATTGCGGCTGCGCCGGTTCGCGGGCTGAACCGGGTTTGAATTGCTAGAATTGTGAGTTCCTGAGGATTTCCCGTGAACACCGACGTTACAGTGAATGAACAAACTCCGGCTCCGGCGACGGCGGCCAAGAAAGAACAGCCCAGGGGGGCCATCGCGGAATGGACGGTCACCATTCTCCTGTTGCTTTTCGGCACCACGACGCTCGTGCAGGCTTTCGTCATTCCTACCGGATCGATGAAGGAAACGCTGCTGATTGGCGACCACCTGCTGGTGGACAAGCTCGCCTATTCGCCGTCGGGCTCCCTCAGCAAGCACCTGTTGCCTTACAAGGACGTGAAGCGCGGCGACATCATCGTGTTCCGTTACCCGGTGGACATCCGCCAGACCTTCGTGAAGCGCGTGATCGGAGTGCCAGGGGACCGCATTCGCATCGAGAACAAGCAGCTCTATCTGAACGGCAAGGCGCTCGATGAACCCTACAAGGTGCATCGGACCGAATACATCGATTCCTATCGCGACAATTTTCCTTCCGTTCCGAACGTGCGTCTGCTGGGCATGGCCGACGAAATGCTGGAAAAGCACGTCGCCAACAACGAACTGGTAGTGCCCGGCAACAGCTATTTCGCCATGGGCGACAACCGCGATGAGTCCCTGGATTCGCGCTACTGGGGCTTTGTGCCGCGCGAGAACATCATCGGCAAGCCGTTGATCATCTACTGGAGCTACGACGCACCGACAGAACGGCTGGCCAATCCCGCCATCGGCCTCGATCACGTGCTGGACCTGGCGCAGAATTTCTTCACCAAGACTCGCTGGAAGCGGACCTTCATGCTGATCCGGGCGCAGCAGATTCAATAGGCTCTATGCCGGCAACAAACTATTACGGCCTCATTCTCGCGGGAGGCCGGGGGACCCGATTCTGGCCTCGCAGCCGCCGCGCGCGGGCAAAGCAGGTGCTGGAGTTTTTCGGTCAGGGGACGCTGATCCAACAGACCGTGGAGCGGCTGAAGCCGCTGCTTCCTCCCGAACGTATCTGGGTGTTGACGAACGATTTTCTGCTGGACGAGATCCGGCGGCAGTTGCCGCAGGTGCCCAAAAAGCAGGTCCTGGCCGAGCCGGCCCAGCGCAATACCGCCCCCGCCATCGGGCTTGCCGCGCATATCCTGCACTCCATCGACCCGGACGCGGTGATGGGCGTGTTCCCCGCCGATCATTACATCACCCGGCCTTCGCGCTTTCTGCGTATGGTGCGGCCCGGCTTTAAGGCGGCCGAAAAGGGCGATCTGGCGATTCTGGGCATTCAGCCGAAATGGCCGGAGACGGGCTACGGCTACATCGAGTTCCCGAAGGGTTTCAAGGCCGGCGATGTGCGCGCGGTGCCGGTGGTGAGTTTTCGCGAGAAGCCGGACCGCTCGACTGCGGAGGCGTTTCTTGAAGCCGGCGTGTTTTGCTGGAACGCGGGCATGTTTTTCGGACGAGCCTCGGTTTTTCTCGATGCCCTGCGCGCGCACCTGCCGCGCACCGCTTCGCTGCTGGCCGGGCTGCCCGCTTTTGCCAGAAGGGACTTCGCGAAAAAGCTCGCTGAGATCTTCCCGCTGTGCGAAAACATCTCCATTGACTTCGCCATCATGGAGAAAGCGAAGAACGTGGTGGGGCTGGCCACCGACGACATCGGATGGAACGATGTCGGATCCTGGAACGCCGTCTACGAACTGCAGAGCCGTGATGCCGCCGGCAATGCCTCGCGGTTTGAGGCGTTGATCGAAGCAAGCACGGGCAACTACGTGGATGCGGGCGGCAAACTGGTGGCGCTGCTGGGCGTGCATGATCTGGTGGTTGTCGATACTCCCGACGCTCTGCTGATCGCCGACCGCAACCGGGCGCAGGAAGTAGGCGATCTGGTCAAGATGCTTGAGCGGCGAAAGCGCGAGGACCTGCTGTAGCTCCAGCCAACACCGAATCGATGTAGCCCAGGGCGCAGCGGGCGTTTTCCTCCGCCGGCCGTGTACCGTCCAGAACCAGGCCCGCATGGCCGCGCGCCGGTTCAATGTAACGGTGGCGCATGGGGCGGACGGTGGATTCGTACTGCGCGATGATGGATTCGGCGGATCGCCCGCGTTCGCGTTGATCCCGCTCCAGCCGGCGCGCCAGACAGATCTCATCCGGGGCGTGGATGAAGATGGATGCCGCCAGCAGCGCCCGCACATGCTCCCAATGCAGCGTGAACAGGCCCTCCACGATGACGAATCCGGCCGGGGTCAGCCGGACCGGTTGCGCCGCCCGCGTATGCCGCGCAAAATCATACACCGGCTGCTCGATCGTTTCCCCGGCCGCCAGCATCCGCATGTGCCTCACCAGCAGATCCTCATCGAGCGCCGCCGGTTCGTCAAAGTTCTTTACGGCGCGTTCGGCCTCGGTGAGATGATCCAGTGGATGGTAGTAGGAGTCCAACTGGAGCACCGGCGCTTCCAGCGCACGGGACACCCACCGGCAGATTTCACCCTTGCCGGCGCAGGACGGACCGGCGATTCCGATGAGAAACGAACTCCTCCGCATAATATCTGGGATAGCTTAGCATGGCAGGCAGGCCCAAGCCGGGGAGCCGAAAGTGCCAGAATAGAATGACAGTTCTAGAACCAGGCTTTCCAACCATGCGATTGTTCTTTCTATTTGCTCCGATCTTTTCCCTGCAGGCCCAAATCAATTTCCCGCCCGATCTCAGCATCAGCAGGCTTGAGGTGGTGCAAACCATTCAAGACGACGATCAGAGCGTGCCTCTGATCGCCGGCAAGGCCACCGCCGTGCGCGCCTTTTTGCGCCAGCAGGGCCGCCCGGAGAATCTGGTGACAGGCGCAAGCATCTTCCTCCGCGGATTTCGCGGCGGAGCGGAGTTGGCCGGGTCCCCGTTGCGGGCCATCAATGGCGTGATTACCGCCAGTCTGGAGCCAGACCGCGAGAACCCGCTTCATTCCCTCGATTTTATCCTTCCCGCCGATTGGACGCTTGCCGGAAGCCTGGAACTGCGCGCCGAACTGCGTCTGGCGCCCGGAACGGTGGAAGGCCCGGCCGACAACAACAACCGGCAGTTGGAAGTGCGGTTCGCCGCGGCCCCGATGGAGGACTTTCGAGTGGCGTGGCTGCCCGTTTGTATTACCGCCGAGTGCCCGGCGGCCGGATTTCAGCACCAGGGTCTGGCGCGGCGGCTGATGCCGCTGGCCGATGGGCGGCTGTCCTATGAAGATGTTCCCGCGCCGCCGCTGATCTGGACGGATGGCGTGGCGCAGGCTTCCGGCGGGCAGGGTCTGTTAAATCTGCTGCGTAAGTGGAGGCTGTTTTTGGAAGACAGCGCGCTTCAAACCTCCTTTGTGGTCGGCTGGCTGCCGCGCGGGACACAGGCCTCGGACGTGGCGGCGCGGTCCGTCAATGATCGGGTGGCGTGGATTGTGGAGCAGCCGGCGGCCTTTGAGAGCCAGAGACTGCTCTTCCAGCAGATGGTGAGTTCGCCCGTGAGCGGGGGTTGTGAGGCCACGATCGGCCAGCCCGGTTATGATCCGCTGGCGGCGAGAATGGTTCCCTCTTCGCGCGCCAATGCCACGGCAAGATGCGAAGGGATAACGGCGATGCCGTGGCTTTCGGCCTCCGATGCCGCCACCTACACCCTTACTCCGCCTTCACCAAGGGGCGCTTTGAGAGAAGACACGCTGATCGTCAGCGGCAAGGTGGGTCGCGATGGTTCCGGCAGTTTGGATCCCGCCTACCGTTCGCGGTCCGCCGTGCTGCCCCCGGTGTCTGAGAACACCCGCGAGGCGTGCCTGGTGGTGACCTCCGGCGGCGGCGAGACCAGCCATTGCTTCTTTCCGTTTCGCGAAACCGCGGATGAGGCGAGCTTCGCGTTCCGGCTTCCGGCTGCCGGTGTGACCGCGGTACGGCTGCTGCGAAACGATACCGAGGTGGCCAGTCTGTCGTTCAGCGGCCAGAGCCCCGAGGTGAGCCTCTCCGCTGTCCAGGAGGGCGAGCAATGGACCGGCAGGCGCACGCTCGAGTGGACCGCGTCGGATGCGGCGGGCCGCGCGCTCACCTTCGCGCTGTTTTACTCGATCGATGACGGGGCGAACTGGATCCCGTTGGCCCTGGACCTGCGCGATCCCTCTTATGCCGTGGACACGCAATATCTTCTTCCCGGCACGGTGCGCTTTCGCGTAATGGCGAGCGCGGGGCTGGACATCGGGCAGGGGGAATCGGCCGCTGTGGTGATCCCCCAGGCGGCGCGGGTGCGGCTGGCCGACGCGGCGCTGAGTTTCGGGAACGCCACCACGGGACAGATCAGTGAGCGGCTGCTGCTCATGGAAAACACCGGCGCCAGCCCGTTGGAAGTGACGGCGCCACAAACTGCCGGCGAGCCGTTTCTCATCAGCCAGCCGCTGCCGATGCGGGTGCGAGCGGGTGTCCAGCAGGGTCTGGCGGTGCGCTACCGGCCGCGGATCCCCGGCTCTGAGTCCTCGGCCATGACCATCGGAACTTCGGATCCGGATAACCCGAATGTGGCGGTGAGCCTGCGCGCCTCGGCGTTTGACCGCCAGGTGCCGAACGCGCTGCTGCTGACCACGGCGCTGGAGTTCGGACAGGTGGAGGTGGGACAGACCCGGGAACTGGGGGTTGTGCTGCGCAACGAAGGCACGGCGCCCCTTCTGGTTAACGGACTGTCGACGCTGAACGCGCGCTTCAGCGCGGTCTCCCCGGGCAACTTTAGCGTCGCGCCGGGAGAGGGAAGAGTGATCGCCGTCCGTTTTTCTCCCTTTGCCGGCGGCGCGCAATCGGGCTCGCTCAACATCGCCACCAACGACCCCACCACGCCGACTCTGCGCGTGGAGTTGCGCGGCGCCGGATTTCAGACATTCGCGCCCGTGATCGAGGTGAGCCCCACCGTGGTCAACTTCGGCAGCCTGGCGCTTGGCCAGAGTTCGCCCCCGCTTGCGGTTACGGTGCGCAACGCCGGCAACGGGATGCTGAGCATCAACGCGCTGCCTGTGAGCAATCCGGCTTTCGCGCTGCTGTCACCGGCCTCGCTGCCAGTGTTGTTGGAGCCCGGGCGCCAGCAGGTGATCTCCCTGCGCTACGCTCCTTCCGCACTGGGGGCGCAATCGGGAACGCTGGCGATTGAGAGCAGCGATCCGGCCCGCCCGCGTGTGACCGTGGAATTGAACGGAACCGGCGTGGCGGTGGCAGCCTCGGCGGTGCCGCAGATCAGTTCCGTGGCTCCCGCCACTTTGCGGCCGGTTCCCGCCGGCTACAACGTGCGGTTCAACGTGACGGTGAACGGCGCCAATTTCAGTTCGGGGGCCAAGGTGTATTGGAACGGGGAGGAACGGCCCACCGAATTTGTTTCGCCTTTTGCCGTCAAGGGTTCATTGAGCGCCGCCGATGTGGCCATGCCCGGTGACTACCGGATCACGGTGGTGAATCCGCCGCCGGGTGGCGGAACATCGGCTGCGGCTACGGTGGCGGTGACGGGTGAACCGGCTGGAGGTGTTGTGTCGACCGCGCAGATTCACGATGTCAATACACAGTCCTGCCCTGCTGTCACGCTGACGCTATCGGCCATCAATCGCATCGGGCTGGCCATCAGCACATCGAACTCCAGTAATCTCGCTCTGTTCGATGGCGGAGTGACCTGCAGGGAGGACAGCGCAGTAGTTCCCTGCAGCCTGCGTCTGGCGCGGGAGTCGGGAAGCCTGCTATCGGCGGTGATGATTTTCCATACTAGCGCCTCACAGGCGGACCGGCAGAATTTCATGAAGAACGCCGGACTACAGTTCGTGAATTCGATGCCAGTCTCGATGCGCGCCTTGGTCACCTATATGGACAACGGAGTGCGCCTTTCGCAGGATACCGTGGACTTCAAAGAAGGCGTCCGCAACGTAAACGCACTCCAGAATGCCGTGAACCGAATCAGTACGCCATTGGCGCTCGGCTCCGGTACCGCGCTCTACGACGCAATTGAGGACGCGCTGAACCGGCTCTCCGGACAGGATGGCCGCAAGGCCATCATATTATTCGCGGCAAGCGAGAATACCTACGATACGCATGGTCCACGTGATGTGAATGCGCTGCTTCAACGCGTCCGTAACTCCGCTGTGCCAATGTACGTTATCCCGGTAGGCGACGGCCTGTCAAAGGTCGGTCTAATCAGTGCGTTGCACCAGTTTGCCGCCGATAGCGGTGGACGGGTGCTGATTGACAGAGGTTCCAGCGTCTCTCTGCAATTGAGCAGGCTAACTAGCGAGTTGAGCGATGCGCACCTGGTCAACTTCGGCACCCTGAAACAGGACGGTCTGCCGCACCGCATACAGATCGACGTCGCCGCATCGGACGGGCTGATGCGGGCGGTGAAATTCTATCCCGGCTGCCGGGCGCGTTAGGAGTCCAGCATCTTCAGGCCCATCGTGGCAATCTCCTCGCCGATGGCGAGCGAGGCGGTGGCGCCCGGGCTGGGCGCGTTAACCACGTGCAGCGCGCGGGGGCTGCTGACGAAGTGGAAGTCCTGCAGCGTATCGCCGTTCGGGCTCATGGCCTGGGCCCGCACGCCGGCGCCCCCTTCTTCCAGATCCTCGATGCGGATGTCCGGC